>NZ_CP112998.1:7058010-7373180 GCF_026625565.1 Dyadobacter pollutisoli
GGAGGAAGCGAAAAAATAGGAAAGAATATCTATTCAAAGATTCCTTTTTCGGTCGAGAATTATGACATTGGCAATAACTATAACAACATAAATGGAAATCCGCATAATGTTTTTATTGCTCCTGTAAAGGGAATTTATCATTTTGATGTACAAGTTGGCTGGGTTAGCCCAGATTGGGAAACCGATAACTTTGTTGTGTTGTCGATATTTAAATCGAAGGATGGAAGTTCGTCTCCACAAGTTTCCAGTCCTTTCTATTCTAACGGTGACAACCGTGGAGATGTGTCCGTTGACTTAGAATTGGAACCGGGAGACGGAATATATACCGCAATTTTTCAGTCAACTTTTGACTACCTGGATTTGACACCTCACTCCTATTTTTGTGGAAGATTGGTGATGAAGCTTTAACCAATAGTTAATATAGACTTCTTTGTAAAATTGAAATAGTAAGTCATTCGATACAATAAAAATTTGTTCAGTGTTCAAATGTTAAAATAGTAAACTGTAAATATTTAATTTGTGCGAATATTATGCATTTCGCTCCTATGGTTAAATATTTCCTGATTTTCTATTCGTTTCCGGTTTTTGTCAAGACAGAAAAAGCCTACACGCAGCAGAAACCTTCTTATAAACAAGCCGAAATTCTGTGGGATACCTGGGGAGTACCGCACATTTATGCCAAAAATGATGAAAGCCCTTTTTACGCTTATGGCTGGGCGCAGGCTCAGAACCATGGTGATCTGGTGCTGCAATTGTATGGTCAGGCGAGGGGACGTGGAGGTGAGTATTGGGGTGAGAAGTATGCCGAGGCGGACAGATGGGTAATCACCAACAGCATTTATGAGCGGGCAGGGGAATGGAAGAACGTTGGTGTGGCGGGGCTGAATCAGTCTGGAATATTTGAGTAAAAATGTTATTTGTCAACCAATAAAAAAGTCTCAGAACTGGTTAAACAGCCTGAGACTTTCCTGTTTTAAGCCAACATTACATTGACTTGAACCCTAATTTAACAATCCATCAAATGTAAGCGCTACGTAATACAAGCCACCCAATGTTGGGCCACCTGCGTATTGAATATAGTTTCTGTTGAAAATGTTGCTACCGCCCACTTTAACATTCGCCTTGATCTGAGGTACCTTATAAGTAACCTGAGCATCGACGGTGTGAATGGCCGGAACGGTTCCGTTGACCAGCGGACTTTCCCAATTAAATTCTTGCTGCCATCTGTAAACGACACTGAACCCAAGATTTTTAACGATCTGACGATTCCCAAACTGAATGTTAGCAGTCCATTCCGGGGTGTTGAAACCGGTCACGAATATGTCAGTCGTCGCGTTAGACTTGATTTTATTAAAGCTGGTGTTACCCGAAACAGTGTAGTTTTTGTAAAAATTATAGGTCAGGCCCAATGCTGAACCGTAGTTGCGGTATTTGTTTTTTGCATTGGTATAAACACGGTAGCGATCCTGTCCTGCATCACGGTTTGCGTCCAACATGGCTAGTACCGCTGCGTCAGTGCCTACCGTCTGGCCTTTCGGAACGTCCACCTGAACTTGTCCGAGGAAACCGTCATAAGTATTGGTATAAGCATCAAAGTCAAAAACCAATGTGTTGTCCAGGAAAACAGATTTGTAACCGAACTCATAGGAGTGAATTTGTTCCGGGCGACCCTTGTCCAGCTGTGCTTTGACGAGCAAATTGCGGTTCGCCAGTGCCGCGTCGTTACGGCTTGCACCGGCAGCAACAGCCGCATTGACAGCCGCATTGAAAACAACACCGGACGCGCGGGTATAGCTGTTGTCCAGATATCCCAAGCCCTCATTAATGTAAGTAAGACTGCCGACACGCTTCACACGACCATTGTTTACATAAGATAGCGCCTCGAACAACCCGGGGAAACGATATCCTTGCTGATACGTAAAACGGAAGTTGTTGTTAGCGGTAGGGGAGAAAACAGCTGCCAAACGTGGTGTCAGTTTTGGGTCAAATTCAGGGTTGTAATCGTAGCGAAGCGACCCGAACAGTTTCAGTTTCTCCTTGAAAAGCACTTTGGTAACCTGCGCAAATGCACCGATTTTTTTGTAATTGATCTTATCACCGTAAGTGCCGTCTTCCAGTTGCTTGCCACGGTCCGCGATAGGACGTGAGAAATCTACAAATGTGTTACCGTCGGGTGTAATCTGATAATCCCGCGCATCACCGCCGATCAGCAGGTCAAAATATTTGGTGTATTTGGATAAATCCCATTGTCCTTCAATGTGATACAAATGGCTTTTCTGAACCAATGCTGCTCCACCGGAAGCGGGAGCGTCAGGAATGGTCGACGATTTGATATCCCAGTTATTAATGCTGCGGATCAATGCTTTCTGATCTTCAAATGCTTTTGTACCCGGTACCGCACGTTTTGCATCGGCTGTTTCTCTCGCGAATTGGGTTGCTGCTGCGAGGTTAGCATCGGTTAATCCGCCGCCATTTTGCTCTGCATAAGTGTTCAAAGCTGTTTTGTAAGCTGCTCCCCAGGTGCTTCCGCTACCGCCGGTCGACAAATCCATGTTGTCGGCAAGCGGTTTTACATTAAATGAATCACCTGAGTTTTCCAGTGATATATAAGCTCTTACGAGGAAGTTACTTCCTTTCAGATCCACTTTATGGTTTTGAACGACCACATTGTCCAGCTGGATCTTGTTCCCTCTTTGAAAAACACCGTCCATTTTACCAACGCGGTAGCTGTAAGAAATTTCAGCCTGATCGCTTAACCGGTAATGAAGTGCCGCGTCGAATTTCATGTTATCCACATTCGGGCTCACCAGGTCTTTTTCCCAGTATCCGGTACGGGCTACATTCAAGGTCTGATTGGCTTTTCCATTGATGGTCAATCCGCTCACCGAAACCGTGTTGCTTCCTGCCAATACATCATCGCCGTATTTGTTCCAGCCATCAAAAGCAGCATTGTTAGCGCCATTGAGTGCAGGATAATTGGGGTTAGCACTTTTGAGATTGTTGGGGTTTTGGTCGAGTCTGGTGTCCGACAACCAGTCGGTACCTTTCATATACCCGAAATTCAGCTTGAATGCGAATTTGTTACTGAATGCTTTTGCGTAACGTATAGCAGTTTCAGTTAAAATACTCGCGTCGCGGCCGGTGCCTCCCACGTGGTTTACACCGGTTTTTTGATACACACTCAAACCCTGATAAAAGAAAGGGCTTTTGGTCAAAAGGTTAGACATACCGTTAATGGCATTGAGACCATAAAGCGCAGACGCAGCACCGGGAGTAATTTCCACACTGGCAATGTCCAGCTCAGTAGGGCCAATGGCATTCCCCAATGGGACACCCAATGTAGCCGCCTGCATATCGATACCGTCCACCAACTGCATGAAGCGATAGTTACTTGGAATGTTAAAACCGCGCGTATTGGGTATTTTGAAAGTAAGGCTGGAAGTGGTCATCTGAACACCCTTGACGTTTTCGAGCGCGTCGTAGAAGGACGGCGATGGAGAGTCACGGATGGCGCGGATATCGAGCTTAGCAATCGCTACGGGCGATTTAAGAATGCTTTCTTCCACTCTCGAAGCGGTCACCACGATCTCCTGGGCAAGCTGGGTTTGTGTTACGAGCTCAACATTGAGATTGGAGCCGGGACCGGTAACTTCAAACTCCTGCGTTTGAAAACCGACGCTTGATATGGTCAATGTAAAAGGATATTTCGCTTTGGATCTTAACTTAAAGCCGCCGTCGGACTCGGTAGTGGTTCCCGCAACGGTTCCTTTGATGACTACGCTGACTCCTGGAAGCGCTGTTTTGTCGGTTTTATCAACGATTTTACCAGATATTTCAATGAAGTTGTTGCCCTGTGCAAGTGATAGAAATGGGAGAAATAACAGGGAAAATAGAGCTAGCTTTTTGGCTAGGTACGCGGTTTTCATAAACTAGTGCAATTGGTTGGTGTTTACCTATAAATCTATCGATTTAGTAGACAAATGTAGTGGTGTTTTTTATACCATCAAATTTTTCTGAAATATCTGTTGATATTTATTCGTCAATACCCTCCTACACGCTGAGGAGGGCGATTTTATTTTAATGTTGTCAAACGCGAAATAGCATTAAAAAAAGAAAACCCCTGGTTTTGGCCAAGGGTTTCACTTTAAAATATGATTTATCGACTATGCCGTCAGTTCTTCTTCCAGGTGTGAAGCATTCAATTGCAAGACTTCTGTCGTTCTCGCTCTGGTTATGGCAGCAAAATTCGCATCAGTAGCAAGAGACCTGCCAAACGAAGGGATGATCTTTTTAAACTGAGCCTGCCATTCAGGAGATTTGGCATCTTTGAAACAACGCTGAATGAGGTCAAGCATAATAGAAACCGAAGTGGAAGCACCCGGAGAAGCGCCAAGCAATGCAGCCAGAGAACCGTCAGAAGCAGTAACCATCTCTGTTCCGAATTCAAGGACACCGCCTTCCTTCTTATCTTTTTTAATGACCTGCACCCGCTGACCGGCTTTTTCAAGATCCCAGTCTTCCAAACGTGCGTCGGGCAGGTAATCCTTCAATGCCTCCAAACGATC
Organism: Dyadobacter pollutisoli; assembly: GCF_026625565.1. Classification (NCBI taxonomy): domain Bacteria; kingdom Pseudomonadati; phylum Bacteroidota; class Cytophagia; order Cytophagales; family Spirosomataceae; genus Dyadobacter; species Dyadobacter pollutisoli. The sequence continues at coordinate 7,062,576 of NZ_CP112998.1, forward strand.
CTGCGGCGATTGCCTTACCTGATCAATCAGGTATTTGGTCAGTGGAATATTATGTATCCCGGCCGCCAGCATTGGTTTGATGTTATTCAACTTAATCGAAAGAGGCAGATCCAGGTAAGAACCATTTTTAAGGAACTTGGTAGAAAAACCAGCATATGGCCCAAAAAGTAGTGCTTTTTTGCCATCGATCATCCGGGTATCCAGGTGAGGGACTGACATTGGCGGTGAGCCGACGGAAGCTTTGCCGTACACTTTTGCCTGGTGTTTTTCAACGATTTCAGGTTTGTTGCACACAAGCCATTGACCACTCACGGGAAACCCTCCGAAGCCTTTACCCTCCGGAATGCCCGACTTTTCAAGCAGCGGCAACGAACCGCCCCCAGCACCTATGAATACAAACCAGGTTTGTATTTTACGACTTTTTCCGGTTTCGCGGTCTTTCACATCAATGGTCCATGCTCCCTCGCGGTTCCGTTTGAGGTCGTCGACTTCGTGGTTGAGGTACAGATTGACACCTTCCTGTTTTTCAAGAAAGTCGAACATAGACCTTGTCAGCGTACCGAAATTGACGTCGGTACCAAGCTCCATTCTGGTAGCAGCTACTTTTTCGTCCGGGTTTCTGCCATTCATGACCAGGGGAATCCAGCTGCTGATCTCATTTTTGTCCTCGGTATATTCCATACCCCGGAAAAGATGATGGCGGGTCAATGCTGTGAAACGTTTGTGTAGATAATCAACATTTTCACTTCCCCACACGAAGCTCATGTGTGGAATATTGTGGATAAATGTATCAGGTTCAACGATCCCGTTTTCGACGAGGTACGCCCAGAACTCTTTGGAAACTTCAAAGGACTCGGCAATTTTAATGGCTTTTTTAGTCTCAACCGACCCGTCTTCGAGTTGGGGAGTATAGTTGAGTTCACAAAAGGCAGAATGTCCTGTTCCGGCATTGTTCCATGCATCAGAACTTTCAGCAGTCACACGGTCCAGGCGCTCGAAAATGGAAATTGAAATAGAAGGACTTAATTTTTTGAGCAATACCCCGAGGGTAGCGCTCATGATACCGGCCCCAATCAAAACTACATCAGGGGAGCTCGTTTTTGAAGACTTTTTGGTATTCATCACGAAAAAAGTAAATATGTTACAAAGGGCCTAGGCCCGGAAAAATACAAAATGCAATAGGATAACAACGATCCTAACACTATTTGTTTCGAAAATAGTATAATTTAAAAAATAAAAGTTATGACTAGTTACAAGTTCTTGATAGGGGGCAATTAAAACTTTTTTAGTTGCAATTGTGAGACGCGATTCTCGTAATCAAATGCTTAGTTGGTTATCTTTATGTTGGCTCTTTTAAAATGACAAATCAATTGCCAGGCTAACGAATTTATTGATAACTTTGATATCCAGGTACTTAAAAGTTACTTTTATCGTTGAATTTCTACGCCGCGCAGTGCTGAATAAAATATTATTATAGCTTAATTTAATTACACATTACTAAATAGACAATTATGAACAAAAGTATTTCTACTCATTTGTTTTTTCTTCTAATCCTTCTCTCTCTAAATTCTATGTCCCAGGTTCCATGGAAAGGAACCTATGGAAATGGCTGGCTGGTTAGCGGTAAAAAATATGTAAGGTTAGCAATAACCGTGAAAGGGATTCAGCAAGTGAATTTTTCGGATTTGCCTGTTGAGTTTACGGCTCAAACAATTGATCATGAATATCTGCAACTTTGGCATCGGGGAGTACAGGTGGATATTTTATCTTCCGATGCAAGCAAGATTATTTTTTATGCAGAACCCAATGATGGGAAATTTGATGAATTGCTTTGCAGACCGTACGCAAATGAACCTGGTATCACGTCCAGGATGAATCCGTACGTAAGTTTATTTTCTGACGAGGGGGCTTATTTTTTGGTACTTGGCACCGACAAGGGTTTAAGAGCCAACCCCATAAATTCGGGTAGTGTCGCCAATCCACCGGTCGCAGCAGAGGCGTACCATTTAAATACTGATATTACTACCTATAAAACGGATTTTTCGCAGAGCAACTCAATTTTCATTTATCCAACTTATCTGAATAGCTTCTACGAATACGGAAAGACGTTGACTGGTACGCGCAGATTTGGCAATACTCTGGTCAGTGGCTTTGCACTTAATGTCAAGAAACTAAACGCAGCCGCAGCAACAGTCAAGCCTAAAGTGAAGGTGCTATTGCATAGCCGAAGTAATCAGCGGTCACGTGATATACGCATAAGTGTTGGCCCAGACGCCGGTAATTTACGTCAGGCGGGGTCTGTTAATATCGCGCCTTTTAGACCGAAGGAATTTGAATTTGAGCTACAATTGAATGGAAGCCTGGTTGGTGACATTGATGCGAACGGAGTGGGAACGCTGGCATTTCAGTCAAACGATAATTCAGACGGTAGTGATATTTTCTCAGTGTCCTATTATACTGTGACTTATCCTCAGGATTTTGATATGCAAGGTGGAAATTTCTATATTTTTAACATTCCTCCCACTGCACAATCAGCTTCACGGATTAACTTGGCGGGCCTACCGGGTGCAGGTACACTTCAACTTTTTGACATTTCTGACGCGGACCATCCAAAGGCTATTACAAATGCCTCAGCAGCCAGTTTTGCGATTCCCAGGACAAGTAATGCTACTTTCAATCTTCTGGCAACCACGGTTACTAATGTAGTAGCTGGCTCACAGATGTCAATGTTTACATTTAGTCCAATAGTACCAGCGAATTATGACTACCTGATCATTACAACTGAAGGCTTATTTACTGCAGCACAAAACTATGCTACCTACCGGGCCGGAACTATTAATCCGATAACGAAGCAATCATTTAAACCGCTTGTTTTAAAGATCAAGGACGTTTACAATCAGTTTAACTATGGTGAGCCAAGCGCGGTAGCTGTACGCCGATGTGTGGATTTTTTACTATCTGACGGAAAGAGGGCAAACAAGTTTTTGTTTTTGATTGGAAATGCAACAACGTATAATTTAGGGACGAAAAATCTGGATAATGAAGTGCCCTCTATTGGCTACCCTGGCTCTGATTTGCTTTTGGTTTCGGGCCTTGGAGGGGAAACCAATCAGGATATCCCTGCCATTCCGCACGGAAGGCTGCCTACCAGTGATCCGGTTAAGGCTGCTGCATATCTGCTCAAAGTACAGGAATATGAAAATTTGAACAATCCAGTGGGAATAGGGTATCGCAAAAACGTAATTCATGTAGCTGGTGGAAAAACAGCCAGTGAAATAAATACCTTCAGTGCTAATCTTCTTAACGCAGCAAACGATTTTGCGGCGAATAGTCCATTTACTGGGGACGTATTCGCCTTCAATAAGGATTTGAACAATCCTTGTCCTGCACCAGTAGCGACTGGATTTACTGATTGTCAAACATGGGCTGATCCTGGTATCATTACCAAGGTAAATGAAGGGGCAGGTGCATTAACCTATTATGGACACGGCAATCCAAGGGTAACGGACTATTTTTATGGCTATGTGTCCGACAATGGCAGAGGATATACAGACAATGGAAAGTATTCTACCTTGTTTTTTTACGGCTGTGATGTGAATAATGTTTTTCGGGGGTTTAATGAAACTGTCAGTACACTGCTAACTAACAATCAGAGGCGCCCTTTTACTGTTGACTGGTTATTGACGCCAAATCGGGGATCGGTTGTGGTGCTCGGTAACACCTGGGAGGCATATGAATCTATTTTAACTCCGGCTTTGGATAAAGAATATTCAAAAGTGTTTACTGCGGATCATGTTAGGAAGCCGATCGGAACGATTCTGAAGGAGACTGTGGCTGAGAGTATTGGGGCTCTGCCCAATGTCAATCCGGATATACCGAACTACAACTATAATTTTGTTCAAGCCAACCTTCATCAGACTTTGATACTGGGGGATCCTGCCATTATACCTTTACTTACGACAGACCCTGCTTTGCCTGTTGAGCTGGTGTCGTTTACTGCAAAAGCGCTCGACAAACATAAAGTGGAAGTTAAGTGGACAACCGCGAGGGAAAAGAACAATAGTCACTTTATTGTTGAAAGAAGCGAAGATGCCAAAACGTTTGAGGCAATTGGAGTAATTGATGGTGCCGGAGACAATGAAGGGAATAAAAACTATATTTTTTATGACAATAACCCTTTGTCTGGCCTTAGTTATTATAGACTCGCGCAAGTGGATGCGCCATCTAATCCAGGGCCAGGTGTTGAAGGTGCAAGAACAAATTTCAGAATGGTCTCTGTTGAGATTGAAAACTCGGAAGCTGTGGTAGTATCTCCAAATCCAAGCCCATCTACGTTTAGAATTCAACTTGATCCTAAAATGAGCATTCAGAGCTGGAATTTATTGGATGGAAAAGGAAGAATCCTACAAGCCAAAGGTACCGGATATTCAGTAGACCTTACCGGTTATCCAAGTGGGGTATACTTTATGGAAATAGCTACAGACAAAGGAGATATATTTAAAAGAAAACTCGTAAAGAAGTAAGTTCGATTCGAAAAAGTAACGTCAAGATCGTGAATTCAGTTTTACGATCTTGACGCTTTATAACCAACTCATATGAGAATGCAAACACGCACGATCGTTATTCAGGTCATTCTTTTTTTTAACCTGCTCTGGTCAATTGGCATCAGTGCCCAGGACACAACCACCTATTCCAATGGTTGGATTGATTTTAACCAGAAGAAGTATATCAAAGTTATAGTCAATAAAAAGGGTATTCACAAGATTCCATTCGCCTCCCTCCCGACAGATTTTCCATTAACAAGTCCGGAAAAGCTTCAACTTTTCCACAGAGGAAAGGAAGTAGCGATCATTGCGACAGATAATCAGGGAATTACATTTTACGGAGTCCCAAATGATGGGAGTTCCGATTCGCTGTTGTATAGGCCAATGAGTTCGAGGTTAAATCCTTATTCGAGTATTTATAGCACCCAGGGAGTGTATTTTCTCACGAGCGGAACAAATAATGGAAAACGTGCAACGAGACAAATTTTTGAAGACACAGGAAATGTAGGATATAGTTTTCACACACAGTCTGACGTTCTGGCGAATACTAAAGAATACTCTCACAGTACCGCCATTTACATCGAACCCGACTTCTTAAATAGTTTCTTTGAGAATGGTGCTAGTAAGACCGGGGCAAGACTTTTGGGCGATACGCTATTTACTTACATCTATCAATTAAAAAAGGTTAGTAAGAGTAGCTCTTTAAAACCTAAGATGAGAATTCTTCTTCATGGGAGAAGTAATAATTCTCGGGATATTGAATTGTATATTGGAAAAGATGCGGCAAGTCTGCGAAAGGTAAACTCAGTAAGAGTAAATAAATTTATCGGACAGCTTGCGGAGTTTGAAATCGAGAAGACTGATATCGCGGCCAACGAAAGCTTTGTATTTGCTGTCAAGTCGTTGAACACGTTGAACGAGGAGAGATTTTCCATCGGCTTTACTGAAATTACCTATTCACAGGATGTCTTAATGAATGGAGAGACGTCAAAAGCCTTTACTTTTCTCTCCGATATTAGTGGCCCAAAAAAAGTATTGCTGCCAGACATTAAGAGTGAGGCTGCGGTTTACGATATTTCAAACCAGGATGAGCCAAAAATTATATCAGTTAAATCCGGTCAGTTTTTAATTCAGGGAGTAAAAGGCAAGAAGTCAACCATCTTTGTCTCTGAGAATGTAGAAACGATAAAGAAAACTGAAATTCTCACAACAGATTTTCAGAAAATGACACCTGCTTCTGCGAACTATATAATAATCACCAACGATCTCTTATTCGAAGACGCTAAGAAGTATGCTGCCTACCGTTCGTCGAACTTAGGTGGTGGGTATAAGACTTTCGTTGTAAATATAAAAGACCTTTATAACCAGTTCAACTATGGAGAGACTAGCCCGTTGGCTATCCGGAGGTTTGTCGAATTTATGATTTCAGATGGAAATAAGGACAAGTATCTGTTCCTGTTCGGAAAGTCCATCACTTTTGTGGAAAGAATGCAGCCGGAATTGGCAGGAGATATTCCCGCAATTGGATACCCTGGATCCGATGTGCTGCTAATAGCGGGGCTTGGGGGTGAGAAGACAGACGTGCCTGTAATACCAGTTGGCAGGTTAAGCGCTGTGACCAGTCAGCATGCAAAAAATTACTTGGAAAAAGTAATGGACTACGAGCAAAACGTTTCAGATGAGTATGGCTGGAAAAAAAAGGTGCTACACATCAATGGAGGAAAGACTAGCAGCGAAATAAATAGCTTCAAAGATTTTCTGTCATCGTTGGTGCCCGGCATTGAAAAGGGTACACTCGGAGGATTGGTCACATCTTTTGTTAAGCAAGGCTTGGATCCAACAGAGCAAGTAAATATTACACCGCAGGTGAATGAAGGGGTAGGCATGATTTCATATATTGGCCACGGTGCTCAATACATTACTGATCTTAACTTTGGATATGCTTCTGTTGCGGATAGGGGTTATAAAAACTATGCAAAATATCCTTTGATGTATTTTAATGGATGTGGTGTAGGTAACATATTCAATGCAAGACTTAATCCAAACCTTTCTGCCACTGATAAAATCCCACTTTCGCTTGACTGGGTTGTGGCAGAGAAAAAAGGAGCTATTGCCGTTATTGCGAATTCATTTAATAGTTATTTAAGCCCTACAGTTCGCTATCTGGATGCTTTGTACAAGGAAATGTTCGTAAATGTTGATTCGGAAAAGTTACCGATTGGGAAGATTCAAAGGAATACCATTAAGGCAATTCTGAGTGAGCCGAGCAATTATATGGATGTAGCTAACATTCATCAATCGGTATTGCAGGGAGACCCTGCATTGCATTTGATCAGAGTCGATAAACCAGATTACGCTGTGGATCCGGAAGAGAGTATATTATTGTATTCGAAATCAAATAATATACCCATCGGAAGTTCGGACAGTGTAAGGGTAGCGATTACATTATTTAACAACGGCAAATACAACAAAGCAGATAAACTGCCAGTGGACATTAACGTTTTCTTTAAAAATGGCACAAAATCTACCATCTCACTCAACGTCGAGGCCATTCCCTTTGCAGACACTGTTTATTCTTCTATTCCACTTAACAATCGACAAATACAGCGATTAGAAGTACTGGTTGATCCCAAGTCGACTCTTTTAGAACTCACAAAAAGCAATAATGAAGCAGAGTTGATTGTAGACTGGGAGGTAGCGCAAAGCAAATATTTATATCCATCGGAAAGTGCTAAGGATATCGTTGCACCCATTTTGGATGTATCCTTCGACAGCCGTCTTGTCAAAAACAATGCTGTCGTTCAATCTGATCCGTTGATTGCTTTTATAGTAACGGATGACCGAATTGTTAATGCGGATACGTCATATTTGAATATTTATTTAAAACGGTGCCAAGATGAGAAGTGCGATTATGAGAAATTGATTTATCGGAACAATAGCGAGGTTGAAATAGAGCAATTATCAAATCACTCGTTTCAACTTAAATATTCCTCTGACTTGAAGGCCGGACATTATGAACTGCTGGCGATAGCGAGCGATAAGGCAGGAAATTCATCCGAGAAACCTTACATAATCAAGTTTGATATTATCGATAAAGTGGATAACAACGTGCAGATGGTCGTCAGCCCTAATCCAGCTTCTGCTTTCATTAGATTTGAGGCAAAAATTGGGGATGTAAAACTGCTTGAATCAGCCAGGCTGTATATTTATGACATGAAAGGAGTAATTTGTGAAAACAAAGAAGTGAAACTTTCTGCTTCTAACGTAACCGAGTGGTATTGGTTTCCGAAAACTTCTGGCCTCTACATTTATAAGGTTATCTTTAATGGTAAGGACAATAATGTGCAGGAAATAACCGGGAAATTTGTTTCTACGCGATAGTATTATAGTGGCACCTCTAATTTGTTGCAGTAATATTGTGCCAAATCTCAAATTTGGCACAAATTTTTTAGCAGCATTAAAATAGAGCCATTTAATAGAAAACAACCGTTTACTCAATATGAGAGTAAAAATTTAAGGCTTTGACGTTGTAAAATCTTAATTTTAGACCAAGCAATAAGTAATAACCCAAGGTTACTTTGTAAATTAAAATCCCAGTCAATAGCTTTGGGGTAGTTAAGCATTCATCTTAAGACAATCAATTATTTCTCACTTTACCTCAGTATTACTATGTTAAAAAAACTGATGATGATGGCCTTTGTAGGCTTAGTACTTGTTTCGATGGGTTGCGACGGAGACAAAGGAGATGTCGGTCCGGCAGGTCCAGCTGGCCCCAAAGGAGATCCGGGGGTAAATGGGAAAGATGGCGCAAGTGACACAGTGGGAGTAGGTGGATCAGTCTTGGTGTTTATGGATACGATTTCCACGGACGCGAACGGACGGTTTACTCTTTCAGACACTACTTTTTTTAAAGGGATGAGCAAAGAAGAGGTTGCGTCGATAGAAAAGGGATCTGTTCAGGTTTTCATCAAATCGAGAGGTGTTTATTTCCCGTTGCCTGGTCCTGTGCTTTTTGCGGATGAAGTGATTGACTATATTTATTACTACGGAGTAGATGGTCTCGAATTATTTTTTGAATTCTTCACTGCAACGCCTGCTCCTAAAAACAAGAAGCGTAAGTTGGAGGAGTTGAGAGTTGTAATAATTCCCGCATTGAATGCTGGGCGCTTAGCAAATATCAATTTGAAGGACTATGAGCAAACGGTTAAAGCTTTAGGTATCACAGAAGCGAATATCAAGAAAATATACCAAAAGAAATAGCATTACCGGTTGATACTAGGAACTCTAAGCCTAATCATGGTTTAGAGTTCTTTTTTGTCTCGTTCTTGAAATTTAAGGATACCAGCCAATCGAACCAAACAGCAAGTGATATCGTGCGTAAGATGTGAAACTGAGAAATTGCGTATGTAAGCGGTTTTTGATTGTCGTCATGCAAAATCTTAACTATTTTATTGAACTCCACCTTGTCGATAAAATCCCAAACTTGGTTTTCTTCATTTTGTAGTAACCCTTCTGCATCTCGGAATAGCCTTCTGGCAGCTAGACGTCCATAAGAGCCGAACACTGCTTTGTCTCGCCTTGTCCTAACCTGTTCTGGTAGACTGCCTTTCATTGCTTCTCTGAAATGCTGACGGCCAATGCCATCTCCCAGTTTTAACTTTGAAGGTACGGACATGCAAAGTTCGAATAATTCTTTGTTAAAGAACGGCAAGGATGCCTGCATATTATAATGGTTGCCTAATGCGAAAAATTCTTCATTAATTGTGATAGACTGTGCATTATAAACTGATGAAAAGCTATGCATATATTTCTCTTCAAGATTTTTGCTCAGCGACTCACTCAACGTTTTATTCAATTTTGATTTTTCCCGGTTTGAATTACGAGCAGATGCCTTGACCAATGAATTGGGGATTGGTTTATCCAGGAATTTATGAATAATAGAATTAAGTCCTCTTTTCAGAAAATGGAGGGTGGAAATGTTAAAGTTTCTTTTAACGTCAGTAAATAACGTAAATAACTCTTTGATAGAAGCTGTTACAGCTACTTCCTGGAACCTGCGCCCGAAAAAATCATGGTAAACGGCTTGTAGTTTCTCATCTTCGTCTAAGGTGTTCCAGTTTTTGAAAAGCCTTAGAAATGATGGATTTTGCGTCCTTTGGGCCAAAAGTTCTTTCAATTCGGCCCATTTTCTTTTCCGGAAGAGCTCAATCAAATAGTCAAAACCATTTCCTACAATTGAGTCGCCATCGTGACCGATGAGCAACGTGGTGCACCGGTGAGAATGAGCAGCCTCGAGTAAACTCCCCTGCAATGCTGGACTTAATATCATGGTCTCCGGATGTCCATATATTGAGGTATATTTGGTCAGAAGATCAAAATCATTATGTTGAGGGGCAATTTCGTGGTGTATAGATCCAATATGATCGGCGACGGCCTGAGCATATTCATTTTCCGATGCAAACTGAGTGTTTGGCGCCCCATAGAAAGTGTGGAATTCTTTTAAAGGGAATAGTTTCCTTGCGAAAGAACTAATCGATGACGAATCCATTCCACCACTAAGGTGAGAGCCCACTATATCACCATTTACAGAGTTTGCTACCGAATTGTGAAACAAATTTTGAAAAACGTTTGCGAATTCTGTCAAGGATGTTAGTTGGCTCCATTGATCAGGATTGAAATCTACCCAGGACTTTGTTATGATGTCACTAGGGGTCACTATGATTTGATGTGCCGGCAAAACAGAATTGATCTGGCAAAAAAAAGTCTCGCTATCATAGTCTACTAATGAATCTGCCCTAAAGGTCAGGTACCGAATTATTCTTTTAGTGTTAATGGTGAGATGATCCAACACACCATCTATTCGGAGTAATGAGGGCAGGCTTGTAGAGAAAGCCAGAAAGCTATCAGGCAAATGAAAATAATAAACGGGGATCAGCCCGAAAGCATCTCTCCTTATTATGCAGGTTTTATGCTTAATACAGTAGGTTACTACAAGATCCCCTGGACTATTATTTACAGTTTCTGCAATGTTAGACAACAAAAACCCCTCACAATCAGTTGACTCGACTGATGAGGGGTTTAAATTTTTTTTTTGAATCTTCGTCTTCCTTAACTAGAAGATGGAACTTGTAATTAACTCTATTTTGATTTCTTACTCGAATAAAACCGCCTTCCCAAATTATTTCGTCAGGCAATTTTTTTATTTCTAGGCCCCTTTCGCAATTTTTTTGATTGAAACGAAACAGGCCATCGACTGTCAAAATGAGTAAGTTATAAAGTGTTACTAGCTCTGAAAATCCATTACACCACCAAAATCGGCCTCACTGCCTCCTTTTGTGGCTTTTGTCAATTTTGCTACATTACCGAATCTGTTCAAAACCGGTTTGCGATAAGACTTTTTTGTCTGTGTAGAGTGCGATGTCACTGTTCTCATTTTGAATTTGTTATATGATTAATACCAGTATCCAGCGTAAATTTAGTCAGATAAATTTAATTTCCAAACTTTTGAAACATTGAATAGGAAAAAATCAAGTTCAGACACATTTGTAACCGGTTGAGTATCGATTTCTACCTACGTCCGAATTCTAATATTTTCCTGGATTTATGTGCGCCGGACTCTATTTTACCGGAGCCAATGCAATCTTCGTTCTGGCAAAGTTCAAAGGAAGTTTGGTCGTCTGAAATCAGTCCGACACCCAATCCATATTGTTTTATTCCAATGTAACGGTTAATAATGGAAGTGTCCTTGCGCTCGACAACGGTGAGGGATCTGTCGAAAGACTGCGTACCGATCATGACCGGCTGATTCACGTTTTCGTAGTGATAGTCTTCGGCTTCCAGGTTGTTATACGTGTTTCCATTCCATTTTAATCTCGAATCGACCGGGAACGCCATGGAGAAAAAAGTCTGATTGTCGATGTTCGTCAAGAGCTTATCGGGATATTTCTGAACCGTGAATTCTTTTACCTTCTGCCAATAATCAGCCGGCGTATTTCTGGTTGAACGGGAGAATGTGTACGTCGAAATGCCTTCTGCGTTGGAAACCACTTTCTCAATCTCATCTTTCTCCTGCCACGTTTTTTTCACAGGCCCTGCTTGCCCCGAGGAGTAAATTTCCTCCTTCACTTCGTAAACGGTATAGTTACCTACTGTTAGCGGATAATATTCGTAAACGTCAACCGGATCTGTATCGCTGTCTTTGCAGGAGAAACCTATAACGGTCATGATAATGCCCAGCGAAAACGTAAGAATCAACGACTTGGGCTGACTGAAATGTTTAATGTGTGTAGATAGTTTCATGTATGCGATTTTGGTTCAACTAATGTAAAAATACTAAAACGAGTCAATTTCTCTCTGCCAGTTTGCCTTTCAAAAAACCAGTCAGGACCTGTAATCCGGTATCGAAACGTGAGTTGTTATTGATGATCATATCCGCTTCTGAGCGTAGCGGCAGAATGAACTTGTCATAGGTAGGGGCAACATGATGCTCCCAGCGGTATAGTACATCGTCGAGATCATAGCCGCGCTCGTTATTATCACGAATTATTCTCCTTTTTATTTTAACATGCTCCTTCGCATCTACAAATATTTTCAAATCAATAAGCCTGGAAATTTCGGGAAAGTAAAAAACGAATATCCCTTCCACAATAATGATCGGTCGTGGTTCAAAAATCAGTATTTCGGGCTTGATCAAGGGGTTGTTAAATGTGTATTCTTTTTGGTGTACTTCCCTTCCCGCGCGTAGTACGGCAATGTGTTCTGCGAACAAATGATGATCAATTGTCTCCGGTAAGTCGAAGTTTTCAACACCATTTTCGTCTCTCGGAATCTCGTGAATTGGTCTGTAATAGTTATCCTGAGAGATTCGGGTGATTTCGTTTTTGTCAAATGCGTCGATCAGACTTTTCATAAAGAAAGTTTTTCCTGACGCACTGCCTCCTGTGATTCCTACAATGTATGGTGTTTTTTCCGGGGTTGTCATATCTGAAAATGAGGTCCTTAGTTGCTGAGGTCTCACATGAATTTAAATTATAACTTTAATCAATAACTGCCAATTTTCCTGCCAGTTTCTCCGTACCGTCACCAGAAACGATGAAAACCATATAAATACCTCCCCGTGCCCGCCGACCGGTGTAGTCGTTCAGGTTCCAGGAGGCGGTGCCGCCCTGCGACCTGGTTTCGTAGATCAAACGGCCGGAAAGTTCGGTAATTTTAACAACAGAGTCATTCATCAGACCTTTTATTCCAACATCCCCTCCATAACCGGGGCGGACCGGATTTGGGAAAATGGTCACCGCCGAGAAATTTTCCGATGCCTGCGTCGAGTTGCTGCGATAAGATACCATTCCTGCCGGTGTATCAATGTACAATGTGCCGGTGGCTGCATCAAAATCCAGCGCATTGATCTGGCTGGATGGCAGTGGGCTGTCTTCGGAAGTGAATTTCTGAACCAGCTCGGTTCCATCCGAATTGAAAAGATAAAGACCGGTACGGGTACCAATCCATTTTCTATTACCAGGTTCAGTTGCGATCGCTGTACATTTTTCATTGGAAAATAACCTTCGTTCACCGTAAACAGGTAAAATAGCATCTACACGAGCTGCGCCCAATACGTCCTGGGGTATAATATAGCCGACGCCTTTGTCGCTGGCAAACCATATATAGCCATCCTGGTCAATGGAAATACTGTTGATCACGCCAGATGGCAGCGTACCATTGCCAATCGAGGTTGAGAGGACCCTTTGCTGATTTTGGGCGTTTTTTACCAATATCCCGCCGCCAAGATACGTGGGTAATCGTGCCCAGGTTAACCCTTCCAAGTCAAGAATGACTGAATCCTTTCTTGGAGAAATAGTCGTGTCGGATTGTGCTGGCGAAGTTGTCTTAAAATCGGAAGCCGTACTTGCAAGCAAGCCATTCTTTTGATCTGCGGCCCACAATGTGCCCGGACTCGTTTCAATGGCCTCCGAAAGCGTTTTGAATAATAGATCGTTTATTAATGTGGGCTTATCATCCTTATCGAGCACCACAATCCGGTTGTCCAATGTAATGATGATCCTATCATCGCTATTGGTGATCGAGTAACGTTTGCTGTCGGACGGGTAGACCAATTTCCAGCTGCCGTTCAGGCTTTGGAATACGCCTTTACCCAAAAATCCTGCATAGATGGTATTGCCGCGTGAGGTAACGGAAACCGTGGCAGCCGGAGTGATTATTAATTTCCAGTTGGCAAAATATTGTCGGTTAACCGTAGACGCCATGGAGGTGACCAGTAATCCCTGAGAAGTAATGGCATATAATGAATCTGCTGAAATAGCTATTCCGCTGACAGCGGCCTGTGCACCATTGGTACCTATATAGCGGTAAGTTTCCTCTACCTGCCTGAGTTTTGGATTGAGTACTACAATCCCAAAGTTGGTGCATAAGTAGGCCAGATCATCTCGGAAAATAACCTGTTTGATATCTTTATTGGAAGGCAGCCCTTGTGTTTCATTAAGAATCGACCATAATTCAATGGACTCAGGTTCGGACTTTTCGTTTAAAAACAAAAGATCAAGATTACCGCTCCGATAGGCGAGTAACAGAAGATTATCTTCGGAATTGAAGGCCATACTGCTCACGCCAGTATCAGTTAGTCCGTCAGATTTTGACCAGGTTTTTGTTTCCTGGTCTGTGGGATTTACACTGAAAAGACCATTGTAAGTCGAACAAAAAATGCGGTCCTTAACTTGCAGTACGTGCTGTGCAGATAGATAATTGAAATGATTTTCCCAATGCCCCAATGGAACATTCTGGCCCCGACTAGCCGGTGCTATTAGCATCCAAAGAAAAATCAGTAAACCAAGCCGTACCATTATCAATCCGCTTTTCTTTGAACCGGTTTTAAATTCTGACCTGCTAGTTGTCAACCGTTATGATGGCTGATCCTTTACCTGAACCTGTCCCGCAGCCGCTTTTTAACGAGCTGATCTTATACTCGGTAGTGGTTGTGGGAGAGACCGAAATCAGGTACGGGTTCAAGAATGTGCCATTGATGGCAGTTCCGTCTGATAATGTAAATGACCAGGGCGGCAGACCATTTTTGAACTTCAACTGAATTCTGGTAGACCTTCCTGCCGTAACAGTCCCTCTTCCCGAAACTTCGCCGATCGCTTTATCGGGAGCAATTACGTCGATTTCTTCAATGGCGCTGGATACGGCGGGCGACGAAGAAATGATCCTGATCTTCTGAGTACGAATGGTATCGCCGACAGCCACTCCGGCTATTTTTACTTTCATGGAAGTAGGCGTAACAGTGGTTGGCAAGCTCACAAATCGTCCCGACTTATCGGTGATCTGCACTACGAATTTATTTCCTGCATTGTAGCGGCCTTCGGTTTTGTAAGGTATATCAATGGTGGAACCAGCACATACCATATTCTGGGGCAGTTTTTCAAGGGTAATGCTGGCAGGAGGACTTTTGACCGTAACCTTCGCTGTACCTGAGAATTTCCCAACACCACAAAGGCCACCGGCAGATGTGATCTGGTAATTGGTATCATAAAAAGGCTTCACTTTGATCTTGTACGGCGATTCCTGAATGTTGTTTTCGTAAGTTCCGTCCGACAGCAGGACAAACCATGGTCCGCCACCCGTAAATTTCAACGTCAGCTCACCGGTTTCGTTTTCACCCAACCGCAGCGAATCTTTTTGCAAAACAGTGACGGTAGGGGAAACAATGCTCACATTGGTAGTTTGACTTACGAGATACGGCGCCGAAGAAGTAACGCGCAGTTTGTATTCGCCCGGTTTGTATGTCGCAGGTATCTCCGTCATGATATAGCCAGTTGTGTCAGGAGCTGATATGGTTTTAAATGCACCAGTCCGGTCGGCGATCTGTACCACGAATTTGTTTCCTTCCTTGTATTTCCCCGTAGCATTAAATGGCACCTGGAATGGTATCCCGCTGCAAAGCTTGGCGATTTTCTCCACCTCTTTCAGTTCCAGTTTCGGTTCCGGATTGTTATTGACATTCACAATGGCTTCCCCCGACATGGTACCGCTTCCGCAGGCATTGGAAATACCTAATATCTTATAAGCTTTCACATCTCTCGGCTTTACGATCAGATAATGCGGGTTGGACATCGTGTGGTAAACGGTGGTGCTATCCGAAAGCCGAAATGACCACGGAGCAGTTCCCGTCAGGCTCACGCGCAAATGTGCTTCCTGGCCAGGCATGATCCGCACCGACTGTGTGCCGTCCGCAACTTCAATCCTTGCGGCAGGAGTTTGCAATAATCGCAATGACACTTCCTGGCTCCGCACGACCGGAATGGAACTGACCACCTGTATTCTGTAAACCTCGCCTCCGATCTTGTAAGAAGGAATTACCGCCTTAATGGGGCTTTTTTTGACCGGAAGAGAAATCGGGACACTTTTCCCGGAAGCGTCAATCAGGTGGGCAATAAATGTGTTGTCTTCGTCAAATGGCCCGTCTGTTTTGAATGGTATGGTAATGGTGGTACCCGGGCAAACCGATAAGTAAGAAATATCGTCAATGATTATTTTGTAAGCATGAACGCTGTCAGCGACCGTTTTTACAGCGGTTTTTTCAAGCTGCTCTTCTGCTTCTTTTTCAGTTAATGTATCTTTTGATATAGGTAAATCATTATCAATGATGGTTGAATCAATTTTGCCGGTAGTGTCGGCTGCCGGGGCAGTGACCTGTGCAGGTTTTGGCTGACCAGTCGTATCTGCGGGAGTGGCAGCGGGTTGCTGCGTTGCCGGAGTAGCGGGTTTCTTTTTGGGAGCAAAAATCTGTCTTTTGGGTGTGCTGGTTCTCCGCTGGGCGTCTGCCTGATTGGAGAGAATCATTAATCCACAAAAAATGAGCAAAACGAATCTGAACATGTAATAATGATTAGTTGTGTATTTAATTCATAGCCACCAAAGTGGTTCCCCGCAGTACAGGCACTACATCGTAAAGGTCAGTCTGAAGGCAGTAGGAAATGTCTTTCTGAATGCCCAAACGTTGCAGTCGGCGTACGTGTGACGAGTTGGAAACGCTGGCCAGGAGGTTGTCCTTGCTCTGAAGATAAAGTCGTTGGGCCATTAATGTGCCGTCTTCCAATAACATAAACTGTTCTTTTAATGCGTCGGCCAATGCGCCAGCAAAGAGCGTATCTTCCAGGTTGGGCCTTCCTTTCCAGCCCGCGCAAAGTACCAGAATGTCGTATGGTTCCGATTTCAGAGAATTGACCAATGCACCCAGATTAAGAAAAGATCCGATCATTACCTTTACCGCGGAAGCCTTGGCTTTGGAAATAGATAACGTTCCATTGGTAGTTGTCATTGCGATCTCTGAACCGATGAGCCGCTCATTCATATAGCTGAATGGCGAATTGTCGAGATCAAAACCCTCTACCTTTCTTGCGTCACGCTCGGCCGCGGCAATAAAACCTTTGTCCTGCAAGAACTTACATTCTTCAATACTGGCGACCGGAGTAATGCTTTTTACACCATAGGCAAGGCCGGTAACCATGCAGGAAGTAGCCCTGAATATGTCGGCAACTACAACTATTGAATTATTAAGCTTGTGTAAATGAAGCAGATCAGGCGTGAGGCAAACATCAAGTTGTTTCATAAAGTGCAATCGAATCGGGGTATCAGTTTAAATGATTTAGTTTTTTACAAAAGGCAGCTTTACTGTTTTTGCTTTCAGCAGTTTGTCTCTGACCTTTACAAAAATCTCTGTATCCGGTTTGCTGAATGCAGCCGGTACATACCCCATTCCAATCCCTTTTTGCAGCGTAGGTGACTGCGTTCCGGATGTAACTTCTCCCAGTTTGCCACCGTCCGCGTCACACAATTCATAATGTCCGCGCGGAATTCCTCTGTCGATCATTTCAAAGCCCACCAGTTTCTTAGTCAAACCGGCTTCTTTTTGTTTTTTAAGGTTTTCTGAATTGATAAAATCCTTCGAAAACTTGGTAACCCAGCCAAGGCCAGCTTCTAATGGAGAAGTGTTGTCGTCGATATCATTTCCGTACAGACAAAAGCCTTTTTCCAGTCTCAATGTATCTCTTGCGCCTAAGCCAACAGGTTTTATTCCAAATTCAGCGCCAGCTTCAAATATGGCATCCCACATTTTTTCGGCGTCCTCATTTTTAACATATATTTCAAATCCGCCTGCACCTGTATAACCCGTTGCTGAAATCACGACATCCGCAATACCAGCCATTTCTCCGATCTGGAAGGTATAATATTCCATGGAGGGTAAATCGACCGAAGTTAGTTTTTGCAAAGTAGCGGTAGCATTGGGCCCCTGCACTGCAAAAAGGCAAAGCGCGTCGGAAAGATTTTCCATTGCGACACCCTCTGTGTTCTGGCTCTGGATCCAGTTCCAGTCTTTTTCAATGTTGGAAGCATTCACTACCAGCATATAATCGTCTTCTTTAATGCGGTAAACCAGTAAATCGTCCACCACTCCGCCGGTTGCATTGGGGAGGTAGCTGTACTGAACTTTGCCGTCGTACAATGCACTAGCGTCATTCGACGACACTTTTTGTATCAGGTCCAATGCTTTCGGCCCTTTTACACTAAACTCTCCCATATGTGACACGTCGAAAACGCCGACATTATTTCTTACAGTGTGGTGCTCGTCCAGATCCGAAGAATAGCGCACAGGCATTTCAAAACCCGCGAACGGGACCATTTTAGCGCCTAACCGGATATGAACTTGATGTAAAGGGACAGTTTTCATGTATGGTAAATTGGTTCACATTAATTTACAAAAGTATGCAAAGCAGGGCAAAGCCACACAAAAAACTCTTTTTTCAAAGTTCAGACACTTCTTTTTGAAGTATATTGTGAAAAAATAGGTGAGAATTATGAAGATACAATTATTAGCTTTCATGGCTTTTCTGTCGGCGGAAAGGGGTTTTGCGCAAACAGCTACATTCAATGGTGAATTGATCGACGATAAAATCAGCATTGGCTATGGCGTCGCGCAGGGAGATGTGGATGGTGACGGAAAGCCGGATATTCTGTTGGCTGATAAAAAGGAAATTGTTTGGTATAAAAACCCCGGGAAGAAAGGCCAGCCTTGGACAAAATATGTGATCGCCAAAGACCTTACCGAGCAGGATAATGTATGTATCGCAGCTCGTGACATTGACGGCGACGGAAAGGTGGAAATAGCAGTAGGCGCACAATGGAACCCTTCCGAAACCAAAAACCTGAAACAATCGGGAGCTGTATTTTACCTCGCCGCTCCTGACGACCGGACACAGGCCTGGGAGCCGGTGCGCCTGCATCACGAGGTTACGATCCATCGGATGCAGTGGGTTAAGAAAGCAGATGGTGGTTTCCAACTGGCGGTACTTCCGCTGCATGGCGAGGGAAATGCGGCCGGCGAAGGTGTAGGAGTGAAACTGATCATTTTCGACGTGCCTGAGAACCGCAAAACGATCTGGGGCTATGAACTAGTGGAAACCAATATGCACATGACCCATAATATGCAGCCTATGGAGGTGCCAGGCAGGATTTTGGGACTTTCGATTGCGGGAAAGGAAGGCGTGCAAGTATTTTTGAATGGTGCGGATGGATGGGCACCGTCGGGAAACTGGATGGTAGCAGGTTCTGGAGTAGGAGAGATCAGGACGGGAAGCCTTGGGAAAAATCAGTTGTTTACTGCAGCTATTGAGCCCATGCATGGAAGTTCGCTGGTGGTGTATTCCAAAGACAATCGCACGGTATTAACAGATAAGATTAAAGAAGGCCACGCGTTGGCATGCGCTGATTTTTTCGGGCAGGGCAGGGACCAGGTGGTAATGGGCTGGCGCAACCCGAATGTGCTCGGGGAAACAGGAGTAAGGATTTTCGTGGGCTCCGACCCGGAAGGCAAAAAATGGCAGGAGTACGTTTTAGATGAAAAGATCAAGATAGCCTGCGAAGACCTGCTGCCTGCCGATTTGGACGGAGATGGCGATTTGGACATTATCGCCTCCGGCCGCGCTACGCATAATGTCGTAGTGTACTGGAACCAGCGTAAAAAATAAAAAAGTGTCGTTCTTCGGCTCCGCTCAGACTGACACTTTTTTACATTATAAGGCTGACGTGAACAATGTCAGCCTGAGCGAAGCCGAAGGCTAGTCCCGACGGCCCATTAAAAGGCTTACATAGTAAAGTAAAGTAGCCAATGAACCGATAGCAGCGACCAGGTATGTCCTTGCGGCCCATTTAAGAGCATCTGCGGACATAATGTACTCTTTCTCGTTCACAATCCTGTTTTTCTGGATCCAGGCCAATGCTCTGTTACTTGCATCATATTCCACAGGAAGTGTGATGAAACTGAACAAAGTAGTAGCTGCAAATAGCGCAACACCAATGGTCAGCGGAATAGGCGTAGTGTTCAGCAATAGGATACCACCAAGGATTACCCACTGCATATAACGTGACGAAACGCTCAGAAAAGGCACCATTTGCGACCTGAACTGCAACCATTTATAGGCCGTCGCGTGCTGTACCGCGTGTCCGCATTCGTGAGAAGCTACCGCAGCAGCCGATACGCTGCGGCCGTAAAACACGTCCGGGCTAAGGTTAACCGTTTTATCCTGAGGATTATAGTGGTCGCTCAGCCGTCCTTCAACAGATACTACCCTGACATCATAAATGCCACTTTCCCGCAACATGGTTTCCGCGATTTCCTTTCCGCTCATACCATTGCTCAGGCCTACCTGAGAATACTCTTCAAATTTACTCTTCAATCGCCATTGCACGTAAAGGCTAATGACCATCACGAGTATACCAATCAAATATGCACCTGCCATAGTTATCTTATTTATATCCTTGTTTTATCTTTTCAATCAATGCGGTAGTCGAATATCCTTTGACAAGGGCTATCGTTTTTACCTCACCTCCTTTACCTAAAACAAAATCCGCGCCAGCAATATTTTCGACAGTATAATCGTCTCCTTTGACCAAAATGTCAGGTCTTACTGCCTCAATCAACTGACTTGGCGTCGGTTCGTCGAACAAAATGACAGCATCTATAAAAGATAAAGCAGCCATCAATCTTGCTCTTGCATACTCATTGACCACCGGGCGTAACGGGCCTTTTAATCTGCTTACAGAAGCGTCTGTATTAAGGCCTAATACGAGCCTGTCGCCGAGTGCGCGTGCTTTTTCAAGATAATCAATATGTCCGAGATGTACAATATCGAAGCATCCATTTGTGAAAACCACCTTTTGGCCAGCACGCTGCCAGTCTTCAATGGTAGATATGGCTTCTTCTAATCTGAGGATCTTGCTTTCTGTAAAATTCATTGTTAAAGCGGTATAGGATTATAGAAATGGAATATGGTATCATACTTGGTTTCCATTCTCCCAGACTATTGTAAGTTCTTAAATTAATTCCCGGCAGACACTTGTTCGGGCTCTGGCAATGCTTTTTTGTTTTGTACCAAAACATACAAAAAGGCCAGTGCGCCAATCAGCAGCATAAATATCATTTGTGCCCCGTGAATGAAAGTGGCTAACGTAATACCATCATTTTGTGACAATCCGTAAAGAACCATAACGTTCCCGACGAGCAGGTGGTATGCGCCGATACCTCCCTGTGTGGGGGCCGTCATGCCTATCGCGCCTACTACCAGCAAGGTGAGGCCGGCCAGTGGGCCCAGATCTGAGGTTTCGGGGATACAAAAGAATAGTACGTATGAAATCAGGAAATAAAGCACCCAAATCATTAAAGTGCTGAGGATGAATAATCCCGGACTCCGCAGTTTGCGAACGCTTAGCAGCCCTTCCAGCATTCCTTGCGCAAAACTGACAATCTTGGCAATGATCGCATTTTGCTGCATCTTATTTCTCAGAGCGACATTTTTGAACAAAATAAAACCAGCTACTGCTACCAAAACCAAGCCGCCTACCAATATACCGAGTAACAGACCGCTTCCCGATCCACCTTGGCTACCCCCAATTTTACTTTGGAAAAAATCGGTAAAGAATGTGCTCAGCCGTTCGAATTCCAGAATGAAATTCAGGCCGATTAATATTAGGAGGATGATCACGTCGAAAATCCGTTCCGCGACAACAGTTCCAAAGCTGAGGTTCACCGGAATGCCTTCGAGGCGATATAATGTACCACAGCGCGTTACCTCGCCCATTCTTGGGACAATGTAGTTGGCAAAATACCCTGTTAATACTGACACTGAACTATTTACCAGCCCGGGTTTGTGGCCTAGCGGCTCCATTAACATTCCCCAGCGCCAGGCGCGGGTAACGTGGGCACATAGCAGGAAAAAGCAGGAAACCGCTATCCATCGCCAGTCGGATTTGGCAAACCGGTCGAGCATCTCGGACAAATTGATGTCTTTGAAAACAAACCAGATCAGGCCGCCTGCTAGCACAAGCGATATCGTGTAACGTAAGACGTTCTTCATAGCTACTCCTTAATATGTGCAGTGTTAGTTTTGGATATGGCTGGATTACACAACCAGACGGTTGTTGTGATCCGGGAAAACGACCATTGGTTTGAAGGTTTTGGCCTCTTCCTGGGTCATGGAGCCATATGCGATGATAATAATGATATCACCGATCTGTACTCTCCTGGCAGCCGCGCCGTTGAGGCAGATCATGCCGGTACCTCTTTCTCCCTTAATGACGTAAGTTACAAAGCGTTCGCCATTGTTATTGTTGACAATATGTACTTGTTCGTTTTCCAGCAATCCCGCAGCGTCCATCAGATCTTCATCAATGGTGATACTGCCTACATAATTCAATTCCGCCTGAGTCACCTTCACCCGGTGAATCTTCGATTTCATGATGGTTATTTGCATTACCCGGTGTTGTAAGTCGAGATTCTATTTTAAAGATGCATTAATTCCCAAAGTTACAGGATTAATACCCAGCCTTCAAAACATAGTGGTTTTAGGAAGGGTTCCCGTGACTGAAAGGCCATTGTATTGTACTTCCCGGACATAGATTAATGATATTAATTACAAGATTTATTTCAATGAACCGGTCTGATGCCCGACACTTTGCGGGGAACATCATTATATTTAAGCGTGAATTAGTACTATTCAGTAATATTCCGGTAAAGAATGCTTTAAACTTTATTATCAACTTTATTTTTTCATTACTAAACCGATGAATACAGAAAATAAACCGAAAGATGTGAACCGCCGCGACTTTTTGCAAAAGACTACGGCAGCAGCAATTGGCAGTTTTTTTATTGTTCCCCGCCATGTGCTGGGCAAGGGCTATCGCGCTCCAAGCGATAAGCTCAATATTGCCGGTGTCGGCGTGGGCGGTAAAGGTTTTTCTGACACCAACAACGCATGGAACAAAGGCGCTGAGAATCTGGTAGCACTTTGTGACGTGGACTGGGGGCAGGCACAGGTAAAAAAGAATTTCGAGCTGCACCCTGACGCCAAAAAATACAAGGATTTTCGTAAGATGTTCGACGAAATGGAAAAGGACATTGACGCGGTAACAGTTTCTACTACCGACCATATGCACGCCATTATCGCTATGGCTGCCATGCAGAGAGGTAAGCACGTGTATGTCCAGAAGCCTTTGACGCACGATATTTACGAAGCGCGGATGCTGACCGAAGCCGCCCGCAAATACAAGGTAGTAACGCAAATGGGTAACCAGGGAGCATCCAATCCTGCCCAGAACCAGATGAAAGAATGGTTCAACAAAGGGTTGATCGGTAATGTACACGAAGCACACGTGTGGACAAACCGTCCGGTATGGCCACAAGGTATCCCTGTCCCAACAGGCAAATTTGAAGTTCCTGCAGATCTTGATTGGGATCTTTGGGTAGGTTCTGCAGAATGGGTGGATTATAATCCGGCATGGCACCCGTTCAAATGGCGTGGATGGTGGAATTTCGGTACCGGTGCATTGGGCGATATGGGCTGCCACCTGATCGACCCTGCTTTCCGTACATTGGGACTAGGCTATCCTACCGAACTTGAATGTAGCGTGGGCCAGGTTTTCATCAAAGACTGGACCGCTGAGTACATTCCTGAAGGCTGCCCGCCATCATCGAGAGTACAATTGAAATTCCCGGCTAACAAAGTCAACAAATCAGAAGTTACATTGACTTGGCATGATGGCGGTCTTCGTCCATTCCACCCGGATCTGATTCCTGCAAATGATCCGCTGGGAGAGCCGGACAGCAGTAATGGTGTTCTTTTGATCGGTGAAAAAGGGGTAATGACCTGCGGAACGTACGGTGTTGCTCCCAAAGTATATCTGAAAGACGGAACCAAGCTGGAATACAAGCCAGGTGATTTTGGAAACAAATACACCACCATGCCTGAGTTCGGTCACCACGTTTCATGGTCAGACGCTTGTAAAGCAGGTTTCAACAGCAAAGAGCACAAGGTGCTAACTTCGTCGTTCGACTACGCCGGACCTTTGACAGAAACGGTGATCATGGGTAACCTGGGTATCCGAAGCTATAACCTGCGTCAGGCAAAGGCTGATGGAAAAGGATTTGACTATCCAGGTCGTAAGAAATTGCTATGGGATGGTAACAATATGAAAATCACCAACTTTGACGAAGCCAACCAGTTCGTAAAACGCAAATACCGCGGCGACTGGAAATTGTCGTAATACTTTTGTGAGACTGAGCGGACGGGACCGCCCGGCGGTCCCGTCCGCTCAGTCTCACAATTTAAAAAACAACATTATCAATCAACCTCACCGGCCCAAGAAACGCTGCGATACAAATGGCGTTACTATCTTCAGCACCAATACTTTCAATGGACATCAAAGTCTTCACGTCCACCACTTCAAAGTAATCGAGTGTAAATTCCTTAATACCTGCAAACTCGCCGTGTGCGGACTTTATAACATCCTTTACAGGCTTACCTGCGAGCAGATTATTTTTTGAGGTCGTCAAAATACGATGGATGTGAGGTGCAATGGCTCTTTCTTCATCATTGAGCCGTCTGTTTCGCGATGACATCGCCAATCCATCCGTTTCGCGGATAGTGGGGCATACAACGAGTTTAAGATCGAATGCGAGATCAGTGATCAATCTTCTGATAACCGAAACCTGCTGTAAATCTTTTTGACCAAAATAAGCATGGTGGGGACGGACGATATTAAACAGCTTGGATACCACGATCCCCACGCCATTAAAATGTCCCGGTCTTGAAGCGCCTTCCATTACGCTTTCGAGCGAGCCGAAATTGATTTTGAGCACAGCAGGTTCCGGGTACATTTCTTCCACTGAGGGCGCAAATACGGCCGAACAACCGGCGTTTTCCAGCATGACACAATCCGCTTCGAGCGTCCTGGGGTATTTGAGAAGATCCTCAGCATTGTTGAACTGCGTCGGGTTGACAAAAACACTGCAAACGGTAATGTGATTGTCTGTTTTGGAAGCCTCGATGAGCGAAATGTGACCTTCGTGCAAGGCACCCATGGTAGGTATCAGGCCAATGGTTTTTTGTTGTAATATTTGCTGATCAAGAAAATTCCGAAGGCTTTTGACTGAAGTAAATACTTCCATGGAAAAAGTAAAATCTGAGGGAGTAACCGGTGCCGTACTATTGCTTTATAATCTGTGTGGGCAACTAGTGGTGACAGGCTGGAAAATTTTGGAACGGGAAATCCCAAACTGAACGCAATATTACACTTAGTTTGGAATATCTTTTGAAATTGCGATTTTTTTTGTATAATTTTGCAAAACTTTTTTTCACAAACTGCTAAAAGATCTATGGAGAAACTACGAATTTTGTATGTAGCCAGTGAAATCAACCCTTTCCTCCAAACCACTGATGTTGCCGATTACGTAAGGAAACTTCCTCAGGCAATGCAGGAACGAGGTGCAGAAATCAGAATT
The DNA here is from genome assembly GCF_026625565.1 of Dyadobacter pollutisoli. Classification (NCBI taxonomy): domain Bacteria; kingdom Pseudomonadati; phylum Bacteroidota; class Cytophagia; order Cytophagales; family Spirosomataceae; genus Dyadobacter; species Dyadobacter pollutisoli. The sequence continues at coordinate 7,087,965 of NZ_CP112998.1, forward strand.
CTTGTTCCCCGTTTTGGTCTTATCAATGAACGCAAAAACCGGCTTCATGAAGTAGTTCGACTTTCAGGAATAAATATTACCGTAGGAGATGAAGAAAAGCCACTAATCATTAAAGTAGCCTCTATTCCAAATGCGAAGCTGCAAGTCTATTTTATAGACAATGATGATTATTTTCACCGTAAATCAGTGTTCTTTGATAAAGAGAACAATTTTTATGATGACAATGATGAACGTGCGATTTTCTTCTGTAAGGGGGTTTTGGAAACGGTAAAAAAATTGGGATGGGCTCCGGATGTAGTTCACTGCAACGACTGGATGACAGCGTTGATCCCATTGTATTTGAAAACTACGTATCGCAACGATCCGATGTTTAAGGATACAAAAAGTGTATTTACGGTACATAACAATGCTTTTGACTTCAAGTTCGATGCAGATTTGCAAAGCAAAGCAAAAGCGATGGATGTAAGCGATGAGGCTTTGGCCCATTTGCACTCTGCGGATTTCGAAGGTTTTGTAAAAATCGGGTGTGCTTATGCAGATGCGGTTTTGAAAGCGGACGATCACTGCAGCGAAAGCCTTAACCAGATTTTCAATGATGCGCCTAAGCGTGTTGAGCTGGATGAGCAGGACGAAAAGTTCTCTGAGTCTTACTACAATTTGTATACTGACCTGATGAGTTAGTAAATAATCAATCATTGAAAACGGCGGCTTTTTTAAGTCGCCGTTTTTTTTGTGCATGTGTTCGAGCACTTCATTTGAATTGGATAATTTTTAGTATTAAATTAAAAATAAGCTTGTTAACCAGTTTCTATTGCTATTTATTTGCACGTTAGCATTGACATACACTCAAACAAAATTTGCGAAAATATGTGCGGAATTGTGGCTTATGTTGGAAACAGGGAGGCATATCCTCTGATTTTGAAAGGGCTTAAAAGACTCGAATACCGGGGATACGACAGTTCAGGTATTGCCCTGCTCGAAAATGATAAATTGAATATTTACAAGAAAAAGGGTAAGGTGTCAGACCTGGAAAGTGTACTGGCCGACAAACATCTTACAGCAACAATCGGAATAGGGCATACCCGGTGGGCAACACATGGCGAGCCAAACGACGTCAATGCGCACCCTCACTTCTCCAATAACCGCAAGCTTTCCATCATCCACAACGGGATCATTGAAAATTACGCGTCCATCAAACAACAGCTGATTAAGAAAGGACATGTCTTTCTAAGCGATACCGATACAGAAGTGCTCATTCATTTTATTGAAGACATCCAGCTGGAAACCGGTGGTTCGCTTGAATCTGCCGTACGCCTCGCTTTAAAGGAAGTAGTAGGTGCATATGCTATCGTAGTGATGTCGGTGGATCATCCTGGCCAGCTTATTGCCGCGCGAAAAGGCAGCCCGCTGGTCATTGGAATCGGGGAGGGGGAGTTCTTTTTTGCTTCCGATGCGACGCCCATTATTGAGTATACCAAAGACGTCGTGTATCTGGACGACTACGAGGTCGCTGTGATCAGTGACGGAAAGCTCAGCATTCAAAATCTTGATAATACCGCTACCATTCCGTACATCCAGAAACTGGAAATGGAGCTCGAAACCATTGAAAAAGGTGGTTACGACCATTTTATGATCAAGGAGATCTTCGAACAACCACGGTCCATTGCTGACAGTATGCGGGGCAGGGTACGTGCCGACGACGCACATTTACAGTTGGGAGGGTTGAGCAATTATCTTGATAAGCTCGCCAATTCCGACAGGATCGTGATCATTGGCTGTGGTACTTCCTGGCACGCTGGGCTTGTAGCGGAATACCTGTTTGAAGAACTGGCACGCGTCAATGTGGAAGTGGAGTACGCTTCCGAATTCAGGTACCGTAATCCTGTGATCAACGAGAAAGATATCGTTATCGCGATTTCACAATCGGGAGAAACGGCCGATACATTAGCTGCCATCGAACTGGCTAAGTCAAAAGGAGCGACCATTTTTGGCGTTTGTAATGTGGTAGGCTCGTCCATTGCACGCGCTACCGACGCAGGCGCCTATACACATGCGGGCCCTGAGATAGGAGTGGCGAGTACCAAGGCATTTACGGCTCAGGTGACTGTGCTAACGTTAATGGCCATCGCGACGGCAAAAAGAAAAGGTACCATTTCAGAGGAAACTTATCGTCAGCTACTGATCGAGCTGGAAACGATTCCTTCGAAGGTAAGCAAGGTGTTCGAGAACGCTTCCAAAATCAAAGAGATCGCGTTTATCTTTACCTATGCGCGAAATTTCATTTATCTCGGACGAGGACTGAATTTCCCGGTAGCATTGGAAGGCGCGCTCAAACTGAAAGAAATATCCTACATCCACGCGGAAGGTTATCCAGCTGCCGAAATGAAGCACGGACCTATCGCATTGATAGACGAAGATATGCCGGTAGTGTTCTTGGCAACGAAAGACGGGTCATACGAGAAAATCGTGTCGAACATTCAGGAAGTAAAAGCAAGAAAGGGGCGTGTGATCGCCATTGTTACCGAGGGAGATACATTGATTCCCGGTATGGTTGATTTTGTGATTGAAGTGCCGAAAACGCATGAAATCCTGACGCCGCTGGTTTCTGTGATTCCATTGCAGCTGCTATCCTACTACATTGCTGTGATGCGCGGCCGTAATGTGGATCAGCCGAGGAATCTTGCGAAATCAGTGACAGTGGAATAAAGAATTCCGGTTTTCGTTAGTTTTGTGCATTCAGTTCTCAAATCATGCCAATTCTAAAACAACTGTTACATAGCTGCGCGGCGATTATGACGGCGCTGATCATTTTTTCTTGTGAAAAAAAAGAAGATCAGAGTTACGTTCCCCGCCCAAAAGGGTTCAACCGGATAGAGCTGCCTTCCAATACTTACCAGAAACTATCCGAGGCTCATCCCTATACATTTGAATATTCCCGGTACGCAGAAGTGGTACCGGATACATTTTCAATGGCCGAAAAAGACTGGATCTTTATCAATTATCCGCAGTTTAAGGCCAGCATTCAGCTGACTTATAAAGAGTTGAAAAATGACCCAGGCAGGTTAAAAGCGTTTATTAATGATAGCTACAAGCTGGCCGGAAAGCATCAGATCAGGGCGTCATCCATTCAGGAGCAGCGGGTTCTTTCCAAAAGCGGGCGTACTGCCATTATTTTCAAGATTGAAGGTGATGTGCCCAGTCCTTACCAGTTTTATACAACAGATAGTACAGAACATTTCCTGAGAGGTGCCGTTTATTTTCCTACGGCTACCAAAAATGACTCCCTGGCCCCTGTGATCGACTATATTCAAAAGGACATGATCCAGCTTCTCAACACATTGGAGTGGAGATAAAATGTGGTGAAGAATATTGCGGTGGAAATTTGAAGCATGTATCTTTGGGGCTCTCACCTCAACAACACGATACACTATGGCCAGAAAGCAACCCAAAAACCAGCTTCTCCTTGATTTTTCAGTCCGCGGAAACAGGATCGTTCTGCATCTAGGACAAGTTGAAAGTCAGCGTGTTGCGGACCAGCTATTCGAAGGTTTGGTAAATGGTGACTGGATGATAGAGCCGGCTGGTGAGGTAGCAGACATTTCTTACGCTCAGGATATTGTGCATCAGATCGGTCACAAACTTCCTTATCCAGAGGGTGTTAAAATCGCGCAATTGCACAATGTTGATCCGCTTTTCAAAGGTTTTTCGGCTATATATCGTCAAAAAGGATGGGTGTTTGTGAATGCTGCTTCGGAGCTTAATGAACGCAATTATCACATTCATTTATTGACCGTTTCGCTGGGCCTTCATACGCTTTATTCCAATACAAATTCCCTTGCAGCCCGTTCCGAACAACTAATTTTCGAGGCACTTTTGCCATTTGAAGAAGTCGAGAGCTTTTTCAGAAATGACATTTCCAAGATCCCCGATTTCCTGGCATCCGACATTGCCAATTTTTTCAAAGTACCTTTTCCAATGGTACTGAAAAGAGCTTTGCTACTGAAAATCATCACTGACGAGCAGTACAGAAGCTTTATGACCGTTATTCCCGCAGCTTCTTCCAAGCCACGGGAGTTATTTCTATCAAAGGACGGGAGTATAGATGATTTGGAAGCGCAGCTGTTTCTGGGCCTCGGAGAATAATAATCTTACTTTTTCTTAACTGCCATATTGCTTAAATCGGGCAATGGGCTTACCGACGTCCACCCTCCGTCCACCACCAGGCTTTGTCCTGTAATGTGACCTGAATGTGGCGAAAGCAGGAACAATGCAGCATTGGCAATGTCCTCGCAGATAGCAGGCCTCCCCATAGGTGTAATCGCCGACCATGTTTTGGGATAGGTCGGATCTTCGGCTAGCGTTCTTTCCGTCAATGTAGCACCAGGAGCGACTGTGTTAATGGTTATTCCGTGCGGAGATAGTTCCAAAACCAGGTTTTTGGCCAACATTTCCAAGCCCGCCTTTGTCATCGCATATGCTCCAAGAAACTGGTGCGCCTGATGCCCGACCACGGACGACATGAGCAATATTCTCCCACCTGATTTTTGAAGACGCATTTGCTTCGCCGAAGCTTGTGTCAATAAAAACGAACCCATCAAGTTCACTTCCAGGACTTTCCTTAGATTTTCGACCGGGTAGTCAAAAAAATCACCAAAAAGCGTAATTCCTGCATTGGCTACGGTTAATGTAAGTTTTCCAAAGCATTTGACAGCCTCGTCAACCATGCCGTCGATGATGTCTGGATTAGAAGCATCACCGGCAAATGCAACACATTCACCTTCCTTATTGCGGATTTTACGGGCAGCATCAGCCGCAAGCGATTTGTCGGCATCATTCAAAATAATACACGCACCCTGACTGGCAAGCTGCTTCGCAATTTCAAATCCGATTCCCTGCCCCGCTCCGGTAACAATCGCAACCTGATTGTCGAATAATTGGCTGTTCATTTTTTACGCTACTAAATGTTTTTGAATTGACCGGAAGCCGTTTCGCTCCCGGTCAATAGTCTAGTGAGAATCTCTTGTAACCTTATCCCCTGAACCTCCTTTGAGGAAATCCAGGTCGGCACCTTCATGCGCCTGCATCACGTGGTTGATGTGAAGATTAACATAACCCCGGTTGTAACCCATATCCAGTGGCTTCCACAATGTACGCCGACGCGCCAGTTCTTCATCCGATACTTCCAGGTTGAGTTTTCTGTTTTCAACATCCAGCTCAATGAAATCGCCGTCCTGCACCAGGGCCAGCGTTCCGCCGACCGCAGCTTCCGGAGAAATGTGCAAAACAACTGTTCCAAACCCGGTACCGCTCATACGTCCGTCGGATATCCTTACCATATCAATGACACCCTGCGCCAGCAGTTTTTTTGGCAGCGACATATTACCCACTTCCGGCATGCCCGGGTAGCCTTTGGGTCCTACATTTTTCAAGACCAGGATACTATTTTCATCCACATCAAGGTTTGGATCGTCCAAACGTGCCTTGTAATCATCAATATCCTCGAAAACAATGGCCTTACCGCGGTGTTGCATCAGTTCAGGTTTCAATGATGCCGATGGTTTGATCACCGCACCGTTTTCACACAGGTTACCACGAACCACAGCAAGACCTGTCAGATCTTTCACTGGCTCAGCCAATGTACCGATCACACTGGGATCAAAACATTCGGCCGACGCGCAGTTTTCGGCCATAGTCTTACCATTCGCGGTAATTACGCCGTCGTGCAGCATTCCTATCATTTCCTTGATCACAACAGGCAGGCCGCCCGCATAATAGAAGTCCTCCATGAAGTAACCTCCCGAAGGCTGCAAATTCAGTAGCAGCGGTACTTTTGCACACAAGTCATTGAAATGATCAAGAGAAAGGTCCACGCCAATTCGTCCGGCAATCGCCAGCAAGTGAATCACAAAATTAGTTGAACCACCAATCGCTGCATTGAGCATGATTGCGTTCTCAAATGCTTCTTTGGTCAATATCTGAGAAAGACGAAGGTCTTCCTTCACCATTTCCACGATCCTCCGGCCAGACAGCTGTGCCAAAACTTTCCTGCGCGAATCAGCGGCCGGTATCGCCGCGTTTTCAGGCAGTGTGAGCCCCAGTGACTCTACCATACACGCCATTGTAGAAGCAGTACCCATTACTGCGCAGTGACCGGCGCTGCGGCACATACATGCTTCTGCAGTGGTAAATTCGTCCTGCGATATCTCGCCTTGCCGGTACATTTCGCTGAAACGCCACAGGTCACTGGTACCAATGGTCTTGCCACGGTAACGTCCTGTAAGCATGGGTCCACCGGAAACCACGATCGTAGGAATGTTCACACTCGCAGCACCCATTACAAGTGAAGGCGTGGTTTTGTCGCAACCGCAGAGCAGCACAACGCCGTCGATCGGGTTGGCACGGATTGATTCTTCCACATCCATGCTCGCAAGGTTGCGGAAAAGCATTGCCGTAGGCTTCATGAGCGTTTCTCCCAATGACATCACCGGAAATTCGAGTGGAAAACCACCTGCTTCCCACACACCGCGTTTCACTGACTCAGCTAGCTCACGGAAATGGCCATTGCATGGCGTCAATTCTGAAAATGTATTACAAATGCCGATTACAGGCCTTCCTTCAAACTCATCTGCCGGATAGCCCTGGTTTTTCATCCAGGCCCTGTATATAAATCCGTCTTTTCCCGACTTACCGAACCATCCCCGGCTGCGTAATTTATTTTCGTCCATTAGTTGCCATAGTTTACATGTAAATAAGTAAAGGAGGCTATCAGTAAAATATAATTCCGGCAGCCCTTTAAAATAAAAATTGTATCTTCGTTTTACACGTGCCCGGATTATCCATGACTGTTTTCAGAGGTTATAAATTGTTGTTTTACTTACTTTTACAATTGGTTGCACTACCTTCTATTGCACAGTTCCAGGCCGACAGTTTTATTGAAAAGTTATTAAAAAAGCATCCGGAACGCTTCTCAGAAATTCTCAATAATCCAGATAAGTACCGGATACAGGTATTGTACACCCGCATTGACCGGAACAAGAAAAACGAGCCGCACTTTACCACACATGGGTATAGAGTGAACAGCGCTGAATATTTTTATCCCGCAAGTACCGTGAAGCTGGCCGCTGTCGCACTGGCTTTCGAGAAAATGAACAAGCTAGGATATGATAAGTACACCCCCATGTTCACAGGTGCTGATCGGCCGGAACAAACCAAGGTGGATGCGGACACTACATCTGAAAGCGGGTTGCCTTCTGTTGCCCATTATGCCAAAAAAATACTTCTTGCCAGCGATAACGACGCGTTTAACAGGTTGTATGAATTTATTGGCCAGAAGGAATTCAATGATAGTTTACATCACAAAGGATTTACAAATACGCGGATCGTCCATCGCCTTGATTCACCCATGGGGGCCGAAAACAATCGTTATACCAATGCAATTCGTTTTGAAAGAGGTGGAGAAATAATATTTGAACAGCCGGCCAGGTATAATGAGAAGGAATTGAAAGCTCCTGAGCAGATTCTCTTAGGCAAAGGATTTATGAAGGACGGCGTGCTAGTTAATGAGCCTTTTGATTTTTCAAGTAAAAACTTTTTCCCGCTGGAAGAACAGCATAGGTTATTGAAGACATTGTTCTTTCCGGATCAGGTACCGCCTGGCCAGAGATTCAATCTGACGCCTGATGACTATGGCTTTTTATATCAGTACATGTCCCAATTTCCGGTTGAGACGAGCTTTCCGGCTCACTATACCGATGATCTTTACGATGGTTATGTGAAATTTTTGCTTTTTGGAGCTACCAAAACGCGCTTGCCGAGGCACATTCGATTATTCAATAAATGTGGTGACGCATACGGCTTCCTGTTGGATAACGCCTACATCGCGGATTTCGAAAAAGGGATCGAGTTTATGCTCACCGCCGTGATCTATTGCAATGCAGATCAGATTTTCAATGACAATAAATATGATTACGACGAGATTGGCTTTCCATTCATGGCTAATTTAGGAAAAACGATCTTTGAGTATGAACTGGACAGAAAGAGATCCGTGAGGCCTGATCTGAGCCGGTTCGAAGTAGAATACGATAAATGAAAAGATTAAGAAACCCGAACCTTCAATTTAGGGGCGATCTGACAGATGTACAGATTCAGAAGATGGCCAATGATCAACAATGCAGATCCCGCATAGCCCAGCCACGCGAATATAACGTGCTTCCCCTCCAATATTAGTGAGGTAGAAAACAGTACCAAAGCTCCCCAGAGAATAATCCTTACCGGAAGCGACTTGTGATTACGGGTAGCGTAATAAACCGCGATACCGTTGATGAGGATAAAGAAATAGTCCAGCGACAACATGCCAGCGTGCTCGTGATGCGACGCTACGGAGGACCCAAATGCCAGAGCAGGCATTAGCAGGCAATGTATGATACACAATACAGAACCTAGTATTCCAATATAATCGGCCTTGCCATGTGAGTGCGATGCTTTCATTCCTAGATACAATAACGTTGCAAAAATACGGTGATTGAGCTTAACTTGCAACTGTGTTGCAGAATATTTTTTAACCAAACGGCCCATTACTTTTCAGGAGAAGGCGAAAGGCCGTGATATTTTAGAACTTAGAACTTAACTTTGGCGGTAAAGGTTTTACAATAGAGGAACTGTACAATTTTATCAAACTGTTGGAAACAATGGATCAATTAAGAGAAACACTGAAAGGACATCAACTACGCACGACAACGTGCCGTGAAGACGTGCTTTCAACATTTATAACCAAGAAAAATGCATTGTCGCATGGAGATCTGGAAGGGGCGCTGGGAGAAAGTTACGACCGTGTGACCATTTACCGAACGTTAAAAACTTTCCTCGAGAAAGGGATCATTCATAAAGTACTGGACGACGAAGGGCTCCGATATGCCTTATGTTCACATAGCTGCTCGGAAGAAAAGCATCACCACGATCATATTCATTTCAAATGCAGTGAATGTGGCGAAACCAACTGTCTGGAAAATATGCGCATTCCTGCAGTGAACTTACCTGAGGGATATCAGGCTGAAAACTTTAACCTGCTGATTCAGGGAGTTTGCCCAAAATGCAATTGAGTTTGTGAGATCATTCACTCAAAATCGATCTCACAAACAAATCTTCACATGACTATTTGACTTTCAATGTAAAGTCAAGATTGACATCGTCACTTCCAGGCTCAGGCTTTCCATTTTTGGCCCCAGGCTGGTGACGCAGCTGAACCTTCAATTTCCCATCGCCGGCAGCACCGGTAACCGCCTTTCCAGTCAATCCGATCACAAAATTGTTGACATCCTTATCGCCGTAAGTGTAAGTCATAAGAGAAGCAGGCGATGGCGTGTACACAAACAAATGCTCGTCCGACTCTTCTTCAACCTCCTTGGTGATGTCGTCGACAGGTGTTTTACTCTCATCCAGCAGCTCAATCGTAAGCGTATAGGTTGTTGCGGGTTTCAACGTAATCGTATCGAACTTTGTAGCTGCATTGCCACCGTCGCCGTCGGCATCTTTATAGGAGAATGAAGACACGTTCGTCGTTCCTTGTTCGGTAAATTTAAGGGTTACGGAAGTGATCAGCTCGTTTTCGTCATCAGGTTTTACGTCGCTTCCCGAATCCTTGCATTGGGTGAAAGACATTCCCACGCCGACAAGTAACATCCAGGTTAATTTACGGTTCATTTTCATAAGTAACAGGTTTATGTATTGGTACTAAAATTCTTTTTAGGCGCCAAACTTCCATTTCAGGCGCAGGGAGCCGTTTCTTCCCATATCATTGGCATAATAGCGGAACCGGTTCAGGTAGTCACGGTAAACGGTATTGAACAAGTTCTGGACGCTAACACCGATTTCAAGCTGCTGTTTTTCAGTTACGCGAATCGTCGCACCCGCTTGCAGGCTCCATAGTGAATAAGCTTTGGGCGGCGGCAAAAAATCACTTGCCGGTGGAACGCGTTTTTGTTGTGCTACAAAAAGATTTCCGGCCGAGATAAACACTTTCTGCCATTTGCCAACATCAGGCAACTCGTATTTCAATTGATTATCCAACCGGTTAGGCGGTATCATCACGAGGTAATTATCAGCTCGCTGATCGTACACCCTCAAATAACTAAGCTTGCTGGACACGGTAGTGTGCCTGATAAACTCCCAGCTCGCCGACACGTCAACACCTTTAAAAGAAGCATCAGTTTGCGTGTATTTGAAGTAAGGAAATGCGCCCCTGACAGTCAGAATTGGCTCGGGCTGTGGTTTTAGATAAATGAAGTCAGAGATATAATTATAGTAACCACCGATCTCGAGAGACCATTTGGCGTCGGTATATTTTACGCTTCCAATAGTATTCAATGCTTTTTCGGGCTGCAATGTCGCATCGCCTTTTTCATAAGCCGCAGCACCATGATGGACACCGTCGCTGAACAACTCGCTTACATTCGGTGCCCGCCAGGCAGTACCCACATTTAGTCTTGCCGAAAAGCGTTCCGAAAAATTCCTCGTCGCACCCAATGTTCCCGAGAAATTGTGGAATGTAAAGTGGTCCGCAACCTTTTCCCGGTTCACGATCCGGTAGGTTTTCAATGTCCGGTAATCATATCTCACGCCCGCTTCGAGTTCCCAGCCATTTTTTACATACCGCTCCATCCAGAACAATCCGATATTGAACTGATTGAAGTTGGGTATCAATGGCCGCCCGTTCATCAGGTTATATTGGTACAAAGTGCTGACACCCAATTGTCCCGCAATTTTCCCGGCGATGGGTTTGTGGTCCCAAATCACATCATTGGTTAATGTCGTCAATTTAAATGTGAGCTCAGGGTGATTGAGCGCAGCTATGGAGTCGTTTCGTGGCCGGTGCAGGTCATACTCATTCCGGTCGTTGATTTGCCGGGCAATGGTCCATTGAAAACGGTTTCCATTTTGGAAATGGTAATGTGTTTCCGCCTTTAAAAGCTCGTGAGTAACATTCTGGTTCGGCCTTCCGATCGCATAGTTAAACCCTGATTTGACAAACGGTTCGCCATTTTTAATGACATTCAACAAGTCAGTAATGCTCCCAATGTGTGAGCCTGAGAATATCCCGATCTTGGTGTCGAACCGGCTGTAAAAAACATCAACACCCAGTCCTTTATGTCGGTAACCTGCCGCCAGCGAGAAGTTTTTCTCGCTAATGCCTGTATTGTCAAGATAATAGCCGGGAGTTTTAATGTTACCTCCCCGTTTGATCGTTCCCTGCGTTCTCCATCCAAATCCCTTGAAACCCTTTATCCCGCCCTGCACAGTACCGGATAAAACGCCCTGGCGACCATTCGTAAAACCCACTGCATTGGCTTCACCACTTAATGATTTGTCGAAAGGGAGTTCTTCCGGCTCCACTAAAATCACGCCTCCGATCGCGTCAGAGCCATAACGCACACCTGCCGCACCTTTCACGACAGAAAGTCTGGTCGCGATGAAAGGATCAATTTCAGGCGCGTGCTCCGAGCCCCATTGCTGACCTTCCTGGCGTACACCATTGTTCATGATCAGGATCCGATTGCTATGCAAGCCATGGATCACCGGTTTTGAAATAGATGAACCGGTTTGCAAAGTGGTAACTCCCGCTAGCCCTTTGAGACTTTCTCCTAAATTCTGGCCCCGCGTTTTTTCCAGATCACTGCCACTCAATGTCGTTAAGGGCTGAGAAGAAGGCGCGTCGGTGCGGTGGGCGGTAATCTCCACATCCTTTAAATGCACTTCCTGTTCCAAGAGATTGAAATTCTCTTCGTGACCGGCTGTAAGGTCCAGCTTTTGCCGGAAAGAATTGTATCCCACGATCCTGCATTCGAGCGTGTATGAGCCCGGACAAAGGTTACGCAGTTCATATCTGCCATTTTCATCCGTGAAAACGCCGCTATTTTGTCCCAGGATCAATACGGTCGCACCTACAATCGGTTGCCCGCTATGCTGATCCTTTACTATTCCTTTCACAAAACATCCGCAGTCGGTCTTCTGGGCGTGGGAGACAATTGAAACCAGTAAAATCAAAAAAGAAAGAAGGAGTCGGCTCATTAGATACAGTTGTAACTATATTCTTTTTGTTACAACGTTGCAAAAGTATTACAATTGCAACTGTGTTGCAATTAAAAACAATAACTATTTTATCATTTTTACAGGCTATTACCTGCTGAGATGTAAATTTGCAGTCAATTACCTGCCATTTCGAATTTTGTCTGACATACTTTTTACTAAAATCCTGCTCATGCCTCCGCTTATCGCGGGTGTAACACTTGCCGTCAGAAGGTGGGGTGAGGGCTGGGGAGGCTGGATCGGAGGGTTTCCCTGGGTAGCAGGGCCCATTTCATTCTTCATCGCTTTGGAACATGGAGCGTCTTTCGCAGCTTCCACTATTAACTCTGCTTTGTTAGGGTCAGTTGGTACAATCCTGTTCGCACTGGTTTATTCGATTGTGTCCTCCCGGTTGTCGTGGCTACCCACGGTCATGATCAGTTACGTTGTTTTCTTTATTGTGGCATTGTTGTCACTGGGCCAAAGCATGTCGATTGCCGCAGCAGTTGGCTTAAACCTGGTCGTACTGACGGCGGTTTTATATTTTTTTCCAAAACCGAAAGCCAAAACAGATTTCAGGAAACAACCACTTTATGACATTCCCCTGAGAATGCTCGCCGCGACATTTTTCGTGGTAGCAGTGACGCAGGCTGCCGATTACCTGGGGCCAACTTGGAGCGGCATACTTACGCCTTTTCCGATCATGACATCGACGCTCGCGGTTTTTACGCACGCTCAGCAAGGCTCGGACGCGGCGATCAGGATACTTTATGGATTACTTTTGGCCGGATACGGCTTTGTAGCATTTTTGGTGGGAGTGGCCTGGCTGGTGCCACAAATGCCGATTGGCGTCGCATATGGCCTGCTGACCATTGGTACTATGATCATCAACGGGATCACCGTAAGGTTAATCCGCTGATAGGCACCAGCGGATTAACGCAAATTCCCGTTAAACTCTTTCCAGTTTGACAGGATAAGTCTTCTTCGCATTCCACTGACACACGTAGATGTTTTGCTCATTATCGATACAAACATCATGGCAATGCATGAAAATTGGTTTCTCCTGCAGCATCAGCTGTAACTCTCCATTCCGGTACTCAGGTTTGGTACCTCCGGGGTTCGAAATTACCTTATTGTTTTTGTCAAGAATCGTCACAAAGCCAGAGTTCGGTGTCTGGTTCAAGTAACGTAACCGCGACCAGCATACGCCAGCGTACAATGTATCGCCGCTGAAAACTGGCCGACAAACGAATGCTCCTGGCAGGAATATCGTGCTAATGTATTTACCATCCAATGTAAATCTCTTGAATGCATTGTGAGCGCGGGAGGTAACCAGCAGGGTAGGGTTGGCCTTGTCGCGATAATCGACTGCTATGCCGTGTGCTGTGGAAAACTGTCCGTCGCCATCTCCCGATCCGCCAAATTTGTCAATAAATTCTCCTTTTTGATTGTATCTTAAAATCCACTGTGACCCGTAACCGTCCGCCACGTAGATCGTCCCGTCCGGACCGATAGCCGTTTCCGTGGGTTTGAATGCGTCTGCTTCCTTATATGCACCAACTTTCGAAGGATGCTCGATGGTGAGCAGGATTTTGCCTTTAAGATCAGTTTTGAAAACTTTACCGGTATTGGGATCGCAGATAAACAGAAACTCTTCTCCGTTGGCGTTCCATAACGTCAGGCCGTGTCCTCCCGGAAATTCATGTCCCCAGCTTTCCAGCAATTTGCCCGAGCGGTCGTAGATGAGAATGTTGTTTTTGATTTCATCACCCACCATAATGAGCCTTCCTTTGCTGTCCTGCACCATTTCGTGGCAGTTATTTACCGGAAACTGTGCAGCATCCAGGTTTCCCCAGCCCTGGTGCACCTTGTACTTATGGCTACCATGCCCGATGACTTCGCCATCCACTTTTGGCTTGGCTTTCAGGATATAAAACGGTTTAAAAGTCAGGGCAGCAGCTGTTACAGCTGTAATTTTCGCAAACTCGCGACGGGATTGTGTATCGGACATGATAAGTCTTTTATTTAAAAAAGACAATGTATGTACATTCTTACTATTGTATGGTCAGAGATTTGCTTAGGTTGCTGAATAGCGCTTTCCGTAGCGGTTCAGCCAGTCCATTAAACGGTTCACGTCCTGCATCCTAAACAGCTCACTACCCGAATTCATGGTGGCCGCTGAACCACAGGCAACCCCCATACGAACTGCTTCCCGATAGGATTTACCTTGTGAAAGCGTCCATACTATGCCGGCAAGCATGCTGTCACCTGCACCGACAGTACTTTTTGGCTGAACGGGTGGGGCAGGAATGTGTTCCACCTGGTCCTCCGTCACAAGCATAGCGCCCATAGCGCCCATAGACACGACTACGATCTCGCATTGCCCGCGAATGATAAGTGCCCTTGCGGCATCATCGACTTCGTCCATTTCAAGCTTATCAACACCTACCAGCTCACTGAGTTCGGTAATGTTGGGTTTGAGAAGGTAAACTCCTGCCTCTGTGGCATAGCGGAGTGCGTCGCCGGAAGTATCCGCAATAAAACGGGCTCCCTGGCTGTGCGCGATTTTCGCGATCTGACCATAAAAATCAGCTGGTACTCCCGGAGGAAGGCTGCCACTCGCGATAATGTAGGATGGTTTTGGATCCAGCTCTTCCATTGTTTCCAGAATGGAGCGTACCTCGGTAGGCATCATTTCCGTTCCCGGCATTCCAAATCGGTACTGGAAACCTGTACTGGTTTCGAGCACGTGAAAATTCTCCCGGGTCCATTGTTTTGTTTCAATGACCATGGTTTCCACGCCTTCGCTTTTAACAAGTTTGTGAAGACGCTGCCCGGTAGGGCCGCCAATGGTAAAGATAGCGACCGGATTTCCTCCCAGTCTGTGAATAGCTTTGGCTACATTGATACCCCCGCCTCCTGCCTCAAAATTGGGTGTCTCGCAACGCAGTTTATTATCGGGTACGATGCGGGCTACATTAGAGCTTTTGTCGAGAGCAGGATTTATTGTAAGGGTTACAATGGGTCCGGTTGCCATAGAAGTACGGTTTTCTGAGTTAAAACCAACAGATTGAAACAAGCTGTTGAACTAATTTACGCGAATAAAAGAAAAAAAGCGATGTTCTCAGCGTTCCTGTCAATTTCTTCACACAACTACCAGCCCATAAACGTTAAAATTGCCCGTCTGTAATGTCCCAGCCGCCATCCACAGTGAGCACCTGGCCTGTTGTGAATTTGGAATATTCAGACATTAAATAAACCGTGGCGCCGTCCAGGTCGGTTGGAGTACCGTAGCGACCGCCGTCCAGTGGCTGCTTACTGGTAACAAACTTTTCAGACTGGTCAGTTGTGTCCTCGCTGCCTTGCAGAATACCAGGCGAAAGGACATTTACACGAATATTTTTTGAAGCGTATGAAGCTGCGATGGATTTAGAAAAACCTATTACGGCAGATTTAGCGGTAGCATAGGCATGATTGGCAAAATGACGCGAGGCTGGGGAAAAGCCGAGTACTGAGCTCATATTCAGAATGGTACCGCCCTTATTCATTCCCATGAACGTCCTGATCGCAGCCTGGTTGGAAAGCATCAGAGAGGTTAGGTTGAGATCCAGCGTCTTGTTCCAGCCTTCCAGCGAGAGATCATGCAATGGACCGTCGCCAAATTTTTCACCGCTTCCGCCGGCTACATGGTAAAGCCCGTCGAAGCTTCCAAATTCCCTGATACAAAGCTGAATCGCGTCGAGAGCTGTTTGAGGATGGGTCGCATCGCCTGCCTTGGCACGGGCAGTATGCCCCAAATGCAGCTCGGCAACCAGGCAGTTTTCAGGATTGCGGCCAACTACGACCACATTTGCACCGTTTCTTACAAAAGCTTTGGCAGCAGAAAAGCCCAGGCCAGTCGTTCCTCCAATAATTACAATAGACTTATTTACTAACCAATTTTCCATTCTCTGAATCAAATTTTCATGCAAAGTAGGATTATTGATATAAAAAATAAAACGACCTGTGCCCACTTTGAGCGCACAGGTCGTCTTGAAAAATGATTAATGCCGTTTAAGCCACGGAGCGCAATAGTGACATGGAAGATTTTTCAAATTTATCTTTCGCATAGTCCAGCGAGAGCGTGAATTCTTTAACATCTTTTTGTGAAGGCAGGTCGAACATCGCGTCGGTCATGATCGATTCACAGATCGCTCGCAAGCCACGTGCTCCCAGTTTGTAGCTCATCGCCTGATCCACAATGAAGTCCAGCACCTCATCCTCGAAATGTAATGTAATGCCTTCCATCGCAAATAACTTGCTATACTGCTTCACCAAAGCATTTTTTGGCTCCGTCAGGATGCGACGTAAAGTTTCGCGATCTAATGGATTTAAATGGGTCAGTACTGGCAGACGGCCAATCAATTCAGGGATTAGTCCGAAAGATTTAAGGTCCATTGCTGTCACATAACGCATCAGATTGCCTTTGTCGAAAATTTCAATGATGCGGTTATCGCCGGAGAACCCTATCGGTCTGGTATTGATTCTTTTACCGATATGTCTTTCAATACCGTCGAAAGCGCCACCGCAAATGAACAGGATGTTTTCAGTATTCAGCGTGATCATTTTCTGATCTGGGTGCTTGCGTCCTCCTTGTGGCGGTACATTCACCGACGAACCTTCCAAAAGTTTAAGCAGCGCTTGTTGAACTCCTTCGCCACTGACATCACGTGTTATGGAAGGGTTATCCGATTTGCGGGCGATTTTATCTATTTCATCAATGTAAACAATGCCGCGTTCGGCTGCTTCCACATTGTAATCTGCGGCTTGTAACAACCTCGTAAGGATCGTTTCAACATCCTCGCCTACATAACCGGCTTCTGTTACCACGGTAGCATCAGCTACGCAGAAAGGAACTTGTAAAATGCGGGCAATGGATTTGGCAAGATAGGTTTTACCGGTACCGGTTTCGCCTACCATAATGATATTTGACTTTTCAATCACTACATCGTCATCCGTAGTAGTCTGGTTCAGCCTTTTGTAATGATTATAAACTGCTACTGCCAACGAACGTTTTGCCTCGTCCTGTCCAATCACATATTGTTCTAGAAAACGCTTGATTTCGGTTGGGGGAATGGATTTTAGTTTGGGAAGCTTTGTTTTCTTTTCCTTCTTATCTTCCTTTGAACCCAATTCTTCTGTAATTACCTGATGTCCCTGCGCAATGCAGTGATTACATATGTGTGCATCAATTCCGGAGAGTAATAAATCTACTTCGTTTTTTTTACGTCCGCAGAACGAACAACTTACTTGTGCCATTGATTCGATATAAACAGTTATTGGAATTTCCGGTTTGTAGTTTCAGAACTATTGTTTACAAACCGCGATTAAACCGTGAAATCTCTTAACAATAAGACTTTAATTATTGTTTCAAAAATCTCTTGTACCTGAGACGGTGACTACGATGGGTACAAATTTCCGGTTTTTTAGTCGGGTTACCAAATTGCGGGCCTACCACATACTAAAAAGCACCCGGACAGACGCGCTGCCGGGTGCTTTCGCAAAAAAAAAATACTCAATAATTATTTGTCTCGCGTCAATACTTCGTCGATCAGACCATATTCTTTCGCTTCTGTAGCTTTCAACCATTTGTCACGGTCAGAGTCTATTCCGATTTGCTCAGCAGTCTGACCTGTGTGGTTAGCAAGGATTTCGTACAACTCATGACGCAACTTCACGATCTCGCGGGTTGTGATCTCAATGTCAACCGAAGTTCCCTGCGCACCGCCCGATGGCTGGTGGATCATCACACGTGCATGGGGAAGAGCTGAACGCTTTCCTGCCGCGCCACCTGCCAGCAATACGGCTCCCATGGAAGCAGCGAGGCTGGTGCAAACCGTCGCTACGTCGGGACGAACATACTGCATGGTATCATAAATCCCAAGACCCGCGTAAACAGAGCCGCCGGGGCTGTTAATGTACATCAGAATGTCTTTTTTCGCATCCGCCGATTCGAGGAAAAGAAGCTGGGCAACAATGATGTTTGCGATGTTATCGTCAACTCCCGTTCCCATAAAAATGATACGGTCGGCCATTAAGCGTGAAAAAACATCCACTTCACGGAAGTTCATCGGACGCTCTTCGATTACCGAGCGGGTCATATTTTCAACTGTGTGGTTTACGTAACCGTCTACTGTCAGACCGCTCATTCCAAGGTGGTGAACGGCATATTTTCTAAATTCATTTCCGTGATTCATCGATAAACTTAAATTTTAATTGAATTTATATTTAAAGGGCAAATGACTAAAAGAACAAAAAGCAATTTATGTTAGTTTCTGTTTATAATCCCGCTTACTGATTCTTTGCTTGTCACAAATTTGAGTAAATCATTGAATAATCCTTGTCTATTCTTGTGATAAATTATCGAAAATTGCGAGGATGAGTTGAGAAGGTGGTGATTACATTGCATTATTAAATTGGTTTTACAACAGAATAACATACAGGCGCTATGAATGTTGCATCTAACTTATCCGAAAAAATCAGGCAGAT
Source organism: Dyadobacter pollutisoli (assembly GCF_026625565.1). Taxonomy (NCBI): domain Bacteria; kingdom Pseudomonadati; phylum Bacteroidota; class Cytophagia; order Cytophagales; family Spirosomataceae; genus Dyadobacter; species Dyadobacter pollutisoli. The sequence goes on from NZ_CP112998.1 coordinate 7,106,553, forward strand.
CAGACTACAAAAAGGCCTTTCACAGGAAAATATGGCTGATATGCTCGGCCTGTCTACCACCGCCTACGGCGATATGGAAAGGGGCCGGACGGAATTATCAGTTTCACGACTCGAAAATGTGGCCAAGTTGCTGGACGTTCCGCTACACGAACTGTTAGGCTTTGACGCAATGACAATGTCTGAAACGGAATGGCTACGGCAAGAAAATACAAGGATACTCGCCGAAAACCGCAGACTGCAGAATGAGCTGGATCAATGGAAACTGAAATTCAGGCAATGGTTTGGAGAGGGCGTTATCCGGGAGATCGGGGAAGGCAGGGAACGGATAGGCTTTTAAATAAAAAACACTGGCCCAGTGTGGGCCAGTGAAAAAAAATATTTCATGAATAGGTGAATCAGGCAGCTACTTCTTCGCCTTTTGCCAATTTCTCAAACTCACTCACTTCGATAGTCTGTTCGTCGGTAGTAACCTGGCTGCGGATAATTTCCAAAACCTTGTTATCAAAAACCTGATTGAAGATGCTCGTATAGTTGTCACGTTCTTTGTCAGCAAGGTAACCTTGTGCTACGCGATCAATGGTTTCTTTCATGCTTTCGTCGTCACCATAAATCCCGAACTGGCCTTTTACCATTTCGCGCGTAAATGCAAGGATTTCCGGGTATTCTACTTTAACACTTTCTTTATCGGCGATCTTATTTTTGATCAGGCTCAGTTTCAGTGATTTCTGGAAATCTTCGAATTGCTCCTCAATCTGCTCGCGGGTAAATTTGCCTTCGTTGGTACGTTCCAGCCAATCTTTCAAAAAGTCAGCAGGAACTTCGATAGCGATGCTTTCCAGCAATGCATTCTCGATATCACGACGCAAAAGTGCTTCTGTTTCGCGCTCGTAGTTTCCTTTAATGATTTCAAGGACCTTTTCGTTGAACTGCTCTTCGGTTTCAACCTGGCCAGCTCCTAAAACTTTGTCGAAAAACTCCTGGTTCAATTGTGAAGGTGCTGAGCGGGTTACGTCTTCAACAACCAATGTATATTCACCTGAAAGCTCAGCAGTGTCTTCTTTTTTCTTACCGGTAACGTGAGCGATCGCCGCTTCGTCGGTAAATGTATTCTGGATATCAAAAACGATCACATCGTCTTTTTTAATACCAATGAACTTCGAAACGCTATCTTCTTTAACCTGTTTGGTAGGAATGGCAGTACGGGTAGTGAATTCAGAAGTTTCTTGTTTCAACTCACCGAAGATCATATCACCCAATTCACTCACCTCAGGATGAAGGCTTTCTGCAAATCTTTCGCGAAGGCTGTCAACAGTTTTAGTCAGTTCATTATCGTCCACATTGATTGTGTAACGTTTTACAGCAGGAAGCTCAGCAAGATTTACTTCGAAATCAGTTGCAACACCAAGGTCGTAGCTGAATTCAAATTGGCTTGGGCTGTCCCAGTTTACTTCCGCCGCTTTTTCACGATCAGGAACAGGGTCACCTACTACCTGCAGTTTGTTTTCTCTGATGTAGTTGCTCACCGCAGTGCTCAACAGGTTGTTCACCTCGTCAACCAGTATGCTTTTACCATACATGCGCTGAATCACATGGGATGGCACTTTACCCGGACGAAAGCCTTTCAGGTTAACCTTTTTGGAATAATCCTTGATCACTTTATCAACTTTGGGCTGATAATCTTCTTTGGTCAACGTAACTTTCAGAGAGGCTAATGTTGGCGAATTTTTTTCTAACAAAACTTCCATGTGTCGCTTATGCTAATGGTAAATACCTTTAAGATTAAATAGAAAAGAAAAACAAAAATGCCCTCAAAACGAAGTCCTGAGGGCATTTGACGGGTTTAACTTTCGGAGCAGTTCATCTTTCTAAATTGAGATAGGAATCTGACGCCCCGTCATTCCCTTGTAATTTGTACGGGCGGAGGGAATCGAACCCCCACGCCTTGCGGCACTAGATCCTAAGTCTAGCACGTCTACCAGTTCCGCCACGCCCGCTCACTTATACCCCTTGCTCGACGCCTTTTGTCGAATTGGGAGTGCAAAGGTATCGTTATTTTTTAGATACATCCAAACTTTTTTTAAAATTTTATCTTTTGGTAGAAGTATATTGAAAAATGTCGCCAAAATTTGTTATTTTGGTGAAGCATACCAATTAGAATATCGCAGTGGAGCAACTCGTTGAATCCCTCACCATTGATCTGGAACAGGAGCGTAAGGATATCCTTAAAAAATACCGCAGGCTATTACGTACAGCTAAGCCTTTTTTGAAGGATAATGATGCCAAACTAATCAAAAAAGCCTTTTATACTTCCGTAGACGCACATAAAGATATGCGTCGCCGGTCGGGAGAACCATATATTTACCACCCGCTTGCCGTTGCTCAGATCGTCGTTGAAGAGATCGGGCTAGGTACAACGGGGATCGTTGCGGCACTTTTGCACGACGTTGTCGAAGATACGGATATGCGTATTGAGGACATCGAACGGCTGTTTGGAAAAAAAGTTGCAAAAATCATCGACGGGTTGACGAAAATCTCAGGAAGGTTTGAATACGGCTCGTCCCAGCAGGCAGAAAATTTCCGGAAAATGTTGCTGACATTGTCAGACGACGTGCGGGTGATCCTGGTAAAGCTCGCGGACAGGTTGCATAATATGCGTACCCTGGACAGTATGCCGCGCGATAAGCAGCTGAAAATCGCTTCCGAGACTATTTTTATTTACGCACCGCTTGCTCACCGGCTTGGGCTTTACAGTATCAAATCCGAGCTCGAAGAATTATATCTCAAATATACCGAGCCGCAGGAGTACCGGGCGATTGCGAGAAAATTAAGAGAAACCAAGGGTATCCGTGATCGCTTTATTGCCAAATTCATGGAGCCGATCGCACAGGACCTGGAAGCTGCCGGCCTGAATTTTATATTGAAAGGACGTCCCAAATCGATTTATTCGATCTGGAACAAAATGCGGAAGCAGAACAAGCCTTTCGAGGAAATTTATGACCTTTTTGCCATTCGGATCGTGCTGGAATCTTCCGCAGAAAATGATCGTGAAAAGGCGATTTGCTGGCAGGCATATTCCATTGTGACGGATCATTATAAGCCAAACCCGGACCGTTTGAAGGACTTTTTGAGCACGCCGCGGGCTAATGGTTATCAGTCGCTGCATTCGACGGTAATGAGTAAAAGCGGGCAGTGGGTGGAAGTCCAGATCAGGACTTCGCGGATGGACGAGATCGCTGAAAAAGGTTATGCCGCTCACTGGAAATACAAAGGCAACGATACCAAAGTGCGTGGTAACATTGAGCAGTGGATCACGCAGGTGCGCGAGACGCTGGAAAATGGTTTTGGTGACAAAACGGCTGCTATTGAGTTCCTGGACGAATTCAGGAGCAATTTATTCAATGAGGAGGTTTTTGTATTTACACCAAAAGGAGAACTGAAAGTGTTGCAAAGCGGTGCTACTGCGCTCGACTTTGCATTTGATATACATTCGGAAGTAGGGGCACATTGCATGGCTGCCAAAGTGGGCGGGATACTGGTGCCGATCAGTTACGTGCTCAATAATGGGGATCAGGTAGAGATCATTACTTCCGGGAAACAGAAGCCTAATGAAGACTGGCTACGGATAGTGGTTACTTCAAAGGCCAGGGCGAGGATCAAGGATTTTCTCAAAGAGGACAATCGTCGATACGAAACTGACGGGCGACAAATGGTTGAGAAAAAACTAAAAATCCTGGGAATAGATCTTACCGCTGAGGTTGTAAACCAGCTTCGCGCTTTTTTCGAATGTAAAACAGCCACCGATTTTTTTTACAGAATCGGTAAAGGGTACATTCAGCTTGATGAATTAAAGAGATTTAAAAGAGATAAAGAAGCCAAGGAACGCAAAGCCAACGACAATGCCCATGCTACACCGGCACCAAGTGGCAGCGGCGATGGAAAGACGTTAACGAAGTTTTTGAAGCATATTCATGGCGATCGTGCGGACAGTGATACCTTACTGATCGGTGACGACATGGATAAGATCGACTATAAATTAGCTCCGTGTTGTAATCCGATTGCAGGTGATGACGTTTTTGGTTTTGTCACCATTAATGAAGGCATTAAAATTCACCGTACCACCTGCCCTAATGCCGCGGAACTGATGTCTAAGCACGGTAACCGTATCATCAAAGCCAAATGGGAGTCAAGCAAAGATGAAGCATTCCTCGCCGGACTTTATCTTTCGGGAACGGATCGCGTCGGGCTTGTAAATGACGTGACGAGGATTATTTCCAACGAACTTCACATTAATATGAGGGGACTGACCATCGATACCAAGGATGGTGTTTTCAATGGTGATATCAAGCTTTATGTGCAGGATACGCGACATTTGGATATCCTGATCGGTAAGCTTGAACAGGTAGAAGGAGTATATAATGTTCAAAGATTTGATACGAATCTCAGTGGTAAATAGTTGATTGAACCATTACGGTCGTCAGATGTTATTGAATTGGTATTTAACAGGATAGTCTAAGTAAGACTTCCGGAGTAACTGTGATTTAAGTAAAAAAGCGTATTTTCGCGCAAGAATATCAGAGATATGCCACAAGCCAGCAAACCAAATTTCGAAGCCGCAAAGAAAATCTTAACGGCTTACCTGGAAAACAAAGGACTACGTAAAACACCTGAGCGTTTTGCGATATTGGAAGAGATCTACACCAGGGAAGATCACTTTGATGTAGATGAACTCTACATCAGCATGAAAAATAAACGCTATCGGGTGAGCCGCGCTACTGTTTATAATACATTGGACGTACTGGTTGACTGTGACCTGGTTACCAAGCATCAGTTTGGCAAGAACCTGGCCCAGTTCGAAAAATCCTACGGCAATAAACAGCACGACCATTTAATCTGTACAGACTGCCATAAAGTAATGGAGTTTTGCGATCCTAGGATCCAGTCGATTCAGAACATGGTAGGAGAAATGCTGAATTTCAGTGTGATGCACCATTCGCTTATTTTCTATGGAAACTGCACGAAGGAAAATTGCCAGAACCGGAATGAGATAGCCCGGGAAACAACGGCGGTATTCGAAGACAGATAATGCATTAACATCAGGACTGGCGGGTAATTGCTCCCGGTCCAACCTTACACCATATTAGTTTCAGTAATCATAAATTGAATGAAAGTTGACGTATTACTTGGTCTTCAATGGGGAGACGAGGGAAAAGGTAAAATTGTGGATGTTCTGGCACCACGTTATCAGGTTGTAGCCCGTTTTCAGGGTGGGCCTAATGCCGGGCATACACTGGAATTTGACGGAATCAAGCATGTTTTGCATCAGATTCCTTCCGGTATTTTTCGCAGCGATATCCAAAATATCATTGGAAACGGTGTTGTGCTTGATCCGATTGTGTTTAAAAGAGAAATCGAAAATCTGGCAAAATACAACCTTGACCTGATCAGTAATTTATTTGTTTCCAAAAAAGCATCGATCATTGTTCCGACACACGCTTTGCTGGATGCAGCCTATGAGCGCTCCAAAGGTGATTCTAAAATCGGCTCAACTTTGAGAGGAATTGGTCCGGCGTATCAGGATAAGGTGGCAAGACTAGGGTTGCGTGTAGGAGATGTACTTTCTCCAAATTTTGCAGATAAATATAAGAAACTGGTTGACGCCCATAAAGTAATCCTCGATTTCTATTCTTTCGATTATTCGGAGGTGCTTCCAAAGTCGGAAGAGAATTTCTTTGGAGCAATTGAATTCATGAAGCAATTCACGCTGGTTGATAGCGAGTATGTTATCAATGGAGCATTAGCAGAATCTAAAACTGTTTTAGCAGAAGGCGCACAAGGTTCTTTGCTGGACATTGATTTCGGATCTTACCCATTCGTGACAAGTTCCACAACCATGGCGGCTGGTGCTTGCACGGGCCTTGGCATCGCTCCAAGCCAGGTAGGAGAGGTTTTTGGGATATTTAAAGCTTATTGCACACGTGTTGGAAGCGGACCGTTCCCTACTGAATTGTTGGAGGAAACAGGTGAAAAAATGCGTCAGGAAGGCCGTGAATTCGGTGCTACTACCGGACGTCCCCGCCGTTGCGGCTGGCTCGACCTGCCTGCATTAAAATATGCCATTATGATCAATGGAGTTACTCAGCTGATCATGATGAAAGTAGATGTTTTGACGATTTTTGACAATATCCGTGTTTGTACCAATTATCGTCTTCCTGATGGTACATTGACTGACCACCTTCCATACGATTTGTGTGATGAGACGGTTGAGCCGGTTTATAAAGACTTCAAAGGATGGCAGCAATCATTGGATGGTATTCACGATTTTGATGCTATTCCGCAGGAACTTTTGGCTTACGTGAAGTTTTTGGAAGAGGAGTTGAAATTGCCAATCACATTCATTTCAACAGGACCGGACAGAGAAGCATTGATCAGTAGAGAAGCAGCAACGTTGTCGATCTAGTATCTTATTTAATGTACCTTAGGAGACTTTGTCAGCCTGAGTGGAGTCGAAGGCACATACGCACGTGCCTTCGACTCCACTCAGGCTGACAAGCGTTAGGGCTAAATGAACCATTGTTTTACGCTCAGGCTGACAAATGTTAAGCCAGCAAATTCAAAACATCTTCACGGCTCAGGGATTTAATAAAACCTTCTTCATTTGAAATCAGGTCATCGGCCAGCTGTTTCTTAGTTCTCTGCAAAGCCAGAATCTTCTCTTCTACCGTATTTTTGGTAATGAACTTATAAGTAAAAACAGTCCTATCCTGCCCGATTCTATGCGCTCTGTCCACAGCCTGCGCTTCTATCGCCGGATTCCACCACGGATCCAAAATAAACACGTAATCAGCCGCGGTAAGGTTAAGCCCCAACCCGCCTGCTTTTAAGGAAATCAGGAATATTTTAATGCCTTCGTTGTTCTGAAATGTTTCTACCTGCTCCTGACGATCGCGAGTAGAGCCGTCCAGGTAGGCATAAGTAATGTCTTTTTCATCCAGGTAGGAGCGAAAAAGATCCAGATGCTTAATGTACTGGCTGAATATCAAAATCTTGTGATCCTCGCTGATGACCGTTTGCATTTTGTACAAGACGTCCTCGAACTTGCCAGAACCATGTATGTAATCCGGATTGACCATTAAAGGGTGGTTCGCAAGTTGACGTAGCTTCGTAAGTCCCTGTAACACCACCAACTGCGACTTGGATATGCCATCGGTGTCAATGCTTTGCAGGATCAGGTTCCGGTAGTAAGCTTTGGCCTCTTCATAAGCCTTTTCCTGTTCCTCCGACATATCACAGTACTGAATGCTTTCAACCTTTTCAGGCAAATCAGTAGCGACCTGTGATTTTAGCCGCCTTAAAATAAATGGCTTGATAAGGTTATAAAGCTTCTTGGTCTTTTCTTCATCACCTCTTTTTTCAATCGGGATTTGAAATTCGTCCCGAAAAAATGACTGGCTTCCAAGCAGGCCGGGGTTTACAAAAGACATTTGTGACCATAAATCCAGCGTATTGTTTTCGATAGGGGTGCCCGTCAGTACGAGTCGCTGGGCAGCATTTAGCTTTCTGACTGATTTTGTAATAATGGAAGCAGGGTTCTTAATGGCCTGCGATTCGTCCAGGATCACATAGTTGAACCGGTAGTCCTCCATGATATCAATGTCCAGCCTGACGATCCCGTAAGAAGTCAATATCAGATCATATTGATCAAATTGTGACGTATCCTTTTCCCTGTTGGTGCCTGTGTATAGCAAAACCCTCATTTCAGGCGTGAAACGTTTCGCTTCCAGCTGCCAGTTATAAAGCAGGGAAGTAGGCATAATAAGCAACGAAGGTCGGTTGGTGCCTGCTTCTTTCTCGTGTTGAAGCAATGCAAGCGTCTGGACGGTTTTTCCAAGTCCCATATCGTCGGCAAGGCATCCGCCAAACCGGTATTGCTTTAAAAATTGCAGCCAGTCGTAACCAGTTTTTTGGTATGGACGCAGAGTGCCTTCGAATCCAACCGGCGGATCGATGGATTCAATGTGGTTGAAATCACGAAGATTTTCGAGTTTTCTGCTGATAATGGCAGTGGCCAGATTTTCTTCTTTCAGCTCCTGGACCAACGCGAGGTGATGCATTCGCAGACGTAAATTTTCGTCGTCACCATGGTGTTCTGTAAAAGAAAAGAACTCCGAATATTTGGTAAACCACCATTCCGGAATGACCGCTACTTCACCATTGGGCAGGATGAATTCCTTTTTTCGGTTGAGTATATAATTTCGGAGCTGGATAAATGGTATCTCAAACTCACCGAATCTCACCTTTGCATTGATATCAAACCAGTCCCTCCCTTCCTGAATAGAAATGTCGAGAGACGAATAGCCCAGGAAATACCGCTTGGCATCCGCCGTGTTTTGCCTTACCACGATCCCGTTTTCAGAAAGCGTGCCTACATTGCTTTGCAGCCACCCAAAAGCTTGGGACTTTGGCATTTGAACCTTGCCGTTCCGCATATTGAGCCCCCATTCTTTCAGTAGCCGCACATTCTGGCTCTCAACCTCAATATTCCGCTTCACTTTATTAAACAGGTAATCATTTCCCCTTTTTTCCATGTGAACACTGGACGGATGAGCAAAGCTGTCGTAGCGAAACGAAAAATTGGCATACTGAAATGAGAGATCAAACGCGACATCATTGTCCTCTTCCTCAATGATCTCCACCTCGCCTGAGTCCTGAAAAAGCATAGGAGCCTTTTTGGAAGCGGTTATGTATTCAGAAATGGTCAGTACCGTTTTGGGGGATGAAGACACATTCCGGATTTCAAAGCCCCTCGCTACCACATCATAAGAGGCGATAAGCGGAGCGACAAACCTGCCATAGTACTGTTCCTCGACCTGGCCGGGAATAGCTATGAATTTCTTAGCCAGAAACGGCTTGATCTTTTTTCCGTCGACATTCCCTTCAAAGTGGTATAGATGTCCGTCCAGCACGAGCCAGGCAGGATCTTCACAAATCAGGAACGCATTTTTATATTGAAAATCGAGTTTTTGAAACCGGTGACGGATCGTCGGAAAGTAATGTGTATTGTCCTCATTTCTGATAAAATGAAAACGGATCGTAGCCTTTTCTGTTTCCCAGGAAACCGGTTTCCACAACGGATTGCCGTCACTGCCCATTATAAACAGGTCTTTACCGGTTAGTCTTTCCAGAATGCGGGCTTTGCAGTTTTCAAGATAGCCCGCAATGGTTTCCTGGATCACTTTGTCACCTTTTTGTGGATCGTAAACTTTGAGAAAGAAATCTACGGCACTCAGTTTTTTGGTATTGAATTTGCGGAGAATGGCGTCCTGCTGGATATCATCGATCAATCCGACGAGCTCAAAGTCCCTGTTGTCCAGTTCGGCGCGGAATTCTTTGATGTTTTTGGAAGAAATGTTCTGTATTTGAAATGAGAAATCTCCCTGATGATTCAGCTGCACTACAAATGACTCGAAGATGTACCCCAAATACTCATGATTCAGAATTGAATAAACAATCTTAAATGGTTCTGAGGGAGAGACTTTCATTTTTTATCGTTGGCTAATGATGGAGTGTTGATGATCAAGAGGTTGAATAGAATTAAAAACAGCCTCTTTGCGATTTCGAAAACTTCAAATATAGGTTAAATGAGGGCAAAAAAAAAGACCGGCCGGAGCAAGTCTTATGAAATAATTATATACAATAAATTATTGGATCAAGCAGAAAATCTGGGGGAATATTAAGCATAAAGTTTGGTAAGCCTGAATAGGAAAAATGGAATATCTCTCACTCCTCTGGATGACGACCTAAAAGCCTTGATCTTCGCATTGAAGGACTCAGCCGAAGCATTCGTGCTTCTGTTATTGAAGAAGTTCAGAATGTCCAGATAGTGGGTTTGAATAGATTTGGCAACGGTTTTGAAAGAATCAAGGCCGCAATCTTCCACTTGATTGTACCAGAGCGCAAGCTTTTTGAAGGCATGTTCTTTTGATTTACAAGTCCTAAAAATTGTCCCTAATCCTGTCGCCAGCTTGTAGGCTTGGTTTATGAGCGGATAACGCTCAAAGAGCAATCTGGAACGCTGGATTTGCGAAGCAGTCCATTTGTCGCAGTGCTTAAATAACAAATAACGGCTTCTGACCAATAGCTGCTTGATTGTATCACCGTTTGCAAGAATTTCAGGTTCGTATGGCACACCTGCCTGCTTTGCAGCTTCAATAGCCTGATTCTCTTGATCCAGAGCTTGCCAACGATGTTTGATCCTGATTTCCTGGACAGCATCATAAGCAAGTTTTTGAACGTGAAACCGGTCTATAACCTTTGCTGCTTTGGAGAAACACCGACTGACTATCATTCCCATATTGGCAGCCATATCCTGTGTTACTTCCCGCACTTTGCTGCGAATACGCTTGGGAATTTTTCGCAAAACCTCAATCACTGATGCTGCTTGCGTACCCTTTATCATTGCCAGCAAAGAGCCTTTTCTACCTTTTGCAGCCTTATTAGTTACAATCGTGTAAAGTTCGCCATTGGATAGTGAAGTTTCGTCAATACTTAAATATGGACCGGTGTTTTCTGGATACAAAAGCCATTCAGCAGCATGCTCGCGCTGGTCCCAGTCTTTGTAATCACTGATGTGGTCCTTGTATTGCTGTTGAAGCTGTTTGCCGTCGAGATGAAAGTATTTGCCTAGCTGTGAACAACTGACGGGATTATTATCAATACATTGTTTTTAAAAAATCAGCGAACTCCTTGGTCATCCGAGTTCCCTGTTGCACTACATTCCAATCCCTGCTAACAATGTCGCCGGTGTCCTTGACTTCCCACCGGCGGCGCTTGATACAGAGTGTGACACGTTGGTTACGAATCGGAAAATCCTGAATGTATATCTCGGGTAAAAAGCCTTTGGACTCTAATTTTTGATCCTTGTATTCGGCAGGAGGAAGATTCTTTTCTTCCAGATAGATATTCAGGCCAGTGAGGCCTTCAACTATTTTGGAAAGCTCGAAATAATCGAGGATGCCCTCCGGCAACAGGAAGCGGACTAGGGCTAAATAGGACTCTTGCAATGCATTCAATATTGATTCATCGCAAAACAACTACTTTTTTTATCGCCCCCCAACTTTTCTGGGATCAAGCTGAATTCTTGGGGAATATTAAGCATAGAGTTTGGTAAGCCTGAATAGGAAAAATGGAATATCTCTCACTCCTCTGGATGACGACCTAAAAGCCTTGATCTTCGCATTGAAGGACTCAGCCGAAGCATTCGTGCTTCTGTTATTGAAGAAGTTCAGAATGTCCAGATAGTGGGTTTGAATAGATTTGGCAACGGTTTTGAAAGAATCAAGGCCGCAATCTTCCACTTGATTGTACCAGAGCGCAAGCTTTTTGAAGGCATGTTCTTTTGATTTACAAGTCCTAAAAATTGTCCCTAATCCTGTCGCCAGCTTGTAGGCTTGGTTTATGAGCGGATAACGCTCAAAGAGCAATCTGGAACGCTGGATTTGCGAAGCAGTCCATTTGTCGCAGTGCTTAAATAACAAATAACGGCTTCTGACCAATAGCTGCTTGATTGTATCACCGTTTGCAAGAATTTCAGGTTCGTATGGCACACCTGCCTGCTTTGCAGCTTCAATAGCCTGATTCTCTTGATCCAGAGCTTGCCAACGATGTTTGATCCTGATTTCCTGGACAGCATCATAAGCAAGTTTTTGAACGTGAAACCGGTCTATAACCTTTGCTGCTTTGGAGAAACACCGACTGACTATCATTCCCATATTGGCAGCCATATCCAGTGTTACTTCCCGCACTTTGCTGCGAATACGCTTGGGAATTTTTCGCAAAACCTCAATCACTGATGCTGCTTGCGTACCCTTTATCATTGCCAGCAAAGAGCCTTTTCTACCTTTTGCAGCCTTATTAGTTACAATCGTGTAAAGTTCGCCATTGGATAGTGAAGTTTCGTCAATACTTAAATATGGACCGGTGTTTTCTGGATACAAAAGCCATTCAGCAGCATGCTCGCGCTGACCCCAGTCTTTGTAATCACTGATGTGGTCCTTGTATTGCTGTTGAAGCTGTTTGCCGTCGAGATGAAAGTATTTGCCTAGCTGTGAACAACTGACGGGATTATTATCAATACATTGTTTTTAAAAAATCAGCGAACTCCTTGGTCATCCGAGTTCCCTGTTGCACTACATTCCAATCCCTGCTAACAATGTCGCCGGTGTCCTTGACTTCCCACCGGCGGCGCTTGATACAGAGTGTGACACGTTGGTTACGAATCGGAAAATCCTGAATGTATATCTCGGGTAAAAAGCCTTTGGACTCTAATTTTTGATCCTTGTATTCGGCAGGAGGAAGATTCTTTTCTTCCAGATAGATATTCAGGCCAGTGAGGCCTTCAACTATTTTGGAAAGCTCGAAATAATCGAGGATGCCCTCGGGCAACAGGAAACGGACTAGGGCTTGGTAAGACTCTTGCAATGCTCTTTAAATTGATTCATCGCAAAACAAACAATTATTTTCCTTCCCCCCAACTTTTCGGACTGATCCATTATTGGATCAAATCAATTAAATTCTACAAATTGAGGGGTTTGAATTTGAAACAAAAAAAGCTAACAGAGGTGTGTTAGCTTTTAGAGGTCTTAAAACCATGTGGTACCGGGGACGGGAATCGAACCCGTACGAGCGTTTCGGCTCACAGGATTTTAAGTCCTGCTTTAAATGGTCTTATATGGTTTGATATATATCGTTATATGTTGATTAATAGCTATTTATATTTTTTTAAAAGCAGAAAAATATAAATAAAATCGTCATTTGTTTGGCAAATGTTTGGCATGAATTGATTAGATTTGTCCTCTAAACAATTCAGATATGGCATCGGTTACAGTAGTTCTTCGAAAAACTCCGAACAGCGACGATAAGCATAACCTCTACCTGCGGATAATAAAAGATAGAAAGATTTCTCAAACTAGTCTTGGTCATAGTATCCCGCTTTCGGATTGGGATGATGAAAAACGGATAGTTAAGAAATCCCATCGAAATTCCGCCTGGCTAAACAATCTTATCGCAAGCAGGGTATCTGAGGCGACTGATAAGCTTTTAGAGATGGAGAAGAATAAAACAGATAGCTCCGCAAGGGTTATCAAGAATGCAGTTCTTGCCTCTAAGGACGGAATCTTCTTTAAGCAGGCGCAGATTTACATTGATCAGCTAAAAGCAACAGGGAAGTTCAATCAAAGATCGGCTGACGAACCAAGGATCAACAAATTTAAGAAGTTCCTGAAAAACGCTGACATCAACTTCTCTGAGATAAGCCCAGGTCTTCTGAAAAAATTCAAGGCATATCTGATTGGTACGTTCAAGATGACAGAGCGAACAGCTGTCAATCACCTGGTGGTGATCAGAACCATTTACAATAGAGCGGTTGCCGACGGGGTTACAGATAAGAAGAATTATCCGTTTGGGAAGGGTAAGGTAGTTATCAAGTTTCCAGATAGTGCGAAGATTGGATTAACCGCGGATGAAGTGAAAGTGCTTGAGGAGCTGGATTTACCTTCTGGTGAGAACCATGCTCGAAACCTGTGGCTCGTGTCCTTTTATTTTGCAGGAATGCGCGTTTCTGATGTTCTAAGGCTCGAATGGTCGGATTTTCAAAACGGGAGACTTTACTACGCGATGGGCAAAAACCTCAAAGCTGGATCGCTGAAAGTTCCTGACAGGGTTGCCGAAATACTAAAACAGTATCCACAAGGATCGAATGCGCATGATTTGGTTTTTCCTGACCTTGCTAAAATGCCAGATTTGTCGAAATCTTATGAAGTGCAAAGTTACATTAAGACGCGTGTCCATAGCTGCAACGATTATTTAAAGAACATTGCGAAAAAGTTGAGTTTGTCTAAACCTCTCACCATGCACATTGCAAGACATACATTTGCTCAGATTTCTGCAGACCGAATTCCAGCAAACATTCTTCAGCGACTTTATCGTCATTCGGATATTAAGACGACAATGGGATATCAGAGCAATTTTATTAATAAAACGACCGATGATGCGCTTGATGCGGTGATTAATTTATGACATGAATGAAAAGCATGTGGGAAAGCTATTTGACTTCACGTACATTGGCGTCACCAAACCACTCTTTTGCTCTTTGAACAATGCGGTCGTCAGGATTATCATAATACACAACTAAATTTTTCTTTGCGCGTGTGCAGCAAACGTAGAATATTTTTTGAGTGCGTGACAATATACCAGGATATGACTTCTTTTTTGCCGGAGTGAGGCCATTGAATATATCAGGATGGAGGAGGTACTGAAAATTGTATTTATTCCATCCACCATTATCCAGCACTATCAAGACGTTCTCAAATTCTTCTCCTTTAATTTTATGTTGCGTAGAAAAGGGAGTCTGGCCCTCTAAATAGGAATATAATTTCCGAAACTCAGAGTAGTTGACGTTGGCAATTCTCTTATACAGATATTCATTTTTATCGATAAACCTTGCTAGTTTGTCATCTTTTTTACAAATGCCAACTGCGTCAGCTAAATCTATAACTTCACCAATCGTCGCAACAGTCCCATTTGCTAGCGCTTCAATATTTTCTTTAAGTTTTATTTTATCAGCTACAGATGTTACCTTAAATTCTGTTCGTCTCAGAAATTCGTTGCACCTATTTTCTTGATATAATTGAATATTGAGTTCGATTTTAAAGAGGTGTTTGATCAATGCGTCTCGTTTTGAGCCTTTTTTGTTTTCATCCTGCTCATCATGCTTCTTATCATCAATAAGGGCCTCTTTGTCGACGTATATTTTGCTGAAAGATGCATGCGGATAGTCGCGCGCGGTATTGAATAGGCCAATGTTGTCATCAATAAATGTTTGTTGTCCTGCAGTTGGAGTAACCCCTAGTTCATCAATCACTTCGCCGAACGTATATGCCGAAAAATCGGTAGTTATCTGTTCATCCTTGATATAATCGGTCACGCGCCTTTTAAAATCTAAAATCTTGTCGCCGTCGTAAATTTCCATCAAAGTGGCGAAACCCGCTCTCGGCGCTATAAGATTATGAGTAAGATTAAGCTCTTTGGTTTGTTTGACATCAGTAAAATCCCACGCAATCGATTTTTTTACGTCATCTAAATTTTGGCCATTGGAATAAACGAACTTGATATTGCCATCAACGACGACACCAGCCTCCATATTAGGGGCATTCGTGTCGGTAGACGGCCTTTGTTGCAAGCCGTCTGAACGTAACTTGTTAGCCAAGTCGATTACCGTATTAGGGTTTCGCCTGTTTTGTTCTTTTTTAACTTCTTTAACACTGCCATTTACGATATAGGCATTCAAGTCTCCGACACTGTCATCATAAATTGACTGCATGGAGTCTCCGAAGAATCCAATAATATTTTGCTTCTTACTAACCTGTAAATGCTCCAGTAGAACTTTAACAACGAGTGGGTGGGTGTCCTGGTACTCGTCTAAAAATACGAATTGAAATCTATCTTTAAGGATATCGCAGAGTAGCTTGTTGCTTTTAAACATTTCGTGCGCGAGCTCGATTACTTCGTCATGCGAGATGTGGCCGTCTTTGACTCTCGTCCATTCTTTGTATTGAATGCCCTCTGGTAGATGATCAAAAAAGTCGGGACCAACAGCTCCATCGGGGCTTTTGATCTTGGAATCCTCACTATTTAGCAAAGATACAAGAGCCTTTTTAATGTCTTTTTGGAATGATTTTATGTTGTCCCAGAGAAAATCGTGAATCGTTGTCACGTTCAGATTTTTATTGTCAATTCGTCGTTCGATCTCCTTAACAGCTGCATTTGTATAAGTCATACAGGCAACTTTGGAATATGGATATCTTTCAATGCAAGTTCTAATGACTTGAACTAACGAATATGTTTTACCACTTCCAGCTCCACCGCTGAGGAGAAAGTTTTCGCCTTTATCTATATGCTCGAAAATAGAGACAACTTCGGGCTCTAATCCTTCATCAGCCATATTAATCCTTCTTTTAAGTAAGCCGGAGTTTGCCAATTGGAAAACTCTTTGTTTTCGGCGTCAGTTTTGCTATTTAGTAGAATCTCCATTGCGAGCGTTGGTTTGCTACCAACTGCGTCGTCTGCAAAATCATAAACGTCAATATCCCCAGCTAAGAATTTAGTAAGATGTTTTTCCGTCAAACTATTGAACTCGTAGGCTGGAGTAACAAGCAAGCTTTTATTCAAGTGAAAGAAGGCATCTTCAAAGCTTCTTCCATGATAGGCTTGCCCGTCATCATTTGTCTCAGCTGTTTGATAAACGATCAGCATTCTGCCTTTTCGATTGGATGCCCAACTCCCTTTTTTTGCGTTTTTTCTTAATATTTTCCAATCAAGTTTTAGTGATACATAATGAGCGGATTCGGATTTTCCATTGTGGAAGAACTTCAAAGAAGCATTCGTTATGCTCGTTGCATCCACCATTCGGCATTTCTTTATTGCAACAACGTCTTTGCCATCTTTGTCTTTCGACGTGAATTCTTTTGCTCCGTCAATGTCTGTTATAACTAATGATTTGATATCGATGAAATTTATGAATTTCTCGAAAATGTGGGAGTATGCTCCTACTTCGACAACAGATATATTTTGTGACATCAATGGTGTCGCTGGATACTCTTGATCGATTTTTTTCATCATAGCGGGTAAGAGTATTCTTTCAGTGTCACCTTCGATGAAAATTGCTTTATCTGCAAAAAATAATTCGGCCCTATTTAATGTCAGATATTGTTTTAAGAATTTGTAGTATTTGTCTTCACCTGCGGCAACATAGTCTTTTTCTAAATCTTTCAGGTTTTTTGCAATGACTTGATTTTTATCTTTTCTAGTAAAGTATTTGATGTCATCAAAATTGCTTTCGGCCGTTATGTGTGAAGAATGTGTGGTAATTATGGTTTGCAGGTTGAATACAATGTCTCCAGGTTTTAGGCCTTTACTTGCGGCTTGCAATATATTTTTGATGTTTTTGATAAAAACATATTGCATTTGTGGATGAGTATGGGCTTCTGGTTCTTCGATAAAGAGAAGATTGATATCTGCTGGCTTTTCATTCTCTCTATCTTCCCTCCGAAAATCGGCCAGCAGAACTTCAATTTCGAAAATCATCCCTATTAAATTCATATAGCCAAGGCCGTTGTAATGCTCTGGCAATGAGTGTTCATTATTGTGATCATACATGACAGTTGTATTGCCCTTCAACAATTCTCGGTGCTGCAATGTTGATATGATCTTGATCACGGAATCGCCTTGCGCTACCCCGCCAAAAGTGCCGACTTTTTCAACTATATTCTTAAACAGATTTTCGTAGACGGCATCCAGTTGACTATCGGTGTCGGTAAGAGTTTCTTTAAACTGTTGGATGGCTACTGAGTCGTTGCTGTTTGTTTCTTTTTTTTCGTAATATTTTGAGGAGAGGAATGAGAGTGTTTTGTCTTTGTCATTATTGGAGACATCACGCCTTGCTTCGATTATATTCAGATTGATGATCTTATCGACTTGAATTCCTTCACTTATAAGATCTATGAAGTTACTATCATCTTCGATCCCTTTGGCTAGATCAAACAGTACTGACTTCTTCCTTAGTTTGAAGTACGTCTGATGATTGTTTTTTAGAAAATCATGGAAGATGAGTTGTTTTTTCTGATCCCTTAGTATTTGACGCGCGGCAAGCTCCTCCGGGGTGATGATTCCGGCATCACTGTATCGTTCCTCTATTTTTGCAGTTTTAAGTATTTTAAATTCGTTATAGGCAGTTTTGAATTTTTGATAGTCTTCATCCGACATACTGTACTCAAAAGCCAATACTGTGGACGTGTTTAGCGGATCAAGATCCATCAATATTTTGCTGAGATTAGACAGATCGTCGGTTGCATCGTAGCTGATAAATAATTTTAGAGACAATCCAAGGAAATTATCACCGAAGTCCTGATTTTCTTCGATCTTTTGTTTTAAGTGTTTTTGAAAATCTATATTGAAGTCGTCGCACGTGAATGATGATCGGGAGCTTGACCTTTTATCATTAATAAACTTATTGAGAATAGAAAGTAGGGAAGTTTTTCCGCAGTTATTCTTGCCTATTACTAAGGAAAGATCCTCTTCAAGATCCAGTTCGAACTTTTTAAGAAGCCGATAGTTCTGTACTTTAATTTTTGAAATCTTCATTGCATGCCTAAAAGAGAGGGTAGTTTGTTAGATAAGTCTCAGCCATCGCATCGAAGTAGGGCAGATTCACTAAGTAAAGGGATTATAACCGAAACTTTCCTTGTGTCGCATAAGAAAATTATCCAACGGTAATTGTTGACATTACTGTCTTGGCTATTGAAGGGTAGCGGAATAATCATACGCATGCCTAAGTAGCAAATTGGTCATTTTGCATAGTTTTGAGGTAATCGGCATATTCCTGCATCATTGCTTTACGCTGTGGAAGAAACTTGGCGCGGTCATAGGCACGGTCAACACTGCTCTTCGGTGCATGAGCGAGCTGTCTGTCAGCAACTTCATGCGAATATCCAAGCTTCTCTTTCACAACTCCGAGAAACAATGACCGGAAACCATGGCCAGTCATCTTGTTTCTGTATCCCATTCGTTTCAGAGCAACCAAGATTGTTCCTTTGCTCATTGCTTTTCTTGGACGAGGTACACTCGGAAACATCAGTTCTCTATGGCCAGTGATTTCGTGAAGCTCTCTTAGAAGGTCAACTGTCTGTGTCGCAAGAGGGACCAAATGCGGTTTTTTCATTTTCATACGCTCGGCAGGCACAGTCCACATTGCTTTTTCAAAATCAATCTCTGACCAACGGGCTTCAATCAATTCAGACGTACGAAGTGCAGTAAGCAACATGAGCCAGATTGCAATGTATGTTTGTCGGTATAGTTGTGCCTTACATTTAGTAATCGCATCCAAGAGCTCTGGTAGTTCGTCAATATCTATTGATGCAAAGTTTTTCTTCTTGTACTTCGTCAGAGCGAATTCTAATCCGTAAGTATAATCGGTTTCAACCCGGCCAGTTGCGATTGCGTATTTGAATATGTGGCTGATCATGTTTTTTACGCGCCTCGCCATTTCTGGGGCTGTGGGCTCGATTTTCCGGATACAAGCCAGAATTATTGGTGGTTTGAGTTGCGTGATCGGAAAGCGACCGATGGAGGGCAGGGCATATTTATCTAGTCTATATTGGACTGTCTGCGCATAGCGCGGGTTCCAGGCAGGGACGTTTTTCGAATGCCATTCTTTTGCAATGAGTTCGAAGGTCGACGCATTGTCCAGGGACCTGATGAGTTTTTCCTGAATTCTTGAAACCACAGGGTCGATCCCGTTCTTTATTTGCTCTCGAATTTTATCCTTGTGTGTTCGAGCGTCTTGAAGACTGACGGCAGGATAATGGCCGAGGCTTAATCTTGTTTCCTTGCCATTGAACCGATATTTCAGTCTCCAAAGTTTGGAACCGGAAGTCGATACTTCTAAATACAGGCCTTGCTGATCGTAAAGTCTATAGCGCTTTTCTGTTGGTTTTGAGGCGCGGCATTGAGCGTCACATAGAGGCATGTGGTACGTCCTTTCTTCTTTTGTTTTCAGATGGTTGACTAAGATTTAGGGGCATGACATTATGGAAATCATGAATTTGACCCCATTTTGACCCCGGTATCGCGTTAATGCGGATAGATGTCTGTGAAACTCGGATGAAAAGAACGTACGCCAAAAGCTTGGAAAAACGGAATTTTTCCAACTTTGATAAGAACAATTTATCTAGGATAAAAAGACAATGGCTCCTCGAGCAGGTGATCACTATTATTTCCTTAGTCCCTTGATTTAAAACATTTTCTCATCAGCCGATTTTTTTTGTGCCCCCAAAGTGACCCTCAAAACCGATCAATGCCCGTTTAACTCCGTTTAGATTCTAACACGTTAAATCTGGATTTCAATGGCTAAAAAATTCGCCGAATCTGCTTTCATTAAAGACGGAGAAATGTAGGCTTAGTTTATCCAATCCTCCAACCAAGCACTTAAAGTTAGTGACATGTTATGAAACAAGAAGAAGTTATCGAAATTGTCCATGAAGGCCTGAAAATCTTAGAAAAAGAGGACGATTGGCTATTGAAAAACGATCTCAGTGAGAGGTCAATCGCGCATCGCTTAGCTTGTCACCTTCAACACCTCTTTGACGGCTATTGTGTGGATTGTGAATATAATGGCGCGATGAGAGGAGAGGTTTATGCAAGAAAGAAAGTCCAAATGGTCAAGGAGCAACTCTTAGCAGCTGAACTTAAACTTCGAGAAATCGAAAAAGATTTTTTAGCCGATCAACTTATCGAAAGATCCGCATACCCGGATATCATTGTTCACAAGCGTGGTCATAACGATGATAATTTATGCATCATTGAAATCAAGAAAACAACGAGCCTTGTAGGGATGGAATACGATGAGATCAAACTTCGTTCGTACACACGACATGAACTTGACGATGCACTGTGTTATCAGGTTGGCATTTTTATCGAGATAAAAACGGGTGGGGATGAGCGAGGGTATTCTCTTATGTTTTGTCAAAATGGAGGACGATTAACCCGGGAAGGCAACGATCATGAGCACAATTAGGAAGCGCCTTCCGCCGAAATTTCAGAAGACGATTGAACAATTCGAACAGATGGAATTGTTGCTATCCTCGCCAATTGGTAAGATTGCGTTTTCGCGACAGCAGAGAGATGAGCTGAAAGCAATGAAGGCAGCAGCTGATGATATTGTTACGATACTGACGCGTTTTGACAACGTTTTCCAGCCTTTGGGATGGATCGCATCCGAGTCAACCAACCTTGAAACCGCCCGTATGGCGTTACAGCTGGTGGATGAGCATAAAATGGACGAAGCGGAACAAATGCTATGCACGGATTTTGAAGGGGATAATTTGGATTTTTTATCCATGCGATTGCGAGGTTCAGATTATTTTTTCAAACGAGAAAATATACTCAACGAGGCTTTTGCACTGACAAAAGAGAAACGATATCTCGCGGCAATCCCGTTAATTCTCCTTGTTGCAGACGGTGTCGGTCAGGATATTTTTGGTTTGAGTATCTTTCGAGACGGATTGGATCTTAGTGAGATGAACGCCATTGCTGGACATTCCGAAGGATTGCAGTCGCTAACGGCGACTTTCGCAAGAAGACGTCAAGCGTTCAATAATAAAGAAATTACAATTCCATTCAGAAATGGAATATTGCATGGTCGCGATAATAACTACGGCAACAGGCTGGTTGTATCAAAAGCATGGTCATACTTATCATGTGTCAGGGATATTGTCAGGGCGAGAGAAGATAGACTCAATGCCAAGCCCGAACCTGAGTTATCATGGGAAGAAACGATTGCGATGCGCGAGGAAACACGCATCCAAGAAAAAATGCTTAATGAATGGTCACCCAGGCCCAAAGACCATTTGTCTGGCTGGACGTTGTCTACTGATTCCTTAGAAGAAATAAGCAGCTTATCTCCTGAGGCGACGTTAAAAGTCTTTTTGAAAGCTTGGCATAAAGGTAATTATGGTGAAATGGGAAAGCAAAGTCTGTATTACGTTGAGCGAACCGTTCCTAAGCGTGCTGGAGAAATTCGTGAATGCATGGAAGGCATTGTTCTTCACGATGCCGAAATCACTGAAATCGATGATGAAGCATCTTATGAAACTAATATTATGTGCCGTCTTACACTAAATGTCCTGGGACATGATCTTACAGATTTATTCGTTTTTCGCGTCCAATATGTAGACAAGGAAAACCTGCCCGTCGTTCGCGGGCACAAATTCGGAGGATGGCAAGTTGTGCTAAACTATATTGGGCATGCCTACGACTTGAAGAACAAAGTCCGGGACAGTAGCGAAAATGATAGTCTAGGTGAGTAGTAGAAGCGCTTTTCGGAATTAATTAAAGTATCAAAAAAATTATTCATCGTAATATTGCAATTGATAATTCTCGTGCTATATTTGCATTATGGGACTTACAAAAACCGAGATATTCACCGACCAGCAGAACCGTATCGCGGATCTGGCCAAGGCTTTTGCACATCCGGCGCGAGTAGCAATACTCCAGTTGCTGGTGGCGCGGAAAGCTTGCGTGTGCGGTGACTTGGTTGATGAGCTGGAACTGGCCCAGGCGACTGTTTCGCAGCACCTGAAAGAATTGAAGCGCATCGGTATCATTCATGGTGAGATCAATCCGCCCCGCGTTTGTTACTGTATTAATCCAATCGTCTGGGAAGAAGCGAGGAAAGCCTTTGGTATTTTGCTGGATAGCTTTGAAACGTCCCCAGCATGCTGTAACTAAAAAAATTTGAGCTAATCAATCGTAATATTACATTTAAACTATAGGAGTCATGATGAACCAATTAAATCCAATGACCTGGGGTGAATTTAAAAACACCCTGGAACAGAACCCCGATCTACATTTGCAATTCCAATATGAGGAGGGCAAATATGTGGACAGCTCTTATCACATTACTGAAATCAAACAGGCACCGATTGTTTCGGTTGATTGCGGCGGGCAAATGAATAGCTGGACAGAAGTGATTGTACAATTGTGGGAACCGTCGGTAAAAGAAGCGGATCGCTCAATGAAAGTTGGCAAAGCCCTTAAAATCGTCAATCTCGTAGAAAAATCTTTGCCTTTGAACCCAAATGCGATTGTTAAAATCGAATTCGGAAACTCGAAGTTTGATACGCGGCAGATGTATCCAGGTGAGTTCGTCTCAGGAGATGAAGCATTCACGGTTAATCTGGTGCCAGACTTCACCCAATGCAAAGCGCTAACACGTGATCAAAGCTGTGGCACAAATTCGGGAAGTGCTGCGTGCTGTGGCCCGGCCGTTCTGGAGAAGCCGCAACTAGTTGAAGTAGGCGAGGAGGCTTCCGCCTGCACGCCGGGAAGTGGATGCTGTTAGTCTTTGTAACCTGTGCAGTTTACCAATGATCATAAGAGAATTAGTGCCGACTGATTGGCCAATCGTTAGACAAATTTATGCCGATGGTATAGCGACAGGCCAAGCTACTTTGGAGTCAAGCCCTCCCGAATGGGAAAGCTGGGATCAATCCCATGTATCTGACTTGCGCTATGTTGCTATTGTTGACAATGGTGATGTTGCAGGATGGGCAGCGCTCACACCTGTTTCAGGTCGATGTGTCTATGCAGGTGTTGCTGAGGTTAGTGTCTATATCGCTTCCGCATATCGCGGACAGAAAGTAGGCGATATGCTTTTGAAGCATCTCATCACGCGAAGCGAAGAAAAAGGGTACTGGACATTGCAGGCCGGAATATTTCCGGAAAATCAGGCCAGCATCGGGCTTCATCAGAAAAATGGCTTCCGGATCATTGGTTATCGTGAACGGATTGGAAAGATGCAAGGCGTCTGGCGTGATGTCAATCTTCTCGAACGCAGAAGTAATCGAATAGGAACAAATTAAAAGGAGAACAAATGAAAAAAGTATTAGTGCTCTGCACGGGGAACAGTTGCAGAAGCCAGATCGCCGAGGGCTATATCAGGCATTTTGCAGGCGATAAGGCTGTCATATACAGCGCAGGGGTCGAAACGCATGGTGTCAATCCAAAGGCTATTGCCATTATGGCCGAAGATGGGATCGACATTTCGAAACACACATCCAACAACATCGATGAATACGGCAATGTTGATTTTGATTTCGTAATTACTGTGTGTGACAATGCGAAGGAACGCTGCCCCTATTTTCCAACGAATGCTAAAAAACTTCATCAGAATTTTCCTGATCCAGCCAAGGCTACCGGTAGTTATCAGGAAATACTCACGGAGTTCAGGAACGTTCGTGAGATGATTAAGAATTACTCCGAAACATTTGTGAAAGAAAATCTCTAACCATGTCTGCAACTAATTGCGCCCCTGCGGCAAATCGTAAAAGACTTGGGTTTTTGGACCGATATCTTACGTTATGGATTTTTCTGGCGATGGCTGTTGGTGTGGTGTTAGGGAACTTTGTTCCGTCGGTTCCTGAATACATCAATCGTTTTTCAAGCGGTACAACAAATATTCCGCTCGCCTTGGGGCTGATTTTGATGATGTACCCACCGCTTGCCAAGGTAAAGTATGACAAGATGGGCGAGGTTTTCAAAAATACCAGGGTGATGAGTGTCTCCCTAATATTGAACTGGATTGTTGGCCCTGTACTCATGTTTGTGCTAGCGGTCGTCTTTCTTCGTGATCATCCCGACTACATGATTGGACTGATTCTTATTGGGCTCGCACGTTGTATCGCTATGGTTCTGGTATGGAATGAACTTGCAGAGGGAAGCCGGGAATATGCCGCAGGACTTGTTGCCTTGAATAGTGTCTTTCAGGTCTTACTTTACAGTGTTTACGCATACTTCTTCATTACTGTTCTACCACCCTTAATCGGATTGAAAGGTCTGGAAGTTGATATCACGATTACTGAAATAGCGATAAGCGTCGGCATTTACTTGGGTATCCCATTTGCCGCTGGAATGCTGAGTCGTTTTGGATTGACAGCTTTGAAAGGGGAACAATGGTATGAAGCGAAATTTATTCCGCTGATTTCTCCAATCACGCTCGTTGCGCTGTTAGCAACGATTATTCTTATGTTCAGTTTGAAAGGTGAATTGATTGTCCAGCTGCCGGGCGACGTATTGCTGATCGCCATACCGCTTGTGATCTATTTTGTCGTCATGTTCCTGATAAGCTTTTTTGTCGCTAGATCACGCGGTGCTGACTATTCCCAAAATGCGTCAATAGCGTTTACTGCATCCGGTAACAACTTCGAATTGGCAATTGCGGTCGCAATCGGTGTCTTCGGGATCAATTCTGGACAGGCTTTTGTGGGTGTCATCGGGCCGCTTGTGGAAGTACCGGCGCTGATCGCCTTGGTTAATGTAGCCTTCTGGCTTCGGGACAAATATTATAAAACAACAATTCCTTCTCAGTAGAATGCGCATTTCTCTGATGAGATTGATCTAAAAATGAAAATAGCACTTCTATCCGACATTCACGCGAACCTACCTGCCTTTGAAGCGGTGCTTGATGATATATCAAAGCAAAGCCCTGACGCCGTGTACTGTCTCGGTGACTTGATTGGCTATAACGTCTGGCCCAATCAGGTCATCAACCTAATCCGTTCGCATCGGATTGCGACCATTGCTGGAAATCACGATCTCAAAGTGTCTAAAATACATCCCTCAGAAACTGGATGCAGCAGGGAGGACAGTACGGACTATGCTTATAAACTGGTTGGTAAGAATGAGCGAGACTTCCTGCTCACTTTGCCGAAGCATTTAAGGCTCACATTTGAGCTCAACAATGAAAGCGTTGATGTATTGCTTGTCCATGGAAGCCCGCGCAGTATCAATGAATATCTTCTTGAAGATCTGCCAGAGAATTACGTGCTTGCTATGCTGAAAGAATATAAAGCAGACATCCTATGTTTTGGTCATTCGCACAAGCCCTACCATCGAATTGTCCGCTCGGGCAGTGACTCCAAACCTCATTTTCATCACCTGATTAATATAGGTTCTGTCGGCAAACCGAAAGATGAAGACCCACGTGCTTGCTATGTGCTGCTGACAGTTGATAAAGCGGCAGACTTTGCCAATCCCGATGGAGTTAAGGTTGATTTTATTCGTGTCCAATATGATGTAGAGAAGGCAGCTCAGGCAATAGAGTTAAGCTTATTGCCGGATGATCTGGCTGATAGGCTTCGAAGAGCAATGTAGACAGGTGGATGGTCACCGGCTGCAATACAATATTGGATAACGTGAATGTAGTTCTCCTTGATTAGGGCATTGACATAAGATTTTGACTTTGATACGCTGTCCGCCGCAGGAGGGCACTATGCCAGAAATTAGCATTGAAAGAGAATTTTACGATAACGGCGTTTTGAAGGTTGAAAACCCGCTGTTGAATGGCAAGACACACGGAACTTACAAGACGTGGTGGAAAAATGGCAATCCCAAGTACTTCGGCGATTATGTAGATGGGGCTGCTTGTGGTGAGGCTAAACACTGGTATAGAAATGGAAAGTTAAGTCTGGTAGAAACATTTAGAGACAATATGCGTTTCGGGATATCGACTGCAATCGACAAAAATGGAAATGTAACGAAGACTTACCTTGATAACGGGAAGTATCTCGAGTTTGATGAAAACCATATTGAAATGATGGTCGACTTCTTAGAAGGACATGGTTACCATCTTGTCAAAGGCAAGGGAAACAATCCGGGCAATTGCTAAGATTTTGGCGTTTGCAATCTTTTGGGCAACGTCGCGATTTCGCTAGTTGGCAGAATGTGATAGCAATTAGGAAATAGAGTTCCTACCAAAGGACTCAACAAAGTGTTTAATAACGAAATCCGGTATTTCCTTGAAAGCTGTGTTCTCATCGTCTTCATGTTTCTTCACGATCAGGCATCGATAGCTTATAGGCCCAGTCTGGCTATCGTTAAGTCTATTTAGTGTTCCTCGGAAGGTTGATTTTCTAATAGATGCATCTGAATATGAGAATGATATACCGCTACCTTGACATGGAAGGGGTCACAGGTTCAAATCCTGTTACGCTCACCAAATTCAATCACTTAATTAGGTTTATGTTGCTTAGTCATGTGTAGTATTCCTCTGGTATTGCCCTCAGCGTTAAAGTAAATAAAATTTAATGCTTCGTTGTTTTTCATTCAAAGCTTCCCAGGCTTGTCCTTGACATAACAGAAAAAGCATGATATGTCGTTTATTCGATTTCAAGAGGAGCTTGAGGATATCATGACCTATGATCCAGCAACGTTTATTAATTATTATGAAGATGGCCAAATTAAAAGTGAATCCACTCGCGTAAACGGGCTTTGTCAGGGAGAGTTGAGAGTTTGGTATAGAGATGGAAAACTTAAAGCCTCAATTCCATTCAAGGATAATCTAGCACATGGAATAGAAAAGTGTTGGGGCAAAAATGGCAGTTTGAAATCCGAGAAGTCGTTTGAAATGGGAATTCCTCATGGAATTCACAAATGGTACAAGTACAACAAGGTTTCAGAAACAAAATACTTTTGGCATGGTGTCGAGGTCGTTTTTGATCCCCAGCATGCTAGTTTAATGGCGGATTTTTTGGAGAATTATAACGCCGATCATCCATCTGCTGCTCAGGCGAAAGTGCTAAATAGAAAACTGGATTAGGGATTGTGCTTGAAATACTCGACTGGCCTAACTGATGAAGATGTTGGACAGCATAATTCATCGGTTTGGCAGAGAAAGGCCGGAAATAGGAAGATCTGGCCTCAATGCAAGCTGGAAAACGTAGGCAAACATGAGATCAGCTCATTTCACAACGGATTGGAATGAGCTCCTGACAGTGAAATCTTAGCGACAGCCGATTATGGCATTGACATAAGGTCTCAATTTTGATACGATGTCCGCCGTAGGAGGGCACTATGCCAGAATATAGCGTTGAAAGAGAATATTACGAAAACGGCATCTTGAAAAGTGAGATGCCCTTATTAGGTGACAAAGTCCATGGGACTCATAAAATCTGGTGGAAAAATGGGAAACCTAAACTCTTTGCGGAAGTTGTTGAAGGTCGGCTTAATGGTCAAATTACCGAATGGTATCGAAACGGCAAAATGCGCAGGAGAACAGATTACGTGGATCACGTGGAGCATGGAGTGCAAATTAATGTAGACAAGATGGGGAAAATTGAGAAGCGCTATCTTGACAAAGGGAGGTTCATTAACTTCGACGAACAGCATTTGGATATGATGGCTGATTTTTTACGAGATCGAAATTATATTGTCGAGAAAGCGTTGAGTTCTGGCAAGAAACCGTTATTCGCGCACCCCGAGCTATCTTTGTGAGACAATTTGTTAAAGTTAAAAGCTTATGTTATGGGATTAAAAAGTTCTCTTCTTGATAGGCACGCTCATAGTAAGAGAGTTTTCTGTTCCTTGGAGAAATGATTTTATCATTTTAGGGACGCAACTTTCATCGGAGCTCTCACTGCCATTTTTTCTCTTGTCTACTACCAAAAAGCACCGATAACATGCCGGGCCAGTTCGATCATCCACGATTCTAGTGAGTAAACCTTCAATGACGGTATCGTGTGTTACTGGCTCCCAAATGCTAAAATTTATTAGAATATAGTTGCCTTGCGTGGAAGTGCCAGTCAAAATTCCTTCATGAGGTTTATTAGATTTCTTCTGTTCCAATATAATTTGGGCATTTGTGCCACTACGACGAGCTTTGCCAACGAACTCCATAACAGTTACATCTCCTGGACTATTTGTTATGCTATGTTTATAGGAAGCCTCAAAAATCATTGAGACCGGATTCTTCCGTAATTCAAGGGAGTCATACTGGACTTCCTTTCGTAATTTTTGAGCACTCGCCGGTTTTGTTTCTACACCATTGTAACCTTGATAGACTACTAAGAATTTACGAACCAGTGTTGTAAGTAAATCTTCCGACATTGTTTCCTGAAAGCGCTTTTCTTGCCAATGTTGTATTGAGCTTTCATTATCATTTGGATTTGCATTTGAAATGTCAGCTGGCATTGACATTCGATTCCGTCTCCTATTCCACAAGAATTGTCTTATCTCGAGATCTATCTCCTCTAGTGGAACTTTCTTTTTTTCTACTTTTTCTTCTTCTACTTCTACTTCTTTCGATTTATCAGGAACTGAGTAGTTCACGCTCTCTTCTGAGCTCGTTTTCTCGAATAACGTGTATGGGATGAGGTTGTTATCAGACTCTTGGACTTCATGGGGCTTGTACTTATGATTTATGTCTTTTTTCTTAAGGTATACGGTCTTTGTGAGGTACCGGTTGTAGGAACGGGAAAATTTCAAAGAAAAACCAATAAGAACGGATTGCTCTATTGGTTTTTCTCCAATTTTTAACAAGAGAAAATTGATTTTTCCAGGAACTTCTTTACTGACTAAGCGTATTTCCAGATATGAGGAATGTGACAGATAATGACCGGTACCGGTGTATGTTGGTTTAGTAGGCTTTGCTATCTTATCGTAGAGACGAATGAAGTCTCCCGATTGTGAATTCCCAATTTTGAGAATGCTTACAGCAATGCCCCAGTTGTCACCTTGTTTAGTATCCTTGCGTTCGTAGCACTGCCAATTGGTGTTTTCAAACTCTTTCAAAAAGTCTGACGTTACCAGTTCATTATCATTCACTTTTTTGGTGCGAGCGACTGCAACAGGCTTATCTTCATATATCTTCTGAATTGTCATCTGGAGTGCTTTCACGATGGATGCATCGGCGATTTTGCTATTTAAACTGATTGCATCCAGAGCCATCCCGCAGATGACTAGCGCTAAGCGAGACCGCACATCATCATCTCGATGTAACCTAAGCATTGTATCGATATCGGCATGAAATCGACTTCTACCACCCTTAGGATAACCGTGCTCTTTAAACTCAATGACATCTTTTCCTAGCCTGACGAAGTCAGGGAAACCTTCTAAACTAATGATGCTGTCATTTTTGTGGAACCTTTTGTGCCAAATTTCCTCAATCTTATAGCATACTTTCCCTTGGTATTTGCCTTTGATTTTTTTAAATTCTTTCATTTTGATGCCAAGTTCAGATCTGAAATCTGCTTCATCTGGGGATACGTCAGCATCGTCACAGGCTTGGATCGCGTAGCATAATGCTCCGGAATCTGTTGGCCTATCTAAACTTCCGATATATCGTAGCAAAACTTGCCACGGTAGGAACATGTAGTATGCGGGAACGGGTGACATGACATGCTAAATTAGAGGACAATAAGATACAAAAAACTGCAGTTAGTTGGAAATTCTCTGCAGATAAAATTTAATTATCTGCAGAGAAAATATTTTTTATTTTTTCATTGTTGCAGAAGCTGCTCAAATATCAACAAAAAATGTCTGCAGAAATTAATTAGTGATCTTGTCGTCTATATTAAAGTATTAGATTTTTGAGCTGATATACAGTTAATTATAAATTTGTCCCAGCTTCTAATTAAGCATTTAACGGTGATAGCGGATGCATACGTCAATAATCGCGACCGATGTTTAGATAGACTAGCGTATTCTAAACTATTAAATATTATCAGACATGTTCACGAAAAAAGAAGTAGATGCTATGAAGGCTAACGGCATGCGCGAATCCGCGTCCCGGGCCAATTCCTTTGTTGGAACGCAAGGTACTGTCTCGCGCACAACACAAAATAAAACAGTGTTTCACAATGGTGACATGAAGCGCAACATCTCGCTTGAAAGACTAAACGAGATGACAAAAAAATAACGATGTTGAGGATGTCTCGACCTCGAGACATCCTCTAAGCAAACCAACCCACAGTGTATGTGAAGTTTATCACATATTATAGATACGATAATTTGTATATCAGTAAACGATCGTATATACATGTACGGTGAATGCGAGTTTTCGAATTTTCTTGCCCCCGAATTGCTGTAAACTCGCCTCTTTTTCAAGGCCAGTAACGTGATTTTAAGACCAAAGTGTTACAAAGTTAACCATGGTTTACACGTGAACAGTAGCGAAAGTGAAGAGGCTATGAAACAGGCAATCGGGTACTATCGGGTTTCAACGCAGAAACAGGGAAAAAGTGGTCTCGGGCTGGCCGCGCAGCAGATCGCGGTACTGAATTATTGTCAGACTAATGATTACGAGCTGCTTAGTGAAATCATAGAAGTTAAGTCAACGCGTAAATGCCGGAGTATGCTTTTGGAGGCACTTACTCTTTGTAAAAAACTGAAAGCGACACTGGTTGTCGCAAAACTTGACCGATTGGGTCGGGATGTCGAACAAATCGCCGGGATAGTAAAGTCGAATGTTGCGATTGTTGTCACTGATAATCCTCACGCCAACCGGTTCACGATCCATATTCTGGCGGCGGTTGCAGAGGAACAGCGTCAGAGGATCAGCGATACGACAAAAGAGGCATTGGTTGCAGCGAAGGAAAGAGGGGTTATCCTCGGGAAAAATGGGAAGGTACTTTCATTGGCAAATAAAAAAGCAGCGGAGGAATTTGCCCATAAGCTGTCACCTATTATTAAAAGACTTGGCAGCAAAGGAATAACCTCCGTACGCGCCGTTTCCAGGGAACTGAACAAAAGGAGGATTCCGACATTTCGTGGCGAGGGCCAGTGGCACCCAAGTACTGTGTACACATTAATGAACCGCTTGAAATGGGCAGGCGGCCAGGCAATGGAATATTGAAACTATAAAAACTTTCACAAAGAATAAACTCACCGTAACTAAATCTCAAATGAAAAATGACTTTACTTTGACGCCGCATGTCGGCGCGAAAGGGTTCGGAGTTTTGCTCAACCTTTTCTTTCCATCTTTACTGAAACGGCGCTCGCTGAGCACGTTGATGACCGCTCTAACTTTAATTTCTTTGTATGGCTGCGCGAAGAAAGATGATCCGGCACCTGACCCCAAGAAGGAGGAACCCGACCCTGGTACAAATCCGGGAACAAATAATCTCGTTGATTATGATCCGACTTTCCCCCTTTACGAAGGCAAAGCCAATTTTTCCGCAATGCTTCCTGATGGAAAAGTTGTTATCTGGGGCAGCTCCGAAAAAACTGCTGAGCAGGTGTTCCGAGTTACTAAAGATGGTCAACACGATGCGGATTTTGACACAGGGAAAGATAAAAGTTGGTTTATCCGAAAAGCGAATGATATTGCTGTTCAAAAAGATGGAAAAGTCATCCTGGCAGGTGAGTTCCTGGTGAACGGTAAGACCTGTTCTATTATCCGTCTTACGAGCTCAGGGGTATTGGATAATAGTTTTACGCCTTACGATGTAACCAAGTTAACCTCTTACACAATAACCATATCAAATTTGCTTGTTTTGGCGGACGGTAAAATCGTTTTCAGCCAATCAATGTTTAATTCTTCGCTGAGCCTTCGTTATAATGGCATTTTCGGTCTCAATGCAAACGGGACAGTGGCGTTTTCCGTTGAAGGAGCATGGATTAGAAGGGTAAATGACGATACCCATATCATCGGCTCTAATGAGATCAATGATATTATTCAGTTGTCCAATGGGAAGCTGATGGTGTGTGGAGGGGTAAAGTTTTTTAACAAACGCCGATATGTTGCAAGAATCAACAGTGATGGCAGTCTTGATGAAAGCTTTGATTTTAAAGAGTCGATAAATGGAGGTGTAGGCGACCCTCTTTGCCTTGCGGAACAAAATGGGAAAATTTTGGTGGGCGGAAGTTTCAATGCTCTTGTAAGCGAAAGCCAGCGGGACACCCAGTATCCTTTTCTAAATCTGATGCGTCTGAACGCGGACGGTTCCATTGATCAGACGTTGGGTGTCAATACGATAACCAACCATCCGATTGGCATAATTGTTCGAGACGACAATAGTTTTGTTACGCTATCAAATGCATTCAGTAATGGGGATAACACACATATTTCCCTATACAATAGTAACGGCGTACCGAAGGCTTCCTATAATATTGCAGATAGCAAGAGCGCTTTGAAAAATCTTTTCAGGCAATCTAATGATAAGCTTCTTGTCACGGGGAACATTCTGAATAGCAGTCATTCTTATGCCATTGCTCGCCTTAACGTAAAGTAATCTGCTGATCTACTGCTAAGAATTTACTAAATCAATTTTTTTAACATCTAAACATTTATTTTATGGGCTGGACAAAACAAGAAGAAAAAGTTCTGAAATCCAACGGTTTTAGAGCGTCGTCGTCAGAACAAGACAAGTATGTCGGTAAGAACGGATATCGATCGGCAGAGAAAGAGGGTAGTTGGACAAAATTTGGAAACGGCGACAAAACGCACAACATTTCGCTTAGTCGCTTGGATGAAAAAACCAGAAAGTAATTGTCGTTATTTCGTGTTAAAAGCCATGTTCAGTCAGGACATGGCTTTTATTTTATACCTTGAAGCATGTATGCAAGGGTTATTGCTTTGGCGGGTAGAGGGAGATACATTAATCTGATTGCCTTTGCCCGTTCATAGACGGTTACTAATGTTAGAAAAACCTAGTTGTTCTTTATTTCTGCTGCGTTGATCGAATCCATGCGAGCGGCTTCCTTTTCTAAATATTCCAATCGAACCGGCAAAGGCATGAACTCCATCATTGCTGGTGTCATGGGAAGGTTGTTTTTCCAAAGAAAGTAACGGGCGGCAACTCCTGTCAGGCCAAAAATGAACATTCCCGCAATTCCCTGGGCGACAATTTTCGCTAGATGGTTCATCGGGCCATGGTTTTCTTGTCCCATATACTGCATTGAATCGTAAAACCGGTCGTTTTTGGCATTATATCCAAGTATTCTCCCATCTCCACGAACGATATCGATTCCAATGCTGATAAAATGGAGGATGGCTTCTCTTTTGTACAGCACCTCAGCGTCTTTAAGGGGTTTGTTGCAGACAAGAACTTTCCACAACTCGTCCGAAATGGGATATCCTTTTTCCCGGAAATTAGAACTGTCATCCATCTTGCTTGTTGGTTAGGTCAATATGTTCATTGTCAGTCATATAAATTTATAAAATCTAAGTAACCGATAAAAACAAAATGCGTTATTTTAGACGATAAGCTCAAAAACATGGGTTCGATGCAATTTTCGATTTCTATAATCCAAACCATCACGACATAAAACATTTGAATAAAAATCGTCTAACAGTTTCCGACGTTTTTATCTTACCAGACAGTAATGATTTTTATTATTCATTAATCAAACTCTGTTTGTATTGCATCGCGCAGATAAAATCACTATCCATTTTTGCGGTTTCAGAACGCTCAATTGTTTCTGAAAGCACTTTTTTATTATTGAAAGGAATTTTGAAATGCCTAATAAGCCAGAAATGGAGCAATTGCTCGATCGGAAAACAGCTGCGCGGTATTTACGCGTGTCACCAGGGACGTTGGCCGTCTGGGATTGTACGAAGCGGTACGATCTTCGACCCTTAAAAGTGGGTCGTGCGGTTCGCTATCGTCGTTCTGACCTGGATAATTTTATCGAACGCCGCCTGGTCCGATAAAAGTCGGGAAAGAAAAGTTCTTAGAAAACTTCTCCTTCCCTAGCCCAACACCACCGTTTTCTTTGAGGATCGCAAATGAATATCGAACATTCGAAACGTATACCTATTTCCGAAATACTGAGCAAGCTTAATCTTTTACCTGAAAATCCCGGCAAAAAGGAGCTTCGCTACCTATCCCCTTGGCGTAATGAAAAAACACCAAGCTTTTACGTGAATATTGACGGCAATGTCTGGTTTGATCATGGGGAGGGGATCGGAGGTGATCCCCTTAGTTTTGCTCAAACCTATTTAGAACGACAAAATCAGGACTGTACAGTAAGCGACGCTCTACGATGGCTGAACAATATGGCTGGCACCATCCCTGAGATAGCCGTCTTTCCTCGTGCGAAAGAGCGGCATTTTGAAAGAGAGGACAGCCCGCTTACCCTGAAATCAAATCGACCCCTCGAAAATCTTGGCCTTATTCGTTACATGGAAAAACGAGGCATCCCATTGGAGCTGGGGAAACGATATTTTCGGGAGCTTCGGGTTCACAATCGCAATACCGGCAAACGGTTTATTGCACTCGGTTTTGAGAACGAGGAACGCGGCTTTGAATTGCGGAACCCGCTTTTCAAAGCCTGTCTAAGACCAAAAGCCATCAGCTTTGTTCGTGGTAGAACTGCAAAGCCAGAGGCTATACACATCTTCGAAGCTGGGTTCGATTATTTATCTGCGGTCGCCATGCTGAATGGGAGACCCTTGAAAGGCGACACCATTATCTTGCATTCCGTGGCTCTTCTTAAACAGGCCATGGCTTATATTCACAAATACGGTTATCGCACTGCCTACACATGGCTGGATAATGATCCGGCAGGTGAAAAAGCAACATCAGCCCTGGCAGAGTTTTTCAAAGCCGAAGAATGTCTGACACATATTCCGATGAACAGTCTCTATGCGGCGCATAAAGATGTCAATGCCTGGCATATGCACGAGTTGAAACTCGGATAAGGCTCACTTCTTACCCGGATTGTACTCCCGCTTTCCGACAATTGTTTACGAAATGGCAACGTCCTTTCTCCTGAGCAAGGTCGGGATTTTAGCCTGCGTTGTACCTGACGTCGCTCCTTCCACCAACAATAATTTTCCCCTGCCTGCGGCATTCCTCGCGAGGCAAAATTCTTGCCGGTTCACTCACTAACCGTCAGGTCGATCCAACGCCGTCATCCCAACCGCATGGAGAAAAGGAAATGCCTAGCACTTCAACACAAAATCGCAAGAAACCCTACAGCAACTACAAGGAGAAGAATTTGACCCAAACCGTTTCTCAAGATGATATCTACGCCCGCGTGACCAATAAGATTCTCGCCGATCTTGAAAAAGGAAATCTCACATGGCGCAAGCCCTGGAATTCTGATCACTTGGCGAGTCAGGTCATGTTGCCGCTCCGCTGGAACAATATTCCTTACACAGGCATTAACACCATTATGCTTTGGGGAACTGCTGCCGAAAAAGAATACCAATTTCCTCATTGGATGACATTCGATCAGGCGATCAAGCTAAAAGCCAATGTTCGTAAAGGTGAAAAAGGGACACAAGTTGTGTATGCTGACAAACTCGTCAAAGAGGAAGAGAAAGATGGTGAAACCAAGATCAACAAAATCCCTTATCTAAAATGCTATTCTGTTTTCAATGCTTCCCAGATTGATGGGTTGCCGGAAAGCTTTTATCAAATGCCGGAAGCAAATGCGGCCAGTTCGCTACAACGTAATGAAGAGCTTGAGTACTTTTTCGCCCAGACAAAAGCCGAGATCTACACAGGTAGTCAGGCCTCCTACAACCAGACCGCTGATAAAATCCAGATGCCGCCTTTCCAAAGCTTCGAAAGTGTCATTGCTTACTATGCAACATTAGCCCATGAAGTAACTCACTGGACCAAGCATCCAAAACGATTGGATCGTGATTTTGGAAGAAAAAAATATGGTGATGAAGGTTACGCGAAGGAAGAACTGGTAGCTGAGCTAGGAGCCTGTTTCCTTGCTGCTATTCTTGGTTTTGAGCCGATACCGGAAGAAGAACATGCAGCTTACATTCAATCCTGGACGAAAGAGCTTCAAGAAAATAAGCGGTTTATATTTTCAGCAGCGTCTCATGCTCAAAGGGCGGTTGAATATATTCAGAGATTCCAGAGAGTGGAGAATTACGTTCTATCATAGCGATGAAGCTTTCAAACAAGCCGGGCAGTTAAATTGCCCGGCTTGTTTGGCTAAATAGCTCTATCACATCCAGTAACCGACAAGCAGAAATTTATATTGGAATAAATCCATATTTATGGATTTATTCCAATATATTTGATCTGATAGATTTTTCGAGATGAAGGCAATTAAATATATAATCGTGTCCGAAGAGATGATTTGGCTCTTTTACTATGACGAGTTTAAAAACAAACATCTGAAAGAACTCTACGGGAAAGAAGCAAGGGAATTTATCAAGCAACGCCAAACCGAAATTAAGCTTTGAAAGACATCATCAACACCCTGAATACAGCTATTGTTAAATTCTGGCCAAGAGCGAAGTTGCTTTCCCGCTATCAGTCCGGCTCTGGTGAGCCTGCGTCCTATTGGTATCTGACCAATCCTGGCGAACTGGATCTGATCAGAATTTTCCCGAGATGGGAGAAGGGCAGTTTTTACCTATCCTGCTTTCGTAGTCCGGATCAGGAGACGCTTGAAATGTTCACACGTGAATTACAGAGATTTGGAAGCGATATGTTGATGCTACCATATAGTCTTCAAAATATGGAAGTTGACTTCAGGGGCAGCGAATTTCTAATCAGCAGAGTCGGAACCATAAGCACCCATAATACAGCCCTCCCAGCCAATAGCTCTCAACTTATTTTCTACACAGCGAATGGGTTCAGATAGGACGTGTTCCTTGATCAGCCTTTAAAATCAAATCTCCTTTCTTTGTTGTTTTTTGAATGATGTCAGCATGACCCCTCATGCCGTGATACGCTTATCCCTCTTTTTCATTTCATGAAAAAGCTCTGGCGACTGCGTCAAAAAATAGACGCTGCGCATCGATTTTTTGACTCCGGGGAGCTACCCCGTCCTGACGGGGCCTTTTTGCTTCCATCATCAACAACAAACAAAGGAGATTTGATGATGACTGACCAAAACGAAACCACAACTAAATATCCAACCCATACCGTTTATTTCGTGAAACAAAACGAAAGCACAGGTAAATCCGAATGGATTAAAGCAGGTGTCGCTTGGGAACACCAGGACAATGAAGGGATGAACCTCTCACTGGATTCCTTGGGACAACGCGTTTCACTGACTGTTCGCAAGAACACGCAACGCTAACCACAACCGGGCAGCCATTCGCTGCCCGGACTTTAACCTCAAATATGATGGAGAAATGAAATGCCTATCACAAAATGCAACATATGCGGTGGAACGATACAGTGGAATTGGGAGGAAGCCTTTTGCAAATTCGGATTCTCCGACGGCGACGGACAAATAGAGACGTACACTGTGGAAGATACCCTAACAGAAGCGGGATATGAAGTTGTCGTACAGGACTGGGGAATGCATAATACAATTATCACAAGTATCAAACGAAATGGTATTGAGCAAATTCCGGATCAGGTAACGGTCGGTTATGACGATCCACGTGAGTATCTTCCGAAAAGGATTGTTAAACTGCTTAACAAGCAGTTCCCTTCCGAAACTCCGTACTTTTTATAAATTTTCTGAAATGAAGCCTCTTAATTTGAGGCTTCATCTTTTAGATTTGTGGTGTAATTTTCAACCATTACGTGTCTTTTCTTTCAATAGTAATATCAGTAACCACGCCTACTATTGAATTCTCAACGTCGGTGTAGCGTTCATCAATGACTTCAATGATGCGCGGGACATGCTCCAACAATTGCAAAAACAGTTCTTCCAGACGATAGCCAGAGAGTAAAATGGCTGCTGTGGAGAAGTTCAACCGTATCCAATTCTTTTCCTGAGCGATATCGAATTCAGCACTGACGAAATAGGCGTAGTTCATCAGCACCCTTTTTCCATCCGGCCACACAAAACAAAGGCTACGCGCATAGCTTTGGCCGGTGTATAAATGACCATGACCGACCGGTGCTTGCTTGTCAGCCGCACCGGTCGGATCATTCTCCCGTAATTCGTCGTATCGTAATTTAAATCCCTGGTTCATAGCCGCGACTTCTAGATTTTGGTCTTTCGAACGGTGCTCTCACTGGTTCCTTTTCCGTGACATTATTTCTAGCCATTTGCTCGCGAAGCTGATGACGGACGGTGTCGTCATCAGAGTGTTTGGCCACAAGCTCAATGGCAGATTCCCGGTCACCGGCTTTCGATGCTTGCTGGATCAAGGCTTCTTTGTCATCGGTGTAGATCCGTGCGCCGTGACGGCCACGGGAGACCGAGACGTACATCTGTTTTAAATTGGTGGCACCGAAGCTTGAAGCGGGCACCGAAACAAAGACGCGATCAACGGTCTGACCCTGACTCGCATGACTGGTGATACAATGGGCATGGGCTATGTGGCCGTAATCTTTCGGCAATCGGTGGGATGATTGAGTTTTTGAATTCTCAACCTCAATATCCCCATTGTCATGGATCTGCCCCACTTTAAATATCTGCCCATTGCTCATCACATCTTTGTGTCGGTCGATACCATTGCGGGTTATGCGGATGCTGTCCCCCTTTGCCAGATCAATGGTTTCTTCGGCAAAAACGTCATAGTGTTCAGCGCGGTGAACAGGCAGGCTCAATTGCTTCTGTTCCTCATTTGCAATGATGATGTCCCGTTCGGTGCTTTCAACCACTTTCCATTGGCTTCCGCGTTTGATGCCAACCCCATTCTGACTGAACTGGATGATCTGGCCTTTCTCGATGTTGCGCCAATCCGTCTTCTGGGCAGCGGTAAAATTGAGGGCGGTCAAACGTCGTGTTTTGACATCTTGCTGATCGATCAATCCTTCCGCTTTCAGGGCGGTGCGGACGGCCTTGGTGACTAGTTCACCTTCCTGATGGGTTGGTGCAATGACAAGGGACGAATGCCCGCTTTTGACCGAGGAGAGATAGTCTCCGACAATACCCTGCTGCGGGTTTTCTTTATCGATTTCAGCGATAGCTCCCATTTTATCCAAATTGTGGAACGCGTCTTTTACCTTGCCATCGGACAAGAACTGAACCGTTTGCCGGTAAAGATCATTTTGCTGGCGAAATATCTTGTTGACTTCCGCAGCCTTGATTTTCCCGACTTTGTTCAGGATACGAAGCGCATCGCCGCGTTGCACGGCGGTATGCTGTCTGGTATCCCCTCCCAGAATGAGCCGGGCGTTTTTTGTCGAGGCCAATTCAATCAGCGAGATCATATCTTTGTTTGATAATAGACCAGCTTCATCCACCCAGAGTACCTGATTTTTAAGATCGTTCTGCAGCTGCTTGTCATTAAGCAGTTTACTGACGGTTTGAGCGTTTTCGAAACCATCCCCCTGCAAAACTTCCCTTGTCGTTTTTGCAATCGGGGCGACCACTGAAACCTTTTTTCCTGCGTTCTCCAGATGTTCCACTGCCTCCTTCATCAAGGTGGTTTTCCCCGTGCCGGCTCCGCCGCGTACGATGGAAATTCTGTCTGTAGTAGACAGGATGTGCTCGATTGCATTGCGCTGATCATCTTGCGCACGGATTTTCGGCAGCTTTTTGTACAGTGGCAAAAGCTTCCCTTGTTCCCTTCGGGCAATCTTGACCATATAGCGTTCTTCGGCCAGGATCTCGTGCGTTGTGCAGAGCATCTCAGTATTTTCCTTGACGCGGATGATCCGCTCATCAGCTTCGAACGCTTCGTCGATGGTGCCCACTTTCGTTTGCTCATCGCCGATTGAATGGCGATAGGCAGCAGCGAGCAATTTTCGGTCCTGCTTGACCGAAGCTCGTTCAAATTCATGCGTTATTGCATGATCAATACATTCCTTGGCCGAATACCGCTCTTTATCCTTTTTAGGCGCAAAGCGTACCGCTTCGCTTCCTTCGCCATCACCGCTATTGCCTAATTCCCGGATCTGCCGCCGCCACTCGGCTTTGAGATCGGTCATCGTGTACCCTTTTTGTTTCTTTGAGCGCGTGCGCGCCCCCAGCTGATCCAGTTCTTTGGGATCAGTAATACCTTTTTCCTTTGCAAACCGTCCGATTTCATCGGTGCGTTTTGAAAAGTGCTTGGTAATACGGGCAGGGACACCGGCGATTTCAAAGGACTTTTTTGTCCTTTGAATATCATAGCCCAGATCGATCAACCGGTCCGAAAGCCGTTTGTGAAACATCGCCTGGTAATAGGGCATATCGCGTTTGATGTACCGGAAACGCGCCGCCTTGATCCGTTCTTCGTCCGGATCATAGGTCGCGTTAAAAACAATGCAGTGTGCGTGGAGGTGAGGGTCGGGGGCCAGCTTATCCGCTGGCCTTGCCGTCTGGTGAATAAACTGCCCCCACACAAGTTCTTCCGTATCCCGGTCTTCATCGCGCCCGTTCGTGCGGACACGTGTTTTCGCGTCGCTTTCGATATCGGCCATCGTTTCATTAACGGCTTCTTCGAAAGCATCCAACACATGGGTGTCCTTCGAAAGTGCGTGCACAATCGAGACACTTTTCGGACAATGGAAATTGATATCATATCCGACGATACGGTTTTCCTTCATTCGCGGGGTTAACTGTTCGCCAGTTTTGGGATCCAGGTTGTCGCACAAGGCATAAAATATGTCTTTGTCTGCATCACCGGAGATGCCTAAACGTTCAGCAAGTTTTCCCTTGATTTTCCCTGCTAATTCTTGATCATCCAGGTAATAATCACCTTTTGAAAGTCCGTCGGTATAATAGGATTTCGCATTGTCCGAAGAGGATACTTGTATCATTCGGATCATGACAAAGCGTTGTATACGTGTTCGTATCGACTTTGGTATTTTTCTATTTTTGTTACAGAACTATAACTTCCGTTAAGCGTTCAGAGCGCATATCGGGGCCTTTTCAGGGGGATGGGTTCCGTAAATACTTTTTCCACAGACATCTGCCCTAAGAGTGCTTAGGCATTACATCGCGTCCACAGTTTCTTCTTCCTCCATAAAGGTGTCGGCAACTTTTCGGCGTGCTTCGGGATCTGCGGGACGGCGTCCATAATAATTAACACCACGCGTATTGTTAGGATCTACACCGTCAACAAATGCATTGTAAAGCTCCTGGTTGCAAATCAATTCGTCGATTTTATCCATGACAAAATTGTCCCCAACGCTGTATGCCGCCATGTAGCTGAATGAATAGACTATGCTGCATACGACGATCAGAATACCGACAATCTGACCAAAGAGCATAAAGAAAAATCCGATGATGAAGAAGAACAAAGGCTCAAACAGGGTCTCGATCATGCGACTGTCCACGCGCTTTCCGTTAATGACGATGGTATAAAATAAGGGGTGGATACGTCCTGATGAAAGACTGAAACGGGCAAAGTCAAATACACTGGGGAGGCGTTTGACTTCTTGTCTCCGTCGAAAAGCGCAGTAAAGAAACCCTGCAAGAAACAAGTACCAGGTAATGTTGCCCATGAGGAATTCTTTGGGATCAAAACCGCCATAATAGCTGCTTGAACCCAAAGCTGAAATCAAGAGGGGCGTAACGGCAAGCAGGACAAACATGATAATCGAACTGGAGAACGAGAAATACCGCTCGCCAAAGTTGGTGCGGATGAACACTTCAAGTAACAATCGCGGCCAGGACGCAATAGCGGTAAAAAGATCAAA
The DNA here is from genome assembly GCF_026625565.1 of Dyadobacter pollutisoli. NCBI lineage: Bacteria > Pseudomonadati > Bacteroidota > Cytophagia > Cytophagales > Spirosomataceae > Dyadobacter > Dyadobacter pollutisoli. The sequence goes on from NZ_CP112998.1 coordinate 7,148,384, forward strand.
GAAGAAATTTTTGACCGGGTTTGAACGATGCAGTACTGTGCGGTAATACAGGTTTTTTTTCATAGTCATAGAAGGGTAAAAGTGGAACTGATATGTTTAGGGTTGATAATTCTGGTTAAAGTTCATCTTGAGATGATTGCGGTTTCCGAACAATGTATCCCCCTGCCTGTGCATATACCCTTCTACGATAAATTTGTTCTGAGGCCCTCCGGTCTTGAGCTGAATGAGTTGTTCTGATCTTACGGCATGTTCCAGAACAACCGATTTTGATACGCTTTTTGAATATTGTTGTGTGAGGCCGGTTTGATCGGACTCATTAATAAAGTAAATTTTCCCGATCAGATTTGACGCATAGGAGTTTGTCTCAATATCCGCGTTCGCATGAAAAATTTTTGTGCTGAGTGTGCCAAGGAAGCTTTTGACACGTTGTTCTGATTTTTCGCCTCCCATGGATGCGAAATAATTTGGGAGATTTTGCGAGATATAGACCGTTGCAATCCTGCTGCTCCTTGCGGTAGCCTGATAACTTGCATCGTGCTCATGGAGAAAGTTTTGCGCTTCATCCGCCCAGAGAAACATTGGCCGCGAATTTTCGTTGACATTTCTTTTTTCCATTGCCTGTTGCCAGATGTATTTAAAAAGTACCTGGCAATCTCTTCCGACCTTGTGATAGATTTTTACAGGAAGGTTCAAAAGAATGATTTTACCGTTCAGGCTATCTTCCGGGGTCACAGTCGATCCGTACTTACAAAACAGAGAATAAATCGGTTCTCGAAGCAACCTGAATAAAAATCCGGAAAAGGAGAAGTCTATGATCGAACGGGTTTTCTCATTGAGGGTAATGAGGTTATCCGTAAAAAACTGGTCTACAAATCGAAGTACGCGTGATTGTGGTACTGCATCGAACATCTCCGCTTCGTAACCGGTGGGGTCTTCCATCATACGTTCACGGAATTCATCAGACTGGCTTTTTTCCCACGCGTCGATTTTTTCGACCACATTTCTACTTGCAAGGCGCAGCGCTTTTTGAAACGCTTTGTTTTCGTCGCCTGGCGTTTCAATGATGACACCATCCTGGCTTTTAGGGACAGACAGCACGATATCATACATCTGTTGAATGGACACTTTGCCATAGGCGAGCCTGCAAAGATCGATCACATTAAAAATGAGCAAGTCCAGAGCAGTCTCCCAAAATGCGTCATCGGTTTTACCACCACCTTTGGAATCCCCGGCACGGATGACCGTCTTGAGTACATCGACAATATTTTCGGTGATCGCATCTTTGCCGTCAGCATTAGCTGAAACATATTGAAGAAAATTGAAGCTATGATCGCCACCTGGTTCAATGCAAATAAGGTCTTTCTCACGGTTAGCAATTTTACAGTACTGTTGCCATGCCTGCTTTTCGTCCGGCTTTACTGTCAGTACCAATCCGCCAAATCCAGCAGACAAATATTTCAACGCAAGCATACGTCCTGATCCAGATGTTTTGCCAGATCCTATGCCGCCGAAAATTTGGACGCCTTCAACGGCGTGGCGTAAAGTCCACGAACTTTTTTCGTTGCTTGAGGCCAGCTCAATGATTGGCCGGTCTAAATCGAACGGATTCATAGATGCGCATGCTTAACGATGTAACTGATAGAGGATTAATTCAAAAATATAAATTATATAACTAGTTCTACAAATCGTTCAAATCAAAAATCTGAAAAACTTATTTAACGGTAAATCAGCTATTTCCATGGAGAGGGGAGCTATATGCAGCATCTTGCCCATACTGCAAGAGCACCTCGCGATACTTAATCAGGGTAATGGCCTTGTAGTCTATTGCAGTGATCGTTTCCGGGAATTCGAATGTGTCATCGGTCATGAGATCATGCATCCACATTTCTGCTATAAGGGAATGTTCTAGTTTAGGTTCGTACCCAAGAAAAAGAGATAGGCGCTCTTTTACTGCCTGTCTGAAAACAACATAGTTGTCCTTGTAATTTTGATAAATGCTTTCATCGTAAACACGGCACGTATTGTGTCTCATATCCCAATTGCGGATCAGTTTAATCTGCTGATCAGCTTTGCTCAGGAATTCCTGATCGCTTAAAACGCCAGTCCGATGGCTTTGGATAAATGCACGCAGGAATGGGACAAATGTAATGGCTACACTTTCGTGAGGCAGATAACCTAAACGGCGCTCAATAAGGTCTTCTGTCGCTTCTTTAAGGTCGGGGAGGACTGTCTCATTTAAAACAAAATCCTTCCAGCTTACACAGTGCCGGTTGCCTTCGGAGACTGCTTGTGCGTAAGCCTTCTCAAAGCGTTCGACATTGCCACCATAGACTTCATTGATAGTTTTTTCGCGCCAATCCATTTTCGACCATCCAGTTTTTGGGACATTTGCAATATTGATTATATTAGCATAACTCATCTATCAGTCAAGTAAATACCTTCCAAAAGACCATGGATAACGACAATATCTATCCTCCAGGATACGACGATCTCGACAAATTAATGCGCGATGCGAAGGCCCAGATTCAGCAGATCGAAATTCAAATCAATAACGCCGAAAGAGACAAAGGCCCACAAAACCGTCTTGATCCTCCTGGGTATGGTAAGGGCACGCCTGCAAATCCTCAGAAAACAATCGCAGATCTTAAGCAAGAGATTGAAGGCATTAAAACCAGTACCCTCTCGGCGGTTGAAAAACGAACAAAAGGCATTGACCCAAAAATGTCCAAAGGGATGAGAGAGAAAAGTCTTAACGAGCTATATCCGAATACTTTTGAAGGCATGGATAAAAAGGAAATGGAGGCTCAGAGAGGAAAGCCAAAAGATTTGGAAGTATCCCAGGATTTTGTTGATGCCCAGATAAAGGATCACAAGAAGATGGAGGCTGAAAAAGAAAACATGGTAGCTAAGGGGACGGAAAGTCAGAAAGAAAAACCGATGTCTATGTCCGCGCGGTTTTCTCAGTCACTGGGTTACACAAAAACACTAAACGAAGCCGACCTAGCCAGGGGTAAAGATAAGTCAGCGGAAATGCCTACGGCAGAAGCGTTTAGTGACAATAAAAAGGAAGTTGTAGAAAAAGATAAGCCCCTGTCTATGTCTGCAAATTTTACGCAGTCATTGGGCTACAACAAAATGAAACAAGGGGCAGAAACTGCCATCAGCAAGTCGCCTGTGAAATCACCTAATAAGGGCGGAATGGATCGCGATTGAATGACATGACATTATTTGTCCAGATCCTTGCCACGGTTGAGAGATTTAATAGGGCTAGGTTTGACCTTTTCCGATGGTTCTGCTTTCAGCCAAGAGGGGCGAAGTTCTCTCATTTGTTCGTGTGTATATTCCCTTCTACCATCCTGAAACCCTTTGCCTCGTTCTGATTCATTTTTGACTTTCGATAACTTATCTGCAAGATCAGGTAGATGTTGAGCAAGCGTATAGCCTTCATTGAAGCCTTTCAAATAGTCAGGATCTATTTTGTCGTATTCCTCCATGGCTAAAAAGTGTTTCGAGCGTTTTGGTTGAGATAGGTGTCAATTGAGTCACGGTCATACAGAATGATTTTCTTTTGCGGCTGGGAAAAGCGGATCTTTCCTTCGTCGCGAAGTTTCTGCAAACTTGCCTTAGATTTTATATTTAACAGACGCATTGTCTCATCACCTGCAATCCACTTATCTTGTGTTTGAGCGGACTTTTCCTTCAGACGACTGACGACTTGTTCAATAAGTTCGTAGAATGCTGATTCTTCGAGACAGATCACTTGCATAAAATAAATGCAGATTAAGGCAAATAAAGACGCCGATGCTATCAGTCGCTTAGCCTTCTAAAGGGAATGAATGCATTAGCTTTACTGATTGACGTGTAGACTAATTCGCATAGAGTATTTCATTACTAGGCGTTCATCTTCGAAGGCTACTGATATTCAGCCAAGGAAAGAAGTTGGTCGTCAATAAATGTTAGGCCGCAGCGTTTTGGGAGATTCACACGATCGGAAAATATGAAAATTTCTTTTCCCTTGTAATTTCGTGCGGCAGAGTATTGTAAGTCATAACTAAAACTTCTTCGTTCAGGATAGAGATCGGCTATGGTAGGAACTGAGTCGTAAGATAGAATCCACCGGTGGTGGATCTCTGTCTGAATGCATTCAGCAATTCGAGCGTGGTCGTCTTTGGAATATGAATTTAAATACAAATCTTTTGCCTTGTTATAATACGGTGGGTCTAAGTATATCAAACAATTTTCCGGCAGTTCGGGAATATACTTAGTGATGTATTCCTCTGCATCCAGATTTGATATATTTAACCCGTCTGCGTGAATTCCAATCAATTCTATTCGCCGGATGAGGTCATTCCTAGAAAAGCGTGCGTCCATTTTGTAATTACCATTCTGATTTACTCCGCCAATTAATCCAGCGTTCAGAACTCCAGAGCGGTTAACTCTGTTCAGGTAAAACGTAGAAAACCCAACCTCAAAGAGGTCAAAATCTGATGGGTTTTTGACTATCTCTCTACGAAACTTCCACTCATTAACATCTAACGAGGCCGCTGAAATGCGTCTGCAAAGCTCGTCGCTGTGATGTTTGACGGTGTGCCAAAAAGCATATATGCGGATGTCTGAGTCATTTAAGTGAATGTTTTTTATTCTCCTAGAAAGGAGAAGTTCCAAAGCAACTCCAGCGCCGCCGGCAAAGGGTTCGACATAATGTCCGTCGATACTATTGCATTCGAGTATTTCAACAATAAACGGAGTCAACTTTTGTTTTCCTCCTGGGTATCGTAATGGTGTTCTGTTCATCTAACGGGTTAATTCATTGCCTCTAACAGCGGATAGACGTTGTTAAAAAGCGTGTAAATATCGTGAGGTGCAATTGAAAATGATGTATTGTGTACCAGTTGATTCATTGATGTGACGGAAAGAAGCCCCGTCGGCTTAGTCAATTCTGCATTTGCCCCATGTAAGGTTTTTACCATACCCTTGTTTGAATTGTTTGCTGTCAAGTGTGTTGTTACATCAGTTAACAATTGTGCTAACTGTCTCTGTTTTAGATCGCCGTTTTTCTGCGAAACCTCAGTTGGAATGGATTTCTCTTTGCAATAAATCGATGCAGAAATTTCAAACATGCTTCGCAAAAGAAAGCAGAATGCTATCGGATTTTTCTTAACTTTCAATAGCATCAGTTCGTCTCGTAACGAAACGAGCTTTTGTCGATCGCTTCCTTTAACATTAAATTTTTTAAGCGTTTGGGTAACGGTTCTTTGATCATAAATGGCAAATGCCGGTGGTGGGGGTTGATTACCACCGCTTGCTTGTGTGCCTGTTGTACTTGCTTGACTTGATGAAGTTGCCGAAGATCCCGGCGATCCGGCAGACGTACTGCTAGATGGTTGACTTGGGCCATTAGCCCCGACAGTCGAGGATTTATTGACGTTGCTTGCAGAAGAGGCACTACTCGGCTGCTGTCCTGACTGAGTAGGTTTTGCAGGGAGAGGCGGAATCCCATACGGTTCTGCAAAGTCTGGTTTTTCGGCCCTTATTTCTTTGAAGCCGAATGCTTGTAACCCAATATCTCTGAGCAAACCTTCTAGCTCCGTTCTGAGACTAAGTTTAGGATAGCCAGTGATCAAAGTGTTTGCTGTATCAAACTTTAGTCGAGGTACTATATGTCTTAATGCTTCCTCGAGCACGGTCAACGGATAATCGCCACTCCATCGATCTCGTTGTTGATTTGTGAGATTATTTCCATGTTCCAAGTACTTTTCTAACAAATCTAATGCTGGCTCGACTCCCTTTTTTTGATCTCGGTTTTGACGAGCTTTCGCAACAGAAGTCCACGGATCTCTACTGGCTTTTTCGCCTTTCGCGTGCGTTAGATTAACGATTTTTTCGACTTTGGCCGTTTCGCTTACTTTGTATATGCTACACGGGACGTGCGTATTTTCCTTTTTCCATTCACTGCTAACGGAGTTGATCAATTTTCTCAGTGATTCTGGGAGGCCGAAATTATTGGCGGAATATATCCCATGGATTAACTTCATAGCGGCAGTTCTTCGATTACCTTCCTTGACTATGTATCCACCATCATTAAGAATAATGAGGTTTTCCGTGGGTAGATATCCATCTTCGATTAAACTTTCAACAACAGCGTAGAATCGCTCGGGCTTAATTGCGATCATGGCATTAATTCCATCTTCCTCATTTTTTTGTGGAATTGTACGGTAATTGTTTAGATCGAGCTTAATGTCCTTGATATTCAGGAATTTTGTTTCTGGCATTATATAAGGAGGTAGGGTAGTTAGTAATAGAAATATTCAATGAATATATTTAATCGTAACGTACTCATTTACGTCCAAAAATGCTATCTTTTACTGAATCCTCTGTGATATAAGTTAGTCTGAATTTATTAAACGGTAGTGATGCGCTCATCAGATGCCTAAAATCCGCAGATAGTTTTCATGCATTGTTTGGCAAATGTTTGGCACAAACTATGGATAATAAAAAAAGAGCTACCGCGAATGCTGTAACTCTCTAGTAATCAGTACCGGGGACGGGAATCGAACCCGTACGAGCGTTTCGGCTCACAGGATTTTAAGTCCTGCGTGTCTACCAGTTCCACCACCCCGGCATTAGCCATTTGTTGGGAAACTCTTGGCACCTATGAGAAAAAAAGCACCGTTTCCGGTGCTTTATCCTCTGAGCGAAAGACGGGGTTCGAACCCGCGACCTCGACCTTGGCAAGGTCGCGCTCTACCAGCTGAGCTACTTTCGCATAACCGATTTTGATTATCGTGGTGCAAATGTATGCAGTCGAGCCATTGGACGCAAGTTTTTATGTGAAATATTTGATAAAAAAACTCCATCTTTTCATTAACAAATTGTAAATCAAGCCTTACTAGGCAATAATTTTTTTAGATCAAACAAGGTATTTGCCGCCCGTCCAATTTAATCTTACCGCTTTATATTTTGCTTACCTTTGCCTCCTGCAAAGGGATATTGATTAGATTAGAGGCATATTCGCCTGAATCTTGGCTTCTTGAGCGTTTTATTTTAATCATAATAAGTTTTTTCATGTTTTCTAACGAGGTACTGTTTTTTGGAGGGTTTATATTGGTGATCAGCGTAATGCTCCTTTTAGACCTTGGCGTTTTTAATAAAAAAGACCATGTTGTAAAATTCGGTGAAGCAGCATCCTGGACCATAGCGTGGATTGTACTCGCACTCGTTTTTTATGTGATCATCAATACGCATGGAGACCTGGTGCACGGAATGGATAATTATTCCGACCTGGAAACGATCAAAAACAAATTTGCTCCGCATTTACAACTCGTGCCAGGCAACTTTGAAGCAAGTCTTGAAGTGTACCGGAAAAACATGTCCCTGGAATTCATTACGGGTTACCTGTTGGAGTACGCGCTTTCCGTTGATAATATTTTTGTCATTATCCTGATCTTTTCTTCGTTTGGTGTAAGGCCACAATACTATAAAAAAGTACTTTTCTGGGGCGTTTTGGGAGCGATCGTCATGCGCTTTATTTTCATCTTCCTGGGATCGGCTTTAATGCAACGATTTGAATGGATCATTTATATCTTCGGATTATTGCTGGTTTATCAGGGTGGTAAGATATTCTTCGAGGGCGGTGAAGACGAAAAAATCGACCCGGCAAAGCATCCTGTAGTGAAGTTTGCGGCAAAGTATCTGCCTGTTTTTCCAAGATATGTGAGAGAGCATTTCTTTGTCTTGAAAAAAGGCAAATGGCTGGTTACGCCGTTGTTTGTAGTCGTCCTGATCGTAGAATTTACCGACCTTATCTTTGCTGTTGACTCGGTACCTGCTGTATTTTCGGTAACAAAAGACCCCTATGTGGTTTTCTTCTCAAACATATTCGCGATCATGGGCCTTCGTTCGATGTTCTTCTTTTTGAGCAACATCATGGGGCTGTTCCGTTTCCTTAAATACGGATTGGGTGTATTGCTGATGTTCATTGGGGGGAAAATGTTGGCCCATACCTGGCTGGAATCTGTCGGCTTCGAGACCGTCTACTCTTTATATGTGATCATAGGCATTCTGGCAGTTAGCATATTAGCGTCGGTCGTCTTCCCCGAAAAAAAAATGGCAGACGAGGAAGTTCTATCCAATAGTTAGGAGTAAAGGATCGTTTGAGTATCTATGAATCGCATTCTCAAAGCTTACTTAAAACGTCTTACCAATTTAAGTACGCGTAATAAGTCATTGTTGCTCAATTCGTTATCAGCTGAGCAATTCCTTGATTTAAATGATACCGATTTTCTCCTGGAGAAACCCGCTGTTGATCTGGTCAGACAGCTGGTGCTGGGGAGAAATCGCATTGCACTTTGCGACGTCATCGATGCACGGTATGAAAAAGTGAATGAAGTAAGCAAGCGGATCAGGAAAATTGCCAGAACCGAGCGCTTCATTGAAGAGGAGCGGGGTTCACAGGACTTATATGTAGGTTATCCTTTTGTGAAAGGAAAGCTCTCTGACGGCACGCCCATTCATGCCCCACTGTTGTTTTTCCCGGTTACGCTCAAAATAGACAAGGAGCAATGGTGCCTGTCTGAGCGGGAGGAAGGGAATATCACTTTAAACCAGAGTTTTGCGCTGGCTTATGCGCATTTCAATGAGTCTGTCATTTCGGATGATGTGCTTGAAAAATCGTTCGAAGACTTTTCAAAAGATTTTCTGGAATTCAGGACCCAGTTATACGAATGGCTGAAAACGACCCCATTCAAAATCAATTTCAATCAACAGCTTTTTGAAGATAGGCTGACGGCTTTCAGCTCCGAGAAAAGTGCGGATCTGGCGGTTAGCGAACGCAATGGTGAATTGAAGCTGTTCCCCGAAGCGGTTCTGGGGATTTTTCCTCAGGCAGGCTCGTACCTGGTACCCGACTACAACAATCTTTTGGAGAGCTACTCTGAAAAGCCATTTTCAATTCCATTGATCAGCGAGGAAGAGGAGGAAATAGATGCTACTGATGATTTGGTTGCTCCGTCATTTCCCAATCGAAGTGTCAAGGAGGAAGAAACCTTGACACCTTTTGCCATCGATGAGTCGCAGGAGGAAATCATTCTGGCGGTGAAGTCAGGAAAATCGGTCGTGGTACAAGGGCCTCCCGGCAGCGGAAAGTCGCAACTGATCTGCAACCTCATGGCTGACTTTGCTTCGAGAGGGAAACGAGTGATGTTGGTATGCCAGAAACGGGCCGCTCTGGACGTAGTATACCAGCGTTTGGCAACAATCGGAATGAACGATTTTGTTGGCTTGATTCATGATTTTAAGAATGACCGCACCGGACTTTACCGGCAACTTGCTTCGCAAATAGAAAAGGTAGAAGCGTATAAACAGCAAAATTACAGTCTGGACGCAGTTTTTCTGGAACGTGAGTTTACCCAGGAAAGCCGGGCTATCGACCGGACGGTAAATGATCTGGATGCATTTCGAAAAGCATTATTCGACCAGACCGAATGCGGGGTAAGTATCAAAGAACTGTACCTGACGAGCGATCAGACTGCACCACAAGCTAATTTGAAGGAACAGTACCGGTTTTTCCGGCTCGATACCTGGGATAGTTTCCGGAGACGTTTCAAAACATTCAGCGAGTACATCGTTCACCTCGGTCCCGATCATGTATGGGCTAAACGAAGGAGTTTTGCTGATTTTGGCATTACTGAATTAAGGAGCATGGAAAACATGCTTACTGATTGGCCGCAGGCATTTCAGCAGCAAAAGGACAAATTTGATAAGCTAACCAGTCAACCATTTTCGCAGGATTTTATCCAAAATCGTAAGGAGATACTGGAACGGCTGAATGATATCGCCGGCCTTGTTCAGGATCAGGCTACGTGGACGTTATTCAGAAAATACATTCATTCTTCATCCAATAGTCATGAAAGGTTAGCATTCATCCGGCAAACTACAGATGCTCTGGAAGGCTTTCTGGGAGAGGATGGAATTGAGTTTTTATTGGAGACGGCTCAACTTTCATCATTTACATTGTCGATACGAAAAGCGATAGATTCCAAGCAATCAACGGTTTCGGGGCTTTGGTGGGGTATGTTTAGTAAGGAAAAGAAAGAAATTGAAAGGGTTGCAGCCGCCAATGATTTGGGATTGTCGCTAGATGACCTGATCAAGCTGGAATTAAAAGTACGGAACAGAAAGGAGTTGGAAAGTTGGCTTGGCAATGTAAGTCTGGGCGTTGATGCTGAGTTTTTAGACAGTCTGGCCTCAACTCCGGAACAGCAATACATTCGATTTTTTCAAAAAGCAGAGGCTGCTGCTGATGCGGTGGTTCGGGCATCATTGGAGCCTTGGTTTCCAATATTAAGAAGGATCGCCGCTGACTCCGATTTCAGTGGTTTCAAGTCAGTTTTAGAAAATTTGATGCACTGGCTGGAAGCTTGGAACCGTATTGAACAGGCTATGTCGCCATTTTTGTTGCGTGAACAAATCCAATGCCTGATCGCCGAACCGGAGGATTATAGCCAGAGATTGCTGCAATCATTACGAAAGGATTTCGATTCTCTGGTGGATATGGACCGGTTGTGGAAAGAAATGTCTGCCGCTGAGCAATCGGTAACAAAAGCGATTGCGGAGGAGAGCAAAAAACTTAAACTCGCCACTTCGGTGGAAATAGTTAGCTTGTTTGAAAATAACATTAAGCTGGCCTGGATTGAACATATAGAAACAAAATATCCTCACTTGCGCTCTGTGACCTCACTTAAAATGAAGCAATGGGAAGAGCAGTTGCAGCAAAGTATACTCATTAAGCAGAAGTTGAGCAGCGACATCGCCGGCATTAAATTGCGCGAAGCTACTTACCAGGACATTGAAAAGAACAGGCTGGGAAATCGGGTTACTTATCGGGAACTGGGACACCAGGTTGCGAAAAAGCGTAAGATATGGCCCATTCGGAAACTATTGGAGAATTACACGGAGGAAGTATTTTCTCTGGTTCCCTGCTGGATGGCTTCCCCGGAGGCAGTATCGGCTATTTTTCCAATGCAGGAGTCTCTTTTTGACTTGGTTATTTTTGATGAAGCTTCTCAATGCTATGCTGAGTATGGGCTACCGGCTGCTTTTCGCGGGCAGCAAGTGGTAGTAACAGGCGATAGTAAGCAACTTTCGCCCAGTGACCTTTATAAAATCCGCTTTGAAGACAAAGGAGAGGAAGAAGAGTATTCGGCGGCATTGGAAATAGAGTCGTTGCTGGATCTGGCAGCCCAATCACTGGACCAGTATCAACTCACGGGACATTACCGGAGCCTCTCCCTGGATCTGATCGATTTTTCCAACCGGAATTTTTATAAAGACACATTAAAACTGCTCCCGGATTTTCGTAAAATCAACGATAGCGAGCCGGGGATCCAATATATCAAAACAGATGGTATCTGGAAGAATAATACCAATCTGATCGAAATTGAAAAGGTTATAGAACTGGTGAAGGAGCTGGGACAAACAGGCAAAAGCCTGGGCGTAGTGACATTCAATTTTTACCAGCAGCAAGCCATTCAGGACGGACTGGAAAGAGACGGGGTCGAGGCTAAGGATCTGTTTGTCAAGAATATTGAAAATGTGCAGGGAGACGAGCGGGACATCATTATATTTTCAATGGGTTATGCGCCCGATGAAAAGGGAAAGCTGTCGATGCAGTTTGGTAGCCTCAACATGCAAGGTGGCGAAAACAGGCTGAATGTAGCTGTTACCAGGGCGAGAGAACGTATTTATTTCGTGACCAGCCTATGGCCCTTACAGCTTCAAACGGACCAGACAGCCAATGCAGGCCCTAAAATGTTGAAGGCATATCTGGAATATGCATTGGAGGTTTCAGAAGGCAAATTTCAGCCGGTACCGGTTTCAACAAGGCAGTTCAGAACAGACTGGCTACTGAAAGATAGGTTGCTAAGCCAGAAACACGGTTACGAGAAAGAGCTTCCATTTGGCGACCTTACTGTAAAAGAAGAAGGGGTATATAAAGGTTTGGTCCTGACGGACGACGATCTGTATCATCACAGTAAATCGTCCAAAGAACCCCACGCTTATTTACCCCTTCTTTTGCAACTGAAAAACTGGCCTTTCAGGCGTGTTTACAGCCGCGAATTCTGGTCAGACACGCTGAACCAGCATATATTATAATTCCTTGATACGGATGTTTCTGTAAGAAACTTTGTTGCCGTGATCCTGCAATGCGATTTTTCCTTTGGCTGAAACACCAAAACCTTCCCAAGTCTTGAATTTACTGTTAGCGATCAGCTTTTCCAGCTCCGGGCCTGCCGATGGGAAATCAACGACTTTCTTGCCATTAAGCCAGCTCTCGCCGTGGCCTCCTTTGATGATAATCTTCGCTTTGTTCCATTCTCCGGCAGGTTTTACAGCTGTCATATCAGTAGGAGGCAACATATCGTATAGCGAACCTGATTTGTGGTTACCATTTTTGCCAGCTTTTGAATCAGGGTGTTTCTCGTCATCCAAAACCTGAATTTCAGGACCTGTTGAGTATGGGCAGCAATATTTTTTATCTTCAATCACATGGTAAATGATACCACTGTTGCCGCCCTCGGAAATTTTCCATTCCAATTCCAGCTCGAAATCGCCGTATTCTTTGTCAGTTACGAGGTCTTTTCCTCCTTTTTCAGCCAATACGATTGCATTGTCTTCAATTTTCCATTGAGGCAAAACTTTGTCGGACTGCCAGCTATGCCAGCCGTTGAGGCTTTTACCGTCAAACAAGCTAACCCATTTTCCTTTATTCTGTGCTTCTGCATTGTTTCCGCATAAAGCCAAAGTAATCAATGCGATAACAGATGCTTTGCCGAAGGCTTGCCATTTTGTGCAATTCATGTCTTATTTGTTAAAAGTTTTTGGAACACAATATTAAGTACTTTTAGGCTTCTAAATACTTATTTTGGCCGAAAGTTAAGAGGTGAAGACATTAGCTGTCGGTCTTCAATGTTTCAATTTTAACCCACATATTTATGTCGTCCATATTTTCAAAAATTGTAAAAGGAGAAATCCCTTGCCATAAAATAGCTGAGAATGAAGACTACCTGGCATTTCTGGATGTGTTCCCGATAGCAGTTGGGCACACATTGGTCATTCCAAAAAAGGAGATAGATTATCTTTTTGATCTGGATGATGAAATGTACAGCGGCTTGTTTCTTTTTGCCAAAAGCATTGTCCCCGCTCTTGAAAAAACAGTACCGTGCCTGCGGATAGGGGTAAGTGTGATTGGGTTGGAGGTTCCTCATGCACATGTACATTTACTCCCGCTCAATAGTATGTCGGACGCGGATTTTAGTAAAAAAATAAAAATATCGCAGGAAGAACTGGCGTCGCTGGCTGAAAGGATCCGTGCTAACCTGTAAATGCATTAATAAAAGGAAAAATCCTTTCGGATAGCCAGCATGAAGCCGTGGGTCTTTCTGTAGAGCTCACCGATATCGGCGGCATAAGCGCCTTTTAGCGTAAGGCCACCCAGGACATCTAGCTTGGTTTGCATGGCGATCAGGCCCGAAAACTGAGTAGGGGAGCCTACGAACCGTTCGAGATAAGTCCCTGAATTACTGGAATAGGATAGTTTAGTCTGCCATTGGATTTTTCGGAACAATGTACCTTTCATACCAACATGGTAAAGCCTTACCCTGTTATTGCTGGTAAAATTGTCCGCATACATAGGCCATTTCCACTTGGTATCGGACGTTGGAGGTATGAATGGAGTGCCTACTGTTCTGTCGTAATAGGACCAGCCATCCCGTACCTGCTGATTATTGAAATAGTTGTCATGTCCGCGGTACTTGCCGTTGCCAATGATAAAAATGTCGCCACCCTGATTTTTGGTAAATAACACTTCAAATACACCTTCGGTAATTTCGAAATTGGCTCCGTAAGAGTTCTTTTTTCTGATTCGGGCGCCGTACAAGCCGTCGGATAAGGTTGTGAAGTAAAACAGCGAACCGTCCTCATAAACAAACTGACGGTAAAGGAAAATGCTGGCACCAAAAGTTTCTACCTCGACAGCTGCATCAATTGACCCAAGATGATTTCCAATCCGGCTGGTGCTGTCAAAATGAGTAATGTCAGGCCCTGATCCTCCGATGGTTCCGGCGACAGCATGGAAATAATTTGATATTCCATCTGGAAGTTTACCATCTTCAGCAGTAAGGTATTTTGATTTCCCGCCCCATTGAACCTGATGGTTAAATCCTCCGTATAATTTTAAGCGAGAAGTGGCTTTTCCTATCCGTAGATAGAATGCTTTCTGATGAAATTTTAAACCACTTGTAATGGGTCTGCCTCTTTCAAATAAGCCGTCCGAGTAAAAAGCCTGAAATGAGATCCAGTTTTTGGTAAAAGGAACAGAGACAAACCGGGTGGTTCCCAAATAAATTTTCGGAATTGGAAGCGCATTCCCGGACCATGCATAGGAGCCAGATCCAATCGTGGAGTCAGCCAATCCGACCCACTGCTTTTTTCTGCCGACATAGAGTTCCCAGTTTTTGTAACGTAATGTGGCGTGCAATTGGGGAAAAACGACCTTTTTATTGTTCTCGCTAAAATTTCCAACAGCCTCGGCGCCAACCCCTACTCGCCATACATTTCGCTTGGTAGTTGGCGGCAACGCCCAGTAATGTTCTAGGCCGACACGCGCGCTTCCCAGGGGGCCAAGCAGCGGTACAGTTCCAAACTGATTGGCCTGCATCCAGAACGGAATATGTCCATTCGTGCTTCCGTAACCGGCAATTTCTGCATAGTTGGTGGTGGAGTCAGTATAAGTTTCAGTTTGCCTTGACTCAGATTGAGCAAAGCCAGTTGAGGATGTAATGAAATGAATTAAGATAAGGAAATTTGAAAATCTCATAACGTGCCCTCAAACTGTGTCGTAATGTGTATAATGTACCTAGCTAACAAAAATAAGTATAACTTTTCGCTATTCATATTGTGCTTAAAAGTGATACCTCCTGGTAACTTAATCCAAAAAGCCGCTTTTTCGAATACCCAGTGCGAGTCCGGACGAATTAGGATACAAGTCGCCAATATCGGATGATATGCTCGAATATATACTGCATCCCTTCAATATTTTTAAACTTTTTTCGACGGCCAGAAAAAGAGAAGCCTGCTGCCTAACAGATTCATATTGGCTTAGGAATGTTCCTGAGTTGCGTGAATAAGTGCCTTTAAATGTCAATTTCATGTTTAGCCAGGTTGCAGTCAGACCTGTATGAAACGCCCAGAAACGGTTATTATTGGTAAATTCGTTAGCATTTCTTGGTAAATCACTATTTGTAGTGCCAGTAGCGGAGGCTAAGGGTGTACCTATTCCGTTGCCATAATAGGACCAACCTCTCTGGTAAATGTAACTGTTGAAATAATTACCGCGCTCGTAAAGTGCAAGCCCGGAAAGCGGAGAATTGTTGATTTGATTTTGAGTGCCGACTACTTCCAGCAAGAAAGAGCGGAATGCAAAGTAGGTGGATCCGGCAGGCAATGGTTTGACCCTTTTTATGCTGAGGCCATTTAATCCGTCCTCAAAATTGATAGCCTTGAATAGGGAACCAGTCTCAAAGATATTTTGACGGTATAAAAAGAATGACCAGGATTTCCCCTTCCATTCTCCGGCAAGATCTATGGTTCCAAAATGTGTACCGATTTTTCGGTGTTCGAACGTTTTGCCGGAGACAGTGTACCAGTAAGCTTTGGGTGGTTGCAAGTCGTACAACGGCATGATTTTGTCTTCCCCTCCCCAAATGGCCTGGTGGTTGATGCCGGTGTAAATGTGAAGTCTGTCCGTCTTCTGCCCTAACCTGAAATACAATGTTTTCTGATGAAAGTAAGTTTTTGAAACGTGCTTACTACTGCCATAATTGATGTCGCTTCCGCCGAGATAGCCATCCGAATAGGAAAACTTCAATGAAACGAAATTGTTGGCCGCGTATAAAGGGAAATAATCGGGAATAGAAATTTGAATGCGGGGATGAGGCCGGGCGTTTCCCGACACAGACAGGGATCCCGAGGTCAGGGTTGTGTCCATCAATCCTATTACATTTTTATGCTGTCCTGCCAGAATTTCGATGATACCTGCTTTGCCGGCAACAAATGCGTCGGAAAGAAACCCGCGGCCTGTTTTACCATAGCTTCCGATAGCTTCTATTCCTCCCCGCCATTGGAAAACCCTTGGATTATTTGGATTGTAAATTTTGTATAAACCAACATCCCCCAATGCGAAGCTTCCATCCATTGGAATGCTTCCATTCTGATTAGCATGTTGCCAGAAAGGTGTTTGTCCGGTAGCGCCTGCAACGACGATCGAAGCTTTGTAAAGTACAGTAGAGTCCTGAGCGTGAGTGTGTAACGCGAGGCATAAAGTGAAAACAATTAGGCAGACTCGCATCCGAAAGATATGGAGGGGCATTGAAGTTCTAGAAATTTCTCATCCGTTGATTAATACTCAATTTTACCAAAGTTATTTGATAAAACCGGATTTCCGCCATCCTACCATAATTGCAGCATTATTAGGATACAATTGACCCATATCGGCCGCCAAAACCAAACTTATACGGTCGTTTTTCTTATCAGAAATGGTCGTCTCTGCCTTTACGAGGAGTGAGGTCTGGTGCAGGTAAGGGTTATATTCACTCGTATATGTACCGAAGTTCATGGAGTAAGTTCCTTTGAAAAGGAGGTAGACCTTTTTCCAGGAAAGATCTGTGCCCAAGTGATAGGCAATGATTTGATTGTTAGTAGTATACAATGTTCCTGAGGATGTTAAGTTTTTCCTGATAACGTTTTGAGGCGAAATTAATGGGGTACCCAGTGTTCGGCTTTTGTAGGACCATCCCTGGTCGTAGACATAATGGTTGAAATAATTATCCCGACCAAATGTGCCTGTTTTGAAGTCAAAAATAGATCCTCCCTGATTTTTCGTGTAAACAAATTCAAATAGTATTGTATTTAATTTCAAAGCCGGATCTTTTTCTCTCTGACGTCTTCTTTTCAAACGGATTCCATTCAGGCCGTCCGCGATATTGGAAAGATTGGCGAGCGAGCCGTCTTCGTATATGCTTTGCCGGTACAAAAAGAGCATCCATTTACGGCCCTTCCATTCTGCGGCTACATCGATAGTACCAAGGTGATTTCCTACTCTGCTCGCCAGCCAGGGTTTTCCGAAAACGACATACTCATAGGCTTGGCCCTTTTTCAAGCCTCCCGTGAAGATTTTATCTTCGCCACCCCAGATCGCCTGGTGGTTAAACCCCGCATATACATTAAGCATGTGACTACGCTTTCCTAATTTTAAATACAGGGATTTTTGATGCATATAAATTTCCGGGACGTGACTCACATTGCCGTAATGTACCCCAGCGGAGCCGAGCAGCCCGTCTGAATATGAGAACTTGAACGAGATAATGTCATTTCCAGGTATAATACTCACAAATTGAGGGGTAGAAATCTGAATTTTGGGATAGGGCCGATAGTTGGTGGACATTGCAATGGAGCCAGTGGTCAGGAGGCTGTCGGCTAGTCCCATGAACTCCCTTCTTTGACCGATGCTTAGTTCAACGGGCCCCGCCTTTCCGGCGATAAACAGGTCCGTGAAAAAAGTGGAAGAATTTTTTCCCGCATTCACTATGCCCTCTATTCCGCCGCTCCATTGAAAAAAACGGGGATTGTTGGGATTATATATCTTATGAATGCTGGCCCTGGCGGACAGGAATGATCCTTTGGTGGGAATGGAGCCATATTCGTTCACATTCATCCAAAAAGGTACATTAGCGGACGAGGCCGCACCTGATAGAGTTGCGGAAAAGAAAGTAGTGGAATCCTGAGGATAGGCGTCGCAGCAGCATGTTACCGTGAACAGCAGCAGAAAAAAATATTTCCTCATTCAGGAATTATAAATGATTCAAATATGTCCGGAAAACGCTCCTACCGTCCCTTTTTTCCAAAAATTACAACGGCTGTCAAAAGGATTATTTTTAATTCAAGAAACAGGTTCCAATTCTTGATATAGTAGAGGTCATACATCAATTTGTGGCGTGCGTCGTATACACCGGCACCATAAGAATACATCACCTGGGCATAGCCTGTGATTCCGGGCTTGATGTTATGCCGCATGTTGTAATACGGGATAATTTCGTCAAATGTTTCTGTAAATACCTGTCTTTCAGGACGTGGTCCTATTAGTGAGATGTCCCTTTTAAAAATATTGATCAGCTGAGGTAGCTCATCAATGCGACTTTGCCGCATAAAAGAACCGTACGAGAATGTTCGGGAGTCATTTTTTTTGGAAAAGGAGGCACCATTCAGTTCAGCGTCAAGTCCCATTGACCGAAACTTTATGCAATGAAAGGACTTGTTGTCCATACCGACACGCTCCTGATAAAAGAACACGGGGCCGGGTGATTGAAGCTTTATCCTGAAATAACTGAGGATCCAGAGCGGGAAAGTAAAGAGAAAGAGAATGATGGATATCGTGATGTCGATGATCTTTTTTGGATACCTCACTCTTCTTCCAAAAGAAGGAATGTTCAGAAGATTGGGATTTATTTCTGACACATTGTCCGGAATATATACCTTTTTGAGGCTTCTTTCGCAAAAATCGTAAACTGTGGTGATTCGGATTGACTTATTTTTTCTGACAACCAGCTCATAGATCACCCTGTTTCGTTTATCGTACTGGGGATTCGTTACTAGGTGTATCTTTTCAAATTTGTCAAGTAGTGGCCTTACCGTGTGATTAAGAAGATAATCATCATCATCGGAGTGAGGAATCAAGATAATTTCCTTGTACCTTTTTAGCAACAGGGCCAGATCATATTTCTGAAGAAAATAATCATAACTCGTTACAATTAAAACTTCTTCTGAAACGGCAGTTTTGCTTAAAAGCCGGTGGACATACCTGCGATCAGAGACGTAAGTGTTTCTCATATGTGTGTATTAAAAATAGTAAAGAAAAATAGCTGTGTGTTACGAATCACAAGTTTATGAATAAAGTTTTAAAAAAGAAATTTAACCATGTTGTTTTTATCATATTTTTCACCAAAAAATGAAATGATATGGATAACCGATGTATGTTGTCTTCTTTTCGGTCTATTAGTCAAGTGATTGGCAGGAGGTGCTTAGGCGAAACAATGTTTGGCGTAGGGGATATTTGGCTTCTTATTTTAGTATAATGCAAGATACTGCCGAGTAGAATAGTTACACTTCTAACTGTACATTCAACCTGGCTTTTTTTATATTTTGGTAGTTGAATAATTCAAATAAAAAACAATACTTATTTTATTGGTCGTGTTTTGAAGAGGCTACAATTAACTATTTTTCGAGGGGTGGTATTGATACGCCTGTGTAGTGTATACGCAAAAGGTAGTAGCAGCTCGCGTTTCAAAGTGTTTCTAGTTCCTCAATTAATGAATCTGAATACGTTTTTACATTTCTGAATTTTTCGTAGCTATTGTTGCTGATCCGGTTGTAGATGACTTCATCATTGATTACAGCCTCTATTTTATCGAGTGACTGCCTCCATTTTTCTTTGCTTGAGACGTCTATAAAAATAGCTGTTTCCATGTCTCTGGCGTAATTTGAGATTTCACCAACCGGCGTCACAATACATACCATACCATTTTGCATGGCCTCAGCCACGCTCATTGCCATTCCTTCTCTCGAACTTAGTTGTATTAGAAAATTATATTGTTTGAAGAGTTTTAACTTTTCTGCAGCATGTATTTCGCCTTTGAAACGAATAAAACTACTCAGGTTCAACGTTTCGATTTGTTTTTCTAAACTATGGCGCTCGCCATCGTCTTTACCATAAATGTCCAAGGTAACATTCATGTTCCTTGATCGAAGGTATGCAATGGTATCTACCGTGAGTGTAAGGTTTTTAACCCGGTTAAGTCGTCCTAGGAACAGAAAACGTACTTCTTTTGTATCCAAGGATGCAATTTCCCTTTGATCGGGAGAGGCGTTTGTATAAAACGAAATGACTTGGACGGGAGCTTGTGGTTTTGAATTGGAGAGGACAAAATTGAACGTTGCTACGGAGTCCGTCAAAACCTTGTCTGCTTTGCTGATAGCTAGTGTCGAAAACAATCGATCGAAGTAATGGAAGAATCCAGAATTATGTATAAATGAAATAAAGTATATCTTTTTATGAACTTGCTTTGCAATCGTTCCAATCAAGGATGCTCGCCAGAGTGAACAAATCATGATATCCGGATTGAAATCTGAAATGAATCTGAGAAGTTTGAAGATAACAAACGGATAGAAATATGGCTTAAAATCAAAGGAGTGCAAGTTTTTTTTTTCGTCTTCAGTCAAATTTGAGACGATCTGATCGTCTACTTTTCCAAGGGCCAGAATCCTGACCTCGTATTTCCTGTTCAAGTCAGGTATTGCTGAAAGGAGGGCCACTTCAACTCCGCCTATCTGCACGCCGTGCAGGATGTACAAAAGTTTTTTTTGTTTCATCAGATTATGGCGAGTAACGTATATAAAGGGAAATCGACGATGGTTTCAACTGATATTGAAATGTCGACCATTAAGTTTCGGGATGGTCACAAATCATACAACTTAACAATTTCACTAAAAATCTTGTTTTCGGAGAATTCGCGAATCGCTAACTTCCTGCTGAATTCTCCCATTTCTGGCCAATCATTTTGCCTGGAAAGCATGTTCCGAATCGCTGACGCAATTTCAGTTGCAGATCTTGGCTCGATAATTAAACCATTTTTGCCAGATATCACGGTTAGGTTGCAACCTGGAACATTCGTTGTGATAACCGGAAGGCCGCATGACAACGCTTCTAGAATGCTTCGTGGAATGCCTTCGCGATAATAACTGGGAAGGATAAAAATATCGGATTTTTGTAAAAACTCCTGAATATTATCCTGGCGTCCTAGAAAATGGATTAAGTTGCTTGAATGGTAACGGTCAATGTACTCTCTACTGACCGTCCTCGGGTTTTTGTTGTCCGGCTCACCAATTATATTTAACTGAATGTTATGCGTCAAAGAAGCGGGTAATGACTCGAAAGCTTCGACCATTTCTCTAATTCCCTTTTCCCATATCAATCTTGTAGTACAAAGAAAAGTCAGTTTTCGCGTTTTACTTTCTCTCTGAGGCATTTCGGTCGGTGAGAATTTGGTTGTGTTCACGCCACTCCCTTTAACTACTTTGATTTTGTTCCTGAATTTCCTTTTGAATAGAAAATCATCATAATCATCTGGATTTTGAATGATTACCAGATCGGCTCTGATGAATTGCAGGAAGAACAGCAATCTGAAAATATTTCTAATGATCGTATATTTCAAGGAATTATTTGCGAAGGCTATCCCCAGTCCCGCAATATGAAGCACTACTTTTTTTCCTGAGAATAAATTGGAGAATACGTTGATAAGATTCGGGACGAATTTGAACGAGTGCGTAAGTGCTATTCCATTGTGTTGAATAAATTTTCGCACATTCCAAATTGCCTTGAGCAAATCCACAGGGTTAACGTTGTCCCGTTCAAGACGACTGGTGAGAACCTCTAAGCCTTCATTTCTAATGATTTGGGTATAATTATCCTCTGGAACGACAACGTAAACTTTGTATCCGTTTTCTGTCAGAAACTTCGCGAAAGGTATTCTTGCTTTATAAAAGTCTTCTCCACAGTGAGCAAGGAGAAGTATTTTTTTATTGGTCATGTATGTGTCCCGCTTGTCTTTTTGTATACAGGCAGTGTGGATCAAAGATATCCATCTGCCGTCAAAATTAAAAGACAGTCCTGTTTTTATTCACTGAGCAGCTGGCCGGAGATCGCTTATAACTTTCCAATTATAAGCGAACGGATTTGCTGCTGTTTTCGTAAGTTTACCCATAAGACGCACAGTTTCCATTTTACAAGAACGATTCTAGAAGAAGAAAAGGTGAATTTTTTATTTGATTTGATAGCTTCTCAGCCAAATGCCGATGGCGAGTTTCATGGGGGCGGGAAGTACGCAAAGAAGGTCTTTCTGTCTTTATGCTCCTTCAAAAAGAAAGATTTTTCATTATTCGCAATTTATAGTTCAGCGCAGAAGCTGGACGCAGAAATCGAGAAGGCTATTGCACAGTTTGATGTTCAATTAATTGATATTGAGGTTGATACTATTCCTGTTGTCATAGCAGATTATGGGATACAGCGGTTTTATTCCGCCCTGCCATTCGGCTTGATAAGGCATGGATTGTATGAAGCTTTCCAGTCAGATTGTCAAATCTATTGTACCGTGCATGGATTGCGAAACCTTGAGATCAGGCCGCGCATGTCTGATCTGCATTATCATTCGGCCAAAGATATAAAAGGCTTATTCAGAACTTTTTTCAAGGGGCTCCTGGATGACCACGTTGTCAAAAGAGATTTCCTCAGATGCCGTAAGATTTTCGGGAACTGCACAATTTTCACCGTTTCAGATCATACAAAATTTTCTATATTTACCTACTTCCCGGAGATCAAGAGGGATATTGAAGTTTTTTATAGCCCGGATGTTACTGAATTTGAAGGGTTGGGACAAGATGAGGAAGTTACAGCCTTCCACCAGACCAACTACTTTTTGCTTGTAAGCGGCAACAGGTGGTTAAAGAATAATATGAGGAGCGTTCTCGCTTTGGATAGTTTGTTCACGGATAATCCGGAAATAACTCAGCATGTCGTGATCACGGGTGTTACTCATCCGGAAGTATTTTTGCATAAAATAAGGAATAAGGACCGATTCACATTTTACAAATATGTAAGTGAATCTTTTTTGCACAAACTTTATAAAAATGCCTACGCTTTCATTTATATGACACTTAATGAGGGTTTTGGTTATCCTCCACTTGATGCGATGAAAAACGGGACACCCGTCCTGACTAGTCCGGTTACATCAATCCCTGAAATTTGTGGGGATGCTGTTTTATATGCCAATCCATACTCAATTGAGGAAATAAAGAACCGTATTTTGCAGCTTTGTGATCAGGCTGTTTACATGAAGCTTACTGTGTCATCAATCCAACGCTATAAGCAGGTTTCTGAAAGACAGAAGAGAGACTTGCACAGAATGCTGGAAATAATGATAAATTGAGTCTGAGGTCAATTGTTGGTTTTCAAAATAGTGCTAGGCTGATTATTAGAAATTGAGTACTTTTTGGTTCGGGCTGATTTGAAATTGTTATTTATAATCTGGTTTGACTTGATTACCTCGGATTTTGCGTCTATTCTTATGCCGTTGTTAACCAGTTTTCCGCCCGTATTTCCTGAAATTATATTGTTGATCAATTGAGAATCAGGTTGCTCCGATATATGAATAGCCCAATCCCGGACCGAAGAAAATGAATTCCCTTTTATTGAGACTTTTGTGATTCCCTGAATAATATTAATACCATTATCTACTTCTGAGAATCTGCAGTCTTCTATTTTATTAAAGACATTTTTTGAATTTCCATTGGTCACCATAATTCCATTTGCAAGTTTATTAAAGGAGCTTTTGGAAATGATCCAATCAATTGCACCATTATAAGGGATGTTTATCCCATCGAATTTTCCATTTCCCAGGAATTTACAACCTATGAAACTGATTTCCTGCGCCAGATAGGAAATATTCGCGCTTTTAACGGCATGATCAGAAAGTGCCTTAAAGGTACAATTTTCAAAATTAACAGATTGAATGCTTTTAGAACCAGCTACTAATTTTATTCCTTTTCCAAATGTGCAATTTCTATAAGTTCCATTTTTGATGGAAGAAATCAACACTTCTCCCGAAAAAGAAGTATTTCTAACGATCAGACCTGCGTCACCCTTGGGCAGATAATATTGCATGCACGGTTTTGCAGTTTTAAATTGCGAGTCAGAAATCAACATGCTAGTGCCGCCCGATGCGCCGCCCTGAAAGATATCGGAACTTTCGCTCTGGCCGACTTTTGTATTATCAACAGTTAATTGGCGAGTAGCTTGAAAACTGATCCCATAATAACAATTATAAATAGTAACACCGCTTAGTCTAATGTTTTCGGAGTGATTGGATGTCGCGATTCCACTCCTCAAACGATAAGTAACACCATATACATTGGAGTCGTAAAAATTGTAATAGTTTCCACAATTTATAAACGTTGAATTTTGAATGGTGACATTTCTGCCGTCTTCAATATCAACGCCACTTAATCCCGCCTGTGCACCCGAGCAATTCAATATTGTCACCTGGGTAGGCATTGAATATTTGCCTACTCCTCCTGCAACCGTGTAGCAATGCCGCCCTACTCTTTTTACAAAACATTTTTTAATCGTTACCGCTTTTGTAACAACGGAAGTATCATTGTTGTACCCAGCAATGTAGATCCCATCACCTCCATTCATCCCTCCACCTGCAATATCTTCAACATATACATTTTCAATCAGAATATTACTTACGGGGCCCAAATCACATCGGACACTAATGCCCATTCCGGAAAATCCATTGTCAACTTGCGGATTTTCTTGATTTATAATCCCGCATTTACTGATGTAGATACTCTTTAGCGTAATTTGACTGGATTTGTTAACTCTGATACCAGTGACTCCCCTAATTCCGGAAAATTTGTCGATCGTTTGGCCACCACCATCAATACTTAGATTTTCGATACGTACATTAGAGACACCTATCAAAGTAATTACATCGCCGCTTATTGTAGCTTTCAAAACAGTATGTCCGCTGCCTTTCAGAGTGAGGCCGGACCGTCCTTTTAGAGACTTAACCAAATACTGACCGTTCGCGAAAGTGACATTTTTGCCGGAATCTATCGCATGCTGAATAGACTCGGTATCATCTTGTGAGTCGTTGACTTTTGCGCCAAATTCTTCGGGTGTTACGAATCCTGACGACTGTCGCACTACGAGCGGCTTACTTGTGGGCTTTTTTTTGGTAACACCACTTTGAGCATTCACTGGAAAAGAACAATTCAATATGACTAGCAGAAAAAAGACGATATTTTTCATAACTATAATGTGGTTGTCTCCTTTAACGGCGCTTCATCTAATTTCGATTTGGCTATTTGGCTGAGAATAAGCAAAACCCAAAACCAGGGATACCAGTAATTGGAAATAGATACGAAATGCACTAGTGCTGCTACCAATGAGCAAAGGAAAATAGTTCTTAAAGTTTTATCTTTAATTGAAATAATATCAATGAAATTAAACAAAATAAAAAGGAGAAATAGTGATAAACCCAAGGCGCCACTTTCGAGCAGAAAAGTGAAATACAAAACCAGTGCAGCCGCGTCATAACGAAGGGAATCATATGCAGCCGGTCCGTAGCCGAATATTAGGTGTAGAGCATCGGCATTATTGATCGTTTCAACTACCTGAACAGCTCTCTCGGATCTGTCATTGGCAGATCCTGAGGCAATTACTTTATTGTAAACGGTTGCTTCAATAATTTGGGACCCAACGGTTTTATAGAGGGAGAATGACGCGGTAACAATGAGTATGCTGAAAGTTGCAATGGATATAGCTCTCACTATTTTTATCTTTCTGTTTATCTGGAATAGTTTACGGATCGTTCTTCCAATTAAGATAATAGCCGAGATCCCTCCTGCAATGACCCACCCCGCAGTACTAAAAGAGAAAATAAAGCAAAATAGCATGGTTATCAACGTAAGAACGAACAGCTTCCTGTTCTTTCTCAAACCATAAAGGCCAATAGGGCCAAGAATTTCGTAATAAAAAGCCAAGTGGCCTGACTCAATAATGACAGAACGGATCCGTATAAAGCCAGATGCAAATGGTTTGTAACCTTCTACTGCAACGCGAGGAATGTATTGATCTACATCAATAAAGTATATATTTTTTGCGACGAATTCAATCAAACCCAAAATGGAGGTAATCAATAAGCCAATTCCGAGTAAATAAGTTATTCTTTCAAATGATATCTCCTTTTTTACAATTTGATCCGTTATAATGTTTCGGAGCATATAGTAGTTGGCCAAAATTACAAAGCTGTACGCGACCATGTGATTTAAGGGCTTTCCTGAAAGGAATAATCCTGAGTTCAAAAAAAAGCTGATAACCACGGATGCCCAGAATAGTAGAACCGCGATATCAACATAATCGATTCTAAAACTGGTTGTTCTTAATATAAAACCAATGAAGAATAAAAAGGATAAAGCTAACAGAATAAGCAAAGATGGTGTTATTACCTCCGTCAGTGCAAAAGCACTGGTAAAGGGTAAACTAATTATATATACGTATGTTAGAAACTTAGTCAAAATGAATTATAGGTAATTAATTATTTTATACTTTATCCAAATAAATAAATAGGTCAACCTTCGGTCAAGTACGTTGTAATTCTTGTACCCGAAGTCGCGTAAGATTTCAAGTCTATCGTAGTTAAGTTTGCCCGAAGAGGTAATACTCTCAGTATGCCGTCTAAAAACGCTGATTGGAATTTTCAGATGTCGAAGCGTTCCAGAGTCTAAAAGCCGGAATATATAGTCAAAATCAGAAGCGTATTTGTATTTTAGATTATATTCATGGACAAAATCAAGGCTTTTTCTAGTTACAATTAAAGCCGGGTGAGGTATAAATGTTCCGTGCATGGATAGTAGTAATTGCTTTTTGGTTACTTGTAAACTCCTACGCAATCGAATATTGCTACCTTCCCTGATAAATACATCCGCGTAATAACCGAGCTCATTGGGATATTTTTGTATATGTATCAAGATATTTTGAACCGTATCTTGTTCGGGAATATAATCATCTGAATTGATAACCCAAATAAAATCACCGGTACATTTTCTCAATCCTTTATTAATGGCGTCATACATGGATTGATCTTTTTCACTTGCCCAATATGTAATCTGGGATTCGTATTTTTTTATAATGTCAATAGTCCCGTCTGTGGACTCTCCATCAATTATAATGTATTCAATATTGGGATATGATTGTGAAATGACACTCTTAATCGTTTCTTCAATATACTTCTCAGAGTTATAAGAAACGGTAATAATGGAAAACTTCGGGAATTTATTCATCTTCATATCTCTTTTCTGATCCTACGAATAAACCGGGCGGGATTGCCGCCCCATACTTCACGATCTGGTATTGACTTCGTTACAATAGACCCGGCTGCAACAATGCTCTCACATCCAATCGTTACACCTTTCAGAATGATGCATTGAGTGCCAATAAATGCATTGTTCTTTATGTGAATAGGAGAGGATGCAATATGTGCTTGATCCTGTTCACTTAGCCTTAAAATGGGATCTAATGAATGAAAATCATTGTCCAAAAGTTGGCAACCACCGCCAATATTTACATTATCTTCGATCACAATACTGTTATGGGCAACAAATATTGAGCTGGATATCCCCACATTGTTTCCGATTTTTATAGATGCCCCCTGCAGTATCCGAAATCGTGTTTGCGAAGCAAGTCCAACGGGATTTGCCCACTTACTCGAATTTATCACAACGCGTTCGCCAAATTCAAGAGTTCCCTTTCTTCCACTGACGAATATAAAACCTGATATTTTTGGGAACGAATTGAACTTCCCATTGCAAAGTTTAATCAGTAAATAGTTCCAAAAAAAAGGGATATAAATTAATAGTTTTGACATTTTGCTCGGTATATTGACTGGCTGAATTAGATAGCTTAAAAACTAATATACTTCTTAATATATTTTATTTTGTCCTTTCCAACGGTTCCAAAAATTCGTATCACAGCATTGACCAGAATAAGTTTCGCGCCATACGCAAACCATTCTATCGATGGAATATATTTGTAGATTTTATGTTTTATCTGTGCTTTTCTTGTTTCTTTTAACAACGTATATTTACTTATCTGATTACTAATTCCCCCTTCGTACATTTTAGCAATAGTCAAAGGAATAAATATCGCGTCTTGCGTTTTAAGATATCCGAGCAGCAAGTCATAGTCGCCAAGTACCTTATATGAAATATCATATTGTTCTTTTATAAACAAAGCCTTTGAATGAAACGTAGCCTGATGCGGTATGCGCATGGATATGTTGATAAATTTATCTTTGATAATTTTCCAATCAAGACCATAGGAAACCTCTTTGCCCGAGGAATAAATAAATTCAACTTTTCCGTAAGCAACTTCGCTTTCACAATTTATTAAATAGGGAACCACCTGTTGAATAATCGTATTTTCAGTCAGGAAATCATCTGAATTAATAAATAATAGCCAATCCCCTGTCGCTACCCTTATTCCTTTGTTCATTGCATCATATATCCCGCGATCTGGTTCACTGACCCAATAGGCAAGCTGATGTTGGTATTGCTCAATGATTGCGAGCGTACCATCCGTAGATTTGCCGTCTATGATAATGTATTCAATATTTTTATAGGTCTGGGCAAGGATACTTTTTATTGTGCCTTCAATTGAGTTCGCTCCGTTTCTAACAACAGTTATAATAGATAATTTGAGATCTTGCAGCATGGTCAATCTAATATTTTCGAAGTAATTTATGTCGATTGAGAATCAGAGATCAAGCACCTGTATGATAGTATGGGCGAAATCCTGGATATTTTTTGAATAATCTTCTTGCTTTCGGAGTGGCGGTATTGATACTGATCGCTCGATTATCAATGCAAGCTGTTCTGCCGATCGCGGATTAAAAAAAATACAGTTCTCATTAGCCTGTTCCTTGTGTACCGACAAATCGCTCAAGATAATATATTGGTTAAGTGCCTTGCTGTCTTCCACAACAGTACTCCACCCCTCAAACAGAGAAGGCTGAATTATAGCAGTAGCATGATTCATCAAAGACAATTGTTCCGCCCGGTCGATAAATCCAAGAAATCTAATCCATTTTTGAATCTGCTCCTTTTCGATAAAATGTTGAAGTGTCTGGAAATATTCTTTATTCCGGTGATCTTTATTGCTGCCCGTAAAGGCCACCTGGAAATCAAGATTTTTGTCCTTTAAGAGCGCAATTGCTTCCAATACAATCTTGTGGTTCTTATGTTTCCAAAACTGGTTTGGGGACATAAAGTAGGTTTTACCGATATCGAATTTAGTTTTCAAATCTGTGATATCCAAATGATCAAATCGCGGCAGGATACTGGCAAAACGGAGAAGTCTTAAATCACAATGGTGGTCAGGATAAAATTTGTTAAAGTCTTTCATGGCGTCGTTGCTGCTGAAAACAACAATCTCACCGCTGGATGCAATTGCCGATTGGGCACTCCTTCGCTCTGCAATTTCCGCTTCGGAGAACATTTCCGGGAGGTAGCGTTCCTGAAAATCTGGTATCCAGTGAATTGGCGTTTTGCCAAGAAAGGCCTTTGGGTTGTAGGGATAAACTATTTCGGGAAGAAGATTGTAGAAGGCAGATTTTCGGGTTATTAACCTTTTTGCTCTAAGCCATACTTTCATTAATTTGTTGGGGCTATTAGCCTGATGAAAGTAGATGTAGGGATAATTGATATCCCTGACCTCGTTCATCGGCGACCCGTAACCATGGAACAGCAGTATCTCGGGCTTTAAATCGTCACGTAAAAAGTTTAATGCTCTTATGAGGTTCAAAATATAAATAGTCCCACCTGCCCACTCACTGTAAGAGGACAGAAAGAGTAATCCAATCTTCTTTCTTGCTACTGTAGGCTTCTCCATTGAAAATATTGTTCAAGTCCTTGATAGAGACTTATTGAAGGTTTATAACCCATAGATTGAATTTTCGAAATATCTGCACGCCAGTTAAGCGGATCGCCTGCTTTTACTTTACCATTGAAGTATACCGTTTTTTTCTCGGGGAAAAATGAGAGAAAAGTAGAGACCGCATATTCGATCAAAATTTCTTCTCCGTTGGCGACGTTGATGCTTTCTCCTTGGAAATCAGCGTGATGCAGGCAGCAAGTGATAGCATCAACAACATCTTGGACATGAATGAAATCCCGGGTTTCTTTTCCGGTTCCAAACAATTCAATGTAGTTTGTGTTTTTAGCTTTCTGATATAAGTCCCAGAATAACTGCTTTTTAAGTCCACTACCATATGCAGAAAAAACTCGGAGTGAGCACGTTGGAACGTTATGATACGTATGGAAACTACGGCAAATCTGCTCAGATTGCATTTTGTGGAGTCCGTACGGGGAAATTGGATTCAATTTTACATTCTCTGTAACCGGGATACTTTCAGGGTTTCCGTAAACGGCGGCGCTGGACAAATTTATAAATTTGCAGGTTGGCTGGTTGGTTCTGATGGCATCCAGGAGTTTGACGACATTGTAAGTATTCAGCGTGAAATCACGGAATGGATTTTTGAGAGAATCCGGTACACTTGCGGCACCAGAACAATTGATACAAGCATCAAAAGCTTTGTCCTGGAATATCTTCTGATAGTCTGCATTAGTCGAGTCTATCTGGTAGTAGTTCGATTTTTCGTAGTCGACCACCACATCGCATTCATAGACCTCGAAGTGGGTTTTTTGAAATGACGCTACGACGTATCCGCCAATAAAACCCTTGGAACCTATAATGAGAACCTTCATTTTATTTATTTAAAAACTTAATTATCCGTGCCGGATTACCAGCAACCACAGCCCAGGCAGGTACATCTTTCGTAACCACGCTTTTGGCACCAACTACTGCTCCCTCGCCGATAGTCACTCCTTTTAATATGGTTGCATCAAATCCGATCCAGACTTTGTTGCCTATTTGTATTGGTTTTTGTACCACATTGGTCCAGTCTTTGTTCAGAATGTTATTGTGGGACTCCGTTAAATCTTTGTAGCACTGGTTATTATCATTCATTCTTTCTTCCCAATGAATAGAATGGGAATTATGGTCATACAGCGTAATTCCCCAAGCCATTGTAACATCGTTTCCAATAGAAATGCTGGTACGGCATATAAAACTGGCGTTACCTATGTGAACATTATCTCCGATCGTGATTTTTCCTTTTTCTGTTTCAAATATGAAATCTGCATTGATTATACATTTTTTACCTATTGTTACGTAATTTCTTTCCTCCCTTTTGGTGTGAAAGAATAACTTAATCCCATCAGGTTGCATGATCGTGTCAACGCCAGTCTGATGCAAATATTTAGGAAGCTTACCAAATGTAAACTTGTACCGCAACTTCTTAATCAAGTTCAAAATACTACTCATATCTTCGTATCATTTGCAGGCCTAATCAATCGCAACATTGTACAATCAGAAAGGTCTTTGGCAACCACACTTCCTGCGACAACAACTGCACTTATACAGATGGTAACTCCTTTAAGGATAATCACATTGAAGCCAATCCAAGCCATATCCTTTATAATTACGGGTTTATGTTTCATATTACTCCAGTCTTTGTAGTTCCCGATCCTTCTTTCTTCTATACCTTTTTTCCAATCCAGGACATCGTTTTTTTTTCGTTGGATATTAGCAAATGAGAATTGTTGTCATCAACAGTGCAACCCCATGAGGCCATTACATCACTACCGATCTCAATATAATCTATACAAATAAAAGCTCCGCCCCCAATAAATACCCGGCCTCCAATCTTCATCGTGCCTGTCGCTGTTTCGAAGTAATAATTACCGCTGATCATTGAGTCTTCGCCAATTATTACACGTATTTCATCATTTCCAGGAGCCCAAAAGTCAAAACTAGCATCGGCCAGATTGGACGGCTACCAATGGAAGCCGAAGGCCACTTTTTTGCGAAAGGATAGATATTAGCTCAATATGTATGAAATAATGTCTTAATCGTCATCACAATTACTATATTTCGGTGGAAGCTTCTAAGAACTTTCGATTTAATATCAGTTGCGTAAAGTAAATTTTAAAAAAATCAGCCCCATTTTTATACCAATTTTGGCCTTAACTAAGATACTGGAGCTGGATTTATAAAAAGATTTATATAATGCTTGCTTCAATGAGTAGAAATTTTTCTCCTCAATTTTAGGCTGTTTAGGTAAATCTGAAATGAAATAAGATTTGTCAAAATCCGAGATTAAAAAGGCATCTGACCCCGAAGTATGAGTGGCAAGTATTCCAAAACCAATATTCTGCACTAAACTTTTATCAGGGAAAAGTGAAATGCCATTCTCCTTGAAAACGGCCCAATACCATCTAATTGCCCACGAGTCGATATCTTTACCCTCCATTTGACTAACAAGCATTTTCGAATAGGGATACACACTGTTTAGATCGAACCGTTGTGCCAAAGATCTATTTTTTTTAAGAATTTCATATCCTTTGGCATCAGAGTCAAAATGATCCCAAGCTCTTTTCCAAGTGGCCCATCCCCATGAGGTTGTTAAAGGCAGAAAAAAAGAACTGTGATTTGGAGGAATATTCAATGGAAACTGATGACCTGAAACCTGCATCACCTTTTCGTCGCTTTGATATTTATCCAATGCATCGTTCATGAATTTTATAAAACCTTTGGAAGTAACAAGATCATCTTCCAATACAATCACTTTCCCGTATTCATTGATCTTTTCAGTGACTCCATCGATGATTGAATTGGCGAGTCCTTTGTTACTATTTGCTTTGATGATGGTCACATGCTTACACCATTGCCGTTCAGCGATAACATTTCGTACACCCTCAATTTTTTGAAGACCCGCGGTATCCGTTCCACGTTTGGGTCCGTCTGCATAAATAAATAATTGCGATTGATCCGCTAAACTATTGTCAGCCAATGCTTCCAGTGTTTTTCTTGTCTGGTCCGGGCGATTGTAAACAAATAGGAGAATAGGGGCCAATTCAATTGCCATTGCAAGTCATAATTTGGGTTTGAAGACTATCTGTTGAGTGATTTTGTAAGATAGCGCTTTATGAATGTTTCAAAGAACGAGAAATTGAAAATGAGAAACGTGGCAGACAACAAAGTCAGTTTGATAAACAATGACAGAACGATTGAGATTTGAATGAACTTGCCGTCGTAATGGGTAAAGGCAAGCAAAAGCAAAATCAGAATAAGTGCCTGTGGAACCTGTCTCAGGAAAATTTGGGCGAAGGTTAGCAGCGATGACTTCAATACAGTTTTGATCAATAAGTAAAAAGCCTGCAGGAAATTGATGTAGAAAGAGATTACCAATAGCAAGGCAGTAGTTTCAACGGATTTGAAATACAAAACACCAACTAAAATGGAACAGACCAGCATGACCGCCGACAAGACTCCTGAAAGAAACAGTAGATCGGTGCGACCCGAAGCCTGAAAAATGGAACCGCTACTGGATAATATCATTTGTACCCAGACTGAAAAACTTAAAATTCTGAGAATGGGAATTACACCTAGCCATTGGTTTCCCAACATGATCAGAATGATTTCTTCGGCCGAAAAATAGATAAACAACGAAAGTGGAATACCTAGTTTGGCCAGTATGTTGACCACTTTCAAATATTCCTGAAATATCACGGTCTTATTATCCTGAAATTTGGCCAGAATAGGGTGGAGGACAGGCGTAATGACGTTGGTGAGATACGAAACCGGATAGATCATGAGCTGGTAAGCCTGGTTATAAATCCCAAGACTGGCATTTCCCATAAATTTACCGATCAAAATATTGTCGAGATTTCTGGAAAAGTAATTGATGAAGTTAAATGCAAACTGATAAGACGAGTACCCCGCAATCTTTCTGGCACCCGCCAGCGCCATTCCTTTGTGGAGTTTCAGGTTTGAAAAGGTAAAGTATAAGGAAAAAACAAGGATACTGGAAAATATGGAACGCCAGATCATGGAGTAGTAGCTGAACTGATGCCAGGCCAGCAAAATCGCAACGAGACCGGTAACTAATGCCACGCTGGTGTCAATGAACCCCAGCGTTTTAAATGCTTTTTCTTTCACCAAAAGATTTCGTGGTATTACTGCAAGCGCGCTGAAAAACAAATGAACTGAAAGCATTTGGCAGATTCGTATGTATTCCTGATTATCGTAAAAAGAAGCAATTCCGAAAGCGCATAAGCAAAACAGTAAGGCAAGAACTACACTAAGTATCGCACTCAGTTTGAAAATGTCCGATAAGTCCCGGTACGTAAGATTTTGATTTTGTACAATGCCGGATCCAAGGCCTATGTCGCTCAAAATATTGAAAAATGTAATGAAAACAGTTACAACACTCAAAACACCAAATTCTTTGGGAGACAGAAGTCTGGCTAGTGTTGAATTAATCAGTATTCCAATCAAAACTCCGCTGTATTTACTGATAAAAACGACAATGGTGCTGTTCCTTATTTCTTGCTGTACCTGCATTCTGATATTCTATTAATCTTGTGAAACAGGTATTGTCATGGGCTCTGCCAAAGCGGTGAAGTCAGGATTGAAGATATCTTGTTCTTAAACACTTTATAAGAAAAAGTTGTATCAAATCTCCTCCGCGCACTTTTCCCGATTGCGAGAAGTTTAGCTCTGTCACCCTCCAATGCGATAATGGCCTCCGCAATGTCTTTTGGCTGGTTGCCACAGATAATTATTTCAGATTGATCCTTTGACAATAGATCTTCCATCGCTGTGGAATGACTACTTAAAACAGGAAGTCCCATTGCAAAAGCGTCTGCTATCTTGTTTGTAAAAACAGTTCTGGCCTTGGAACTGTCGCCAAAAACGCCCAAAGCCAGGTCGCAATTCTGAATCAAAAATGGTTCAAGCTTACCATTATTAAAGGATTTACTATTATTGATGGTAACAACTTTCTCAATACCAAGGTCTCTAATTTTGTTTTTATATGGTATCGCCTTTTCTTCACTCTCACCGAATAGGTACAATTCAAAATCAACCCCCTCGTCAAAAAGTATTTTAGCAGCGTCCAGAATTTTATCTAAACCATGGAGTGTAATGTAAGTTCCCCACCAGCAAATAGTAAACTTTGCCTTGGCACTCTGAGCATATTTATTGTAAGCCAATTCTCTGTTATCGACGCAGAGTGGAACGATCTTATAATGAATGTCGGACAAATTTACTTTTACAAGTGAGGTGTAATAAGCTGCTTCGGCTTCATTAAGGAATATTACACAGTCGGATAAAAGTATTGCCTTAAGATCCCGTTCGAAATGTTTTTGAGCCTCCTTACTATTGCTATCAATAGTTTTTGCATCAATTACCTGTGAATCGTAAAAAGATACGTAAAAGTCAGTAATGATTTGTTTTCCAAGCAATTTTGCCAGTTTGTACCTGAAAGTAAATTGGTGTCGCATCGCAGGGAATATCACAATATGTGACTTCAACACGACCATAAATTCAGTAAAAAACAAATATGCAGTAAAAAACGGAGATGTTTTCCGCCAGAATTGCTCGTAGTTAAAGAAAAAGGTATTTATCTCCTTAGTTTCCAAAAGTGCCTTTATGAGATTTTGGGTTCTGTAACTGCCTATTGCTAACCCATAGACTACAACATTTTTTTTCATCGACTATAAAACGTTATATGTTCAAAGGAGAACGACATTAATTGCCAGAAACCCATTCAATCATTCGGTTAATACCTGTTTCCTTATCCAGCTTAGGATGCCAGTTATACACCGAAGCTGCTTTGGTAATGTCAGCAACGAACACCTTTTGATCGCTTTGACGCCAGGGTAGCTGGGTATAAGACATTTTGATGTCAAGCTTATTTTCGAGAACACTGAATAACTCTAAGAGAGAAAGACTGTTATTCATGCCGCCACCAATGTTAAACACCTGCCCCTTTGTTTGCTCTATATTCTCGATAGCGGAGAAATAACAGCTGATCAGATCGTCGGCAAACAAAATGTCCCGAACCTGTTTACCGTTTCCGGAAATCGTGAAATTGTCTTTTAGTGCTCCGGTCTTAATGTCGATTGCCTGTTTTACAAACCACCCGATCCAGCCCTGGTCAAACGTTGAGAATTGCCTTCCACCGAAAATAGATGAGTGCCTGAAAACAACAGTACGCAACCCAAACATTTTGGCATAATCCAGCATATATTGATCAGTAGCACCTTTAGAACACCCGTACGGAGACTGAAAATTGAGAGCCAAAGTTTCGTCAAACCCATTTTCGTAGCCCTCGGCCTTGTACCGGGTCATGGTCTCAACGAATTCCAAATTGTCGAAATCTCCATAAACTTTGTTTGTGGAAGAATATGTAACAATAGCTTCGGGTACGTATTTACGAACGCACTCAAGCAGGTTGTTACCTCCAAGTACATTGATCTCAAAATCCAATCGTGGATTAACTAGAGAAGTGGTCATGGCTACCTGGCCAGCCAAATGAAATATAACATCAGGCTGAGCATCCCTAATCGCATATTCTACATCGTTGTAAGATCGGATATCCGAATTGTAGAACTTGAAATTCCCTTGCCGACGAAGCCACGCCAGATTTTGCTCTGAACCAGATCGGAATAAATTATCAAATACAAATAGTTCGTCACCTTTTTTGAGGACTTCTGCAGCGAGATTGGAACCCAAAAAGCCGCAACCGCCAGTTATAAAATAGCGCATGTGTTTATAAACTTTGTATATATTTATTAATGGTCTCCGCGATATATTCGTAATGGATTTGGTTCAACCCCGGCCATACGCCCAGCCAAAACGAGTCGTTCATAATGATGTCCGTGTTGGTAAGATCGCCGACTACACGATGTTCAATCCCCTTGTACGCTGGTTGACGAAGGAGATTGCCAGCAAACAGTAATCGCGTACCTATCAGGTTTTCTTCCAGATACTGAGTCAGATCACTACGATTTATCGGACTGCCTTCTCTGATAGTAACCATAAAACCGAACCAGCTTGGTTCGCTGTGTGGTGTTGCTTCGTGCAGGATAAAGTGTTCCTGGAATGGAACCAGTGCTTTGTACAAAAGCGCGTGGTTTTCTCTTCTCTTAGCAACAAACTGATCCGCTTTCTGCAATTGGCTTAGTCCAATGGCGGCCTGCATATCAGTTACTTTCAGGTTGAACCCAATGTGCGAATACGTGTATTTGTGGTCGTAGCCAAATGGTAGATCACCCAATTGCCATTCAAATCGTTTACGGCAAGTATTGTCCTTTCCGGTTTCGCAGTAGCAATCCCGTCCCCAATCCCGGAAACTTTCGACGACCATTTTGAGTTTTGGATTGTTTATCAAAATAGCCCCACCTTCGCCCATCGTGATATGATGAGCCGGATAAAATGATACGGTCGCCAGATCGCCAAATGTTCCGGTCTTACGACCTCTGTATGTAGCACCAAGCGAATCACAATCATCCTCGATCACCCACAGGTTGTATTTTTTTGCAACCTCCATTACGATGTCCAGATTAAAGGGATTGCCCAACGAGTGGGCCACCATAATGGCCTTGGTTTTGGAAGTAATAGCCTGCTCAATGAGCTCTGCTTTGATATTATACGTCGGAATATCAACATCAATGAACACCGGAATTGCCCCGTACTGTATCAATGGGTTCACGGTCGTTGGAAATCCGGCAGCAACCGTGATTACTTCATCTCCTGGTTTTACCTGCCTTTCGCCAAGCTTTGGCGAAGTCAATGCATAAAATGCACAGAGATTCGCCGACGATCCGGAGTTGACCAAAACGGAAAACTTAGAACCAAAATATTTGGCAAACTGAAATTCGAATTTTTTCCCAAACCTGCCGGTAGTCAGCCAACCGTCCATGACGGAGTCAATACCATACAAGAGATCCTGTTCGTCAATTACTTTCCCGGTAACCGGAATGTAATTTTCCCCTGGAACAATTTCCCGTACGATTTTTTTCTGTAAAACTGGAAGTAAGAGTTGTAATACTTCGCTGTCTATATTGGTAAGTTTATCCAGGAGTTGCTCCATTTTTTACAGGTTGTGATAGTAATTAACAGTGTTTTGAAAAGCCTCATCTAAGTTGGTACTAATAAATCCAAGTCTCTTTGCTTTGACGGAGGCATTGTAAAAAATTTGATTTTCGCCCTGCCGTTGCGGAATCGCTCCCCAGTTCCATAGAGCATGATCGAATCCCTCAATTTTTTCAGATATAATTTGGCTCAGTTCGCGAATGGATCGGGCCTCTCCGGTCCCTACATTGATTATTTCTTTTTCTAACTTGAATATTGTTTTGTGTCTGACCAGATCAAGAACAAAATCGGCCAGATCATTCACATAAAAGTAATCTCTCTTCTGCAGGCCATCTGACAGTTCGATCTCCTTTCTGCTTTTCTGAGCTTCAATTAACAAAGGAAAGAGTTTAGAAATGTCTTCTCCCGCTCCAAACATACCAAAAGGTCTCAAAATAGTAAACTGCCGTTTTACAACCATTTGAAGATAATTCGAGAAGAGTAACTTTGATATCCCATAGTGCGTCCTGGGGAAACACGGACTATCTTCGTCTAATGCTTCGTTTTCAAGGCTGTATTCAAAAGCGGTGCCGATTTGTACCCAGAACAATTCGGGCAGGTATTTGAAAAGATAGTCGATCAGGTCTCGCTTGTCAAGGTAATTAACCCGATATAGCATGTGCAGATCTGTCTGGTTCTTTACGATCCCGTAACCACTGGCATCAATTACAATATCTGGTTTAATTTCCAATAATGCCGACCAGGTTTCAGGTTGCAGGATATCAAAAAAAAGTGCTCCTGTACTTAAATTCCGCGAAGTTATAGATAAGTCGATAGACGGATCTAAACTGAAACTGCGGACAAAACTTTGGCCTACAAAGCCACTGGCACCCAATACAACGACCTTCGTTTTATTCATTGATAAAGGTCGTTATTTGCTGTTCGACGAGTTCTTTTCCGGAAACACTGAGTTGGTTCTTTTTATACCATTCCAAAGTTTTTGCAATGGAAATTTGCGCGTTGTATTTCGGTCGCCAGTTTAGCACATTAACAGTCTTGTTGATATCGAGCTTTAACAGACCAGCTTCGTGAGGTTCTTCAGTCGACTCAGGCTTATAATAATTTCCCGAGCCCCAGGTTTTCAAGGCAATGGCTACGAGATCCTCGACAGTCAGATTGTCTTCGGGTTGGGGGCCAAAATTCCAGCTGTCTGAGAATAATTCAGGATCATCAACCATTTTACTACCGAGATGCAAATACCCTCCAAGAGGTTCCAGTACATGCTGCCAAGGTCGAATCGCACTAGGATTACGCACAGAAACGGCTTTTCCTGCACTTAAAGCACGTACAATGTCCGGAACGATCCTGTCTTTCGCCCAATCCCCTCCACCGATCACATTACCAGCACGAGCGCTCGCAACGGCCTTTTTATGTTTTACATATTCGGCGGGGTTGAAAAAGGAATTTCGGTAAGAGCCAATAACCAGTTCTGCACATGCTTTACTGGCACTATAAGGATCGTAACCACCAAGGCGATCGTTTTCACGATACGGATAGTGCCACTCCTTATTTTCATAAACTTTATCAGTAGTGATCAGAATGACATTGCAGGGTTTTTTCAGCAAACGTGCGGCATCGAGTACATGAGCCGTCCCGATTGCATTTATGGCAAATGTTTCAGAAGGAATTTCGTAGGAAAGGCGAACCAGGGGTTGAGCGGCTAGATGAAATATGAAATCAGGGGAGAATGCCTGTATTTCTCTGATTAGTCGATCTCTGTCGCGGATATCGGCAATGACGGAGTCGCAGAGCCGACTACCTTGAATAGAATGAAAAAGGTCAAATTCATTTTCAGGAGCTAAAGAGTAACCTTTTACCTCGGCACCCAGCAGGTGAAGCCAATAAAGCAGCCACGACCCTTTAAATCCGGTGTGCCCTGTCAGAAAAATCCGCTTACCTTTATAGTATTGTGTTAAGTGTTGATAATTCATCATCAGGATTTACCAGTTTTTCCAGGGAGCCTCCCCAGAATCCCACAAATTTTCAAGTTCTTGTTTGTCCCGTAGCGTATCCATGGGTTTCCAAAAACCACTGTGTTTATAGGCAATCATTTGCCCGTCTGCAGCAATATTTTCCAGAGGCTCTTTCTCAAAAATAGTGCTATCATCTGAAATGTAATCCAAAATCTGCGGTTGGCACACGAAAAACCCCCCGTTTATCCAGGCACCGTCTCCTTTTGGTTTTTCCATAAACGATAATACACTATTATTATCAGAAATATTGAGGGCACCGAAGCGGCCCGATGGCTGTACAGCAGTTACGGTGAGAAATTTGTTGTTCTGACGATGGAAATCTACGACTTCCCTAATGTTAATGCTACCAACACCATCGCCATACGTAAGAAGGAAAGGTTCGTTGTTAAGGTATTTCTGGACCCTTTTTACTCTACCACCGGTCATGGTATCAAAACCGGTATCGACCAAAGTGACTTTCCAGGGCTCAGCCTGCGAGTTATGAATTTCCATTTTGTTTTCCTTCATGTCAAACGTTACGTCCGACTGATGAAGGAAATAATTGGCAAAGTATTCTTTGATTACGTAGCCTTTATAGCCGAGGCAAATAACAAATTCATTGAAGCCATGAGATGCATATATTTTCATGATATGCCATAGAATGGGGCTTCCACCAATTTCAACCATTGGTTTAGGGCGTAATACCGTTTCCTCAGACAGGCGTGTACCCAGGCCTCCAGCGAGTAAGACAACTTTCATTTTATATAATTTAATAGTGTGACTTTTGTTTTATACTTGTCGTTTGCCAGAAGATGAAATCAAAGTACCCTTCCGGGCGAAAGTTAGGCACAAAAGGTTTATTATAACTTCAAATGGTACTTTTCTTTAAAGAAGACAATGTAAAGTAACGCCATAAAGGTCCCGACAACGGCGAAAGTAATGGCAGTAAGAGGTCGCTTTGGGCTACTCTTGCTAGTCGGAACCTGCACGGGTTCTAACGTTTTGAAAACTGGTTTTTCTTCTTTTACCTTAATTTTTGCCTGCTCCAGTTTAACGACCAGATCAGAATAAACGGACTGGGCCAATGTATAATCAGCTTGTAGGCGCTGTTCTTCAATACGTGCAACATTAAGAAACGAGCTACGATTTCTATCGCGGTAACTTTGAAGCGCGTACTCTGCTATCTGTTGTCTACTTTTCGACTCACGAACTCTTTCCTGGAGAAAAGTAACTTGGTCCGTAGTTTTGGAAGTACGGTATTCTTCAACATAATCGATCAAATACTTCTTACTCGCCTCCACCAGAATGGCGGCAACCACCGGATCGGACATTTCACATTCTAATGTAATAATTCCATTTTTGTCATCCACCGTTATGTTAATGAGTCCGATTACGCTGGATATTTTTCCTTGCTCTTCCCTGCTTATCATTAGAATGTTTGGAGAAGGAAGCAGAGTAGGACCCTTGGCAGATTGAGGTGAATCCGTTTTAAATACGGATAAGACACGGGAAAGTAAGCTTACCTGCTTGGATCTGCCAAGATATTCTTCAAGATGAGGGTATCTTTTGCCAGATTCATCTGTAACAGGTTGCTTAAGTAAATACTGGCCAAAAGGTGTACTTTTAAGGATATTAGGATACAGGTCGGGAACTAATTTTTCGGCCCCTCCCTTTTCGGCGCCGACAGCCATACTAAAAAATGAATTGCCGCTTGACATATTGTATTCCGGTAATAAGACAGTTTGGGCTGTAAATAGTCTGGTAAGCGAAAAGCTATATAAAATACCAATGATCGCAAAACTGAGACCAGTCAGCATTAAGAAAATAATATACTTTTTAATAAAATTAATTAAGTCCCCTATGCTGATTTCAAGAGCATCTTGTTTTCTTATATTCATTTGATCAGGCATACTTATAGGATACGTATTAGCGTGATCGCTAAAGTTGAGAGTAAGGATATTAAGGCGATTCTTTCACCCCGCGACATCGGTTGCTCATTTCGAGGTTCTTTCATCGGAACGGTGATGACTGATCCAGGTTCGACATTCGGGTAAGAGCGGAAAAAGAGAAAACGGGTCGTCCTATGAGTTCTGCCGTTTGGATAGGATACAAATGTCCGGCTCTTTCGAGCTCTTTCCGTGAATCCACCAGCCTGAGATATGTATTCTCTGAATTCAAAGTTCTTGTCAAAATTCATCACAGATGGGTTATATACACCACCTTGAATCCTGATCATTTCCGATTTTTTTGGAACGTAAAGTGTATCACCATCTGCAAGAAGCAAATTTGCAGGTATATTCGGTTTATTGACGATGGCTTTCAAATCAAGTGCAACCAATTCTCTGTTTCGGTAAAATCGCGCCCCTTCTATGTAGGCTTCCTTTTTCAATCCGCCTACCTTGGGGAATAGGTCTGAGATTCGTTCGAAGTTATTAACAATCGTATAAGTTCCCGGATAGATAACTTCTCCTGCGATGGTAACCGTCTTCTGCACTTCATATCGCGGCGACTTCCGCACGAGAACAATGTCATAGGGAGAAAGTTTGAACTTCTGATCGTCCTCATTCAATATCAGATTATCACTAACATTAAGCGTAAAAATACGGACGTTTTGACTATCGGGTAATCCGGTTGTATCATTTTTTACACGACGTGAGACTTCAATGCGATAGGGTACACCACCTTCTGTATAGCCACCGGCTTGAAAGATAAGGTCGGCAATCGTAATATCTTTATAGTAATAGTAAGAGCCCGGATTGATTACAGAGCCATCGATTGACAAATAGGTGAATTCTTTCAGATCTTCAACCGATTTGATGGTCAGAATGTCGCCAGGTAGCAATGTGATGTCGGGGATCTCGTTATTCAGGAGTTTTCTCAGGTCAATTGCAACCAGACCTGTCTGGGTGTCCCCGCTGGACCTTTCCAGTAATGCTCTGTTCAAAAAAGCTCTCTGGCCAATTCCCTGTGCAATGTTGATTAGTTCCTTTACGGTTTTGGTACGCTCGTCAAGCGGGTATAGTCCCGGTCTGGTCACAGCACCTCGTACTTCTACCTGATTTGCCACAATATCAAGTATTTTCTTAACGGTATATATATCCCCATTTTTCGGAACAAAGGAATTGACCTGACTTGAATCAATACTGCCTATTACAAAGTTATTGCCTGTGTTTCGCTGATATTGAATAAGTTGTGTAAAAGCATCAGGGGTAAAACCACCGGTGTACTTCA
Organism: Dyadobacter pollutisoli; assembly: GCF_026625565.1. Lineage (NCBI taxonomy): Bacteria > Pseudomonadati > Bacteroidota > Cytophagia > Cytophagales > Spirosomataceae > Dyadobacter > Dyadobacter pollutisoli. Next base: position 7,191,335 of record NZ_CP112998.1, read on the forward strand.
AAATATCTTTTAACGTTTCGCCGGGCTTAGCTTCAAACACACCTGTTTTTTTTAATTCGCCATCAATTTCAATTCTGGTATCGTATGGCCGTATTAAAATGATGTCCTGATCCTGTAATGAAATGTTGTCATTCAAATCACCATCAATCAGGAAGCGGTAAAGGTCAATTTTACGTATGATCTTGTTGTTTCTAACTACTTCAATATTCCGGTAAGAGCCATTGCGACCAGGACCGCCCGATACATAAAGCGCATTAAAGGCAGTAGAAAGTGATGATACTGTATAGCTACCGGGGTTAATTGCTTCTCCGATGACCATAACCCGGATGCTTCTTACATTGCCAAGTGTGATGCTGGAATACGTTCCTGATCCCGGCCTGTTGAGCGTAGAGTATGCTTGGCGTAGCCTGTTAATAATACGTTCGCTTGCTTGCTCAATGGTAAGACCATTGACATATACTGGTGCAAGGTTTAGCATTTTAACGGTTCCTTCCGGACTGATCTTCATACGAAAATTGTCTACTGCATTACCGTAAATATCTACAACCAGCTCATCATCGGGTCCTAATACGTAGTTTTTTGGAGTGGGAATTCTTAGGTTCGGCTCAAAAGTGACCGTTGACCTTCCAAAAAATGAAGATCCGAAGGTTCTGTTAAGCCTTCCCTGACGTGATCTGATTAATGCCGTGGAATCTCTCTCGTTGTTTGTTTCTTCGTCCAATTCATCCCGATCTTCCTGTTCACGGGTATCATCAACCTTGTCCCGATTGGGGTCTTTTTGTGTATTATCCTTTAAGGTTTGTTGCTGCAGGCGTCGGCGTATCGAAGAAATATCGTCAAGCGTATAGCCTTTCTGAAGAGCGGCCCTTTCAATGTCCATATCGGACATCCCTGCACCTTTGGCTTGATTGTAAAATTCTACCGCCTGCTGGTTTGAGATCTGGGATGCAGGGACCTGAGGTTGTGAAGCTGGCTGTGTTGGAGCCGTTTGGGGGGCCGGGTTTTGTGCAAGGACTGGAAAACTAACAATCATTAACAGTATAAGGAAAATACTTTTACTGTACTTTTTCGAACAGGAATTATAATGCATGCAGTGTATTATTACAGTCAATGGTGCCCTCACGATAAAAGGCACCATCAAGTTAAATTATAAAATTTAAGTTCGTCAAAACTACGAAATCTTATTTTAATTAAATTATTCTTCCGGAAGATATTATATTGATAAAAAATTTAATTATTCCACTTTTATTGCTAGCTCTTTCAGCTGGCTGTCTGCTATTACTGATGGCGAATCGATCATTACGTCCCTTCCTGAATTATTTTTAGGGAAGGCAATGAAGTCACGGATCGAATCTGCACCTCCAAAAATCGAGCACAACCTATCGAATCCGAAGGCGATTCCTGCGTGTGGTGGCGCACCGAATTCAAATGCATTCATCAGGAAACCGAACTGTTCCTGAGCTTCTTCCTGAGAAAATCCTAAAATTTCAAACATCTTCTTTTGAAGATCTTTTTCGAATATTCTGACGGAACCTCCACCAACTTCAACGCCGTTAATAACCATATCATATGCATTGGCTCTCACAAGGCCCAGGTTTGTGTCCAGGAGATCAATATCTTCCGGTTTTGGGCTGGTGAAAGGATGGTGCATTGCAAACCAGCGGTTTTCAGTCTCGCCAAATTCGAGCAGAGGGAAATCCAGAACCCAAAGAGCCCTGTATTCCTCCGGATTTCTCAATCCAAGCCTTGAACCCATTTCCAATCTCAGCTCATTCAATTGCTTGCGGGTTTTATCTCCCTGCCCGGAAAGGATCAATAAAAGATCACCTGGCTTAGCATTGAACGCTTCAACCCATTTTTTAATATCCTCTTCTGAGTAAAACTTATCAACGGACGATTTGATTGATCCATCGGTATTGTATCTCACGTAGATCAGGCCTTTCGCACCAATTTGTGGGCGTTTGATCCAGTCAGTTAATTCATCGATCTGCTTACGGGTGTATACCGCGCAGTCTGGCGCGCATATACCCACTACCAGTCCGGCGTCGTCAAAAAGACCAAACCCTTTACCTGACGTAAGGTCAACCGCTTCTCCTTTCAGCTCGGTGAACTGCATTTCAAACCTGATATCGGGTTTATCTGAACCGTAAAGGCGCATAGCGTCAGCATATGTCATACGCGGTACTTCCGGGAGATCAAATCCTTTTACTTTGCTGAACAGATTTCTGATCAAACCTTCAAACGTATTCAGAATGTCTTCCTGGGTCACAAATGACATTTCGCAGTCAATCTGAGTGAACTCAGGCTGACGGTCAGCGCGCAAATCTTCGTCGCGGAAGCACTTCACAATCTGATAGTAACGGTCAAAACCGGCTACCATCAATAGTTGTTTAAAAGTCTGCGGTGATTGCGGAAGCGCATAAAATTCTCCCGGGTTCATCCGGCTTGGCACGACAAAGTCGCGGGCACCCTCTGGTGTTGACTTGATCAGTACCGGGGTTTCAACCTCAATAAAATTAAGATCATCGAGGTATGCGCGGGTATGACGTGCAACCTGGTGACGGAGTTGCAGGTTTTTACGAACAGAATTTCTGCGTAGGTCCAGATAGCGATACTTCATCCTAATGTCGTCGCCCCCGTCAGTCTCATCTTCAATCAGAAAAGGAGGCAGTTTTGCAGGGTTCAGAATGGAGAGCTCTGAAACGCGTATCTCGATATGGCCGGTTGCTATTTTATCGTTTTTGGAAAGGCGTTCGATGACTTCGCCTTTGGCTGAAATCACGAATTCGCGGCCCAGCGAGCGGGCAGTTTCCAATACAGCTGCGGGCGTTTTTCCTTCTTCGAAAAGGAGCTGTGTTAAGCCATAACGGTCGCGCAAATCGAGCCAGATCATTCCGCCTTTATCGCGAACGCGCTGAACCCAACCACACAATACAACGTCTTGATTTACATGTTCTAAGCTTAACTCCCCACAGGTATGTGTACGTAACATATAACTATTTTAATACTGATATAATGAAAGTGGCTGATAATAAATGGCGCAAAAGTACGTATTTTTAGCAAATCTAACATGAAGTGTTTTTTATGAAATTATATAAAAGGCGGGGCGGACAGTTTGGTATTCTTCTTTCTACGCTTATTTTTTGTGTTACCTGCTCCTGTGATCCTGATCCCGCACCTGACCCAGGCAGTTCCGATCAGTTTGAAACTACTCCTGAAAAAGTTGCCATTACTCCGGGTATTATTGATGAAGCCTCTGGCCTGGTTCCGAGTTATAGCATGAGCGGCTCATTGTGGACCAACCAGGATTCCGGGCGACCCAATTCTCTTTATCTTATAAGTAAAGACGGAAAATCGATTAAGGAATTCAATGTGCCTGGGACGATAAACCGTGACTGGGAGGATGTAGCCATTGGCCCGGGACCGACCAATGGTGTGAACTACCTTTACATCGGAGATATAGGGAACAACAATTCACCCATTGCCTCTACCAGTACCATTTACCGTGTTCCGGAAATCAGTGATATCAATGGCGCTTTTAACCAAAGTAATGTTGAAAAAATAACTTTCAGCTATCCCGACGGCCCCAGGGACGCAGAATCATTGTTGTTAGACCCGGTTTCCAAAGACATTTTTATCATTTCAAAAGAATCTCAGAATACCGGGATTTACCGTCTGGCTTTTCCTCAATCTTTAAACGAAACCATTACTGCGGAGAAAATAGGCACCGTTCCAGCTGCGACTATTGTTACGGCGGGTAGTGTATCCAAAGACGGAAGTGAAATAGTACTCCGCACATACCTCGCGGCTTATTACTGGAAGCGTGCACAGGGAGAATCCATTGGGCAGACATTAATGAAAGCGGCTACCAAACAACTGCTCGTGGCGCTTGAACCGCAAGGGGAGGGAATTTGCTTTGCTGCTGACGGAAGTGGCTTTTATACATTAAGTGAAAGGTCTAACTCCGCGTCGGTGACCCTTAATTATTACAAAAGAAAATAATATTGACTCATGCTGAAAAATCTACTTAGCATCGCATTGATGCTTTTCGTTTGTGCCGCAAATGCGCAAAACACCGGTGATGAAAAGTTTATCCGGGAAAATTATTCAAAATCTGAGTATGACATTCAGGTTAGGGACGGTGTGAAGCTTCATACCATTGTGTATGTTCCAAAGGATGCTTCCGCCGAGAAGAAATACCCGTTTCTGATGCAACGGACGTGTTATAGCGTTGCGCCGTATGGTGAGAACAACTATCCTCCCAGACTGGGCCCAAGCCCGGCCTTAATGCGTGACAAATTCATATTCGTTTATCAGGACGTTCGTGGACGCTATATGAGTGAAGGCGAATGGACAAATATGACGCCTCATATTGATCAGAAAAAGAGCAAAAGTGATGTGGATGAAGCCTCAGATATGTATGATACGATCGAATGGCTTTTGAAGAATGTGCCTAACAATAATGGAAGGGTAGGGCAATGGGGAATTTCTTATCCCGGCTTTTATACGACGGCCAGCGCGCTCTGCGAACATCCTGCGCTGAAAGCATCGTCGCCGCAAGCACCGATCGCCGACTTCTTTTTCGACGATTTTCACCATAATGGCGCATTTACCCAAGGTTACTACCTTACATTCCCGGTATTTGGTATCAAACCGCCAAAGCCTACGACCTCTTCGTGGTTCGCTGGCGATATGATCCAGCCTGAGCCTGATGGTTTTGCATTTAACCTGAATATGGGTTCACTGAAAGACTTTGACCGTTATTATTCCAAAAACTTCTTCTGGCAAGAAACCGTCAATCATCCGAACAAGGACGAATTCTGGAAGAAAAGAGACATTCTACCGCATTTGAAAGGTATTAAACACGCATTTATGACCGTAGGAGGGTGGTTTGATGCTGAGGATTTGTATGGCCCATTGAATACCTACAAAACGATCGAGAAAAATAATCCTTCTGCTTATAATACCATTGTGGTAGGGCCTTTTGGACATGGACGTTGGAGCCGCGAAACTGGTCACACGTTACATAATGACATTTATTTCGGCGATAGTATTGCAACATTTTATCAGAACAATATAGAAGCCAAATTTTTCAAACACTTTTTGAAAGAAGCTGGCGACGGCAAAACAGGTTTGCCGGAAGCATATTTGTTTGACACCGGGAAAAAAGAGTGGAAGACTTTCGACAAATGGCCGGCTGCCTCTGTTGAAAAGAAAAAACTATACTTCCATTCAAACGGAAAGCTCGATTTTAATGCTCCAAAAGAAGCCAAGTCGGTGAGTGAATATGTGAGCGATCCGATGAAACCGGTTCCTTACACTGCGAATTACAAGCAAATGTCCGGTTTTACGCCCTTCGAATATATGTCGGAAGACCAACGCTTTGCTGCTACGAGGTCAGATGTGCTCGTATTTGAAACAGATGTCCTGGATCAGGACATTACGCTTGGAGGTGAAATCAATGCATTATTGAAAATCAGCAGCACCGGTACCGACGCAGATTTTTTTGTCAAACTGATTGATGTATATCCGGGAGATGAAAAAAATCATAGCTATATGCCTGATGCCAAAACGGTATTGGCAGGGTACCAGCAAATGGTAAGGAGCGAGGTCATGCGGGCGAGGTTCCGGAATAGCTTTGAGAAACCGGAAGCACTGGTTGCAGGAAAAATTACGGACATTAAATTTCGTCTGCAGGATGTTTTGCATACATTCAAAAAAGGGCACAAGGTCATGATCCAGGTTCAAAGCACGGCATTCCCGCTTTTTGACAGAAATCCTCAGAAATACGTTGAGAATATTTACAAGGCGCAAGACGCCGATTTTACAACTGCGAAGCAAACCGTCTACCATCAAACGAATGCTGCCAGTGCCCTGGAAGTAGATGTTATCAAATAGCGGAGGCCATTATTTATGAATTTTAAAATTTTTCTGATGAATGTGATGGGTGCTGCGGTACTGTCCGGAAACGGTACTGCCCAAAAAATAAAATATCCGCTAACCGAGAAAATTGATCATACAGACGAATATCACGGAATAAAAGTCGCGGATCCATATCGCTGGCTCGAAGATGACCGTTCGGATGAAACAGCTGCCTGGGTGAAAGCTCAGAATGATGTTACGTTCGGCTACCTCGACAGAATTCCATTCCGGCAACAGATTTTTTCTGATCTGGAAAAAGCATTTAACTACCCGAAATATTCCGCGCCTTCGAAAAAGGGAGCATATTTCTATTTCTATAAAAATGACGGTTTACAGAACCAGGCGGTTTTGTATCGTCAAAAAGGATTAGACGGAGCGCCAGAGGTAGTTCTGGATCCGAACAAGCTATCTGCCGACGGCACCACTCGGCTCACAGTATTCAGTTTGTCGAAGGACGGCGCTCACGCGGTGCTTGGTTTTTCCAAAGGCGGCTCCGACTGGCAGGAATACAATGTAATGGATATGGCTTCGCTGTCCATGTTGCCGGATAAAGTGGAGTGGGTCAAAATTTCGGGCGCAGCCTGGCAGGGCGATGGTTTTTATTACAGCCGGTATCCGAAACCCGACGGTAGCGCGCTAGCTGCAAAAAATGAGAACCACCAGGTTTATTATCACAAAATTGGTACAAGCCAGCAGGACGATGAGCTTATTTTTGAAGATCCCGCCAATCCGCAGCGTTTTCATACCGTGGGTACCACCGAAGATGAGGAATATGCAATCCTTAGTGTGAGTGACCGCGGAAAAGGAAAGGATGGGAACGGTCTTTGGGCATTGAAAAAAGGAACTGCAAATTTTAAGGCCATCAAGGAAGAGATCACCGATTTTAGTTATGGTGTTGTTGAGAACATTGGAGAAGACTTTCTCATCGAAACAAATGAAAATGCCCCTAATAGCAAAGTTGTGCTGTTCGAATCTGGGACTAAAGTGTGGAAGACCGTTATCGCAGAAAAGCCGGAACCTTTACAAGGAGTTGGCGCGGCAGGAGGCAAGTTGTTTGTGGCATATCTGAAAGATGTCACTACCAGGACTTACGTGTATGATTTTGCCGGAAAACAGGAGCACGAAGTCAAACTTCCTGGATTAGGCTCGGCCAGTGGCTTTGGGGGAGAAAAAGAGGATACGTTTGTTTTTTACACCTATACCTCATTCAATTATCCGCCAACGATCTTCAAATACGATATAGCTCAAAAAACAAGCACTGTATTTCGGGCACCGGAGGTTTCTTTCGAGCCTGAGGATTATGTTACGACACAGGTTTTTTATCCCAGCAAAGACGGCACCAAAATTCCTGCCTTCATTACCCATAAAAAAGGCATTCAAATGAATGGCCGGAACCCGACTATTTTGTACGGTTATGGCGGGTTCAATATTAGTTTGCCACCATCATTCAGCTCTACCCGCATCCCGTTTTTCGATCAGGGAGGGATATTTGTGCAAGCCAACCTGCGTGGAGGGAGCGAGTATGGGGAGGCTTGGCACGAGCAAGGAATGAAATTGAAGAAGCAAAACGTTTTTGACGATTTTATTGCAGCAGCTGAGTTTCTGATCAAAGAAAAATACACGTCACCGGCATATCTGGCCATTCAGGGAGGATCTAATGGAGGCTTGTTAGTGGGAACCGTGATGAACCAGAGGCCAGAGCTTTTCAAAGTAGCATTGCCTGCGGTAGGCGTGATGGATATGCTGCGTTTTCATAAATTTACCATCGGCTGGAACTGGATCGCAGACTACGGCAGCAGTGACAACGCCGAGGAATTCAAGGTCCTATATGGCTACTCACCGTTGCACAACATCAAGGAAAACGGCAGCTACCCAGCGACTATGATCACCACCGCCGACCACGACGACCGCGTGGTACCGGCACATTCATTCAAATACGCCGCTGAATTGCAGGCCAAAGCAGGCGCATCATCCACAAACCCGCTACTAATCCGCATAGACACCAATTCCGGACATGGAGCCAGCAACACAAAAAAAGCGCTGGAAACGCAAGCGGATATTTATGCTTTTCTGTTTTGGAATATGGGGTTGGTTTGGAGGTAAGATAATATTTCTTCTTGCACACACTAAGGTAAAAACGTCTTAAAATGGTCTGAACATAATAGGCCTTGTTCGGACCATTCCATTTTATGCAAACTTCCAAATCTCACATTAAATCTCAATTTATTTCTACATGCAGGACACAACAGGACGGTGCGTATGGCTAAGTTTTCTAATCTTGTAGCAGGTTTCAGAGTAGTATTTGTCGGATCAAATCCTTTCTGGAAATAAGATCGTTATACCTCAAAAAGTGATAATTAATCAAATAAAAAAATATGAGCAGTTCTAAAGTAAGCCAGTACAGGTATGTAAGCTATTTATGGGATGATGAAAAAGCCGCCTCTCTGGGGGATGATCAGGTGGCGCTTCTCTTATACCGTTCCAATTTGTTGGGGGCCGATCTTCGTTTGACAAATTATGCGGGTGGCAATACAAGCTGCAAAACCATTGAAAAAGACCCCTTGACTGGCAATCCTGTTGAAGTGATGTGGATCAAGGGTTCGGGTGGCGATATTGGCACTTTGACAAGAAGCGGACTGGCCGGACTTTACGTTGACAGGCTGCATAGTTTAAAGAATATATACCGTGGACTGGAATTTGAAGATGAAATGGTTGAGCTTTTCAATCATTGCATCTACGATCTCAAATCGAAAGCTCCTTCTATTGATACGCCATTGCATGGCTTGTTGCCATTCAAACATATAGATCACCTGCACCCCGACGCATTGATCGCCATTGCCGCATCCAAAGAAGGAGAGGCAATCACGAAAGAGTTGTTTAAAGGAGAACTGGCGTGGGTGCCCTGGCAACGTCCGGGCTTCGACCTGGGCTTACAGCTGGAACAGGCACTTGCCGACAATCCTGGAATCCGTGGTATCGTTTTAGGCGGACACGGTCTGTTTACATGGGGAGATACTGCCTACGAATCTTACATTAATACGCTGGATACGATCGAAAAAGCATCGGAGTATCTGAACGAGAATTACGGTAAAAGCCGTCCTGTATTCGGCGGACAACGTCTGGAAAGCGAGTCGCAGGAACGTCGTGCTGAAATCGCTGGAAAACTCGCGCCTTACCTGCGTGGGTTAGCTTCTGACAAGCAGGCTATGATCGGTCATTTTACGGACGATGCCCGCGTACTGGAATTTATTGCAAGCAATGATTTGGACAAACTGGCTCCATTGGGTACCAGCTGCCCTGACCACTTCCTGCGTACCAAAATCCGTCCGTTGGTTCTGGATCTGCCATTTGAAAAATTGGCTGCTACCGATCAGGAAATCCTGGATCAGATCAGACCGCAATTCGAAGCCTACCGTCTTGACTATCAAGCTTACTACGACCGTTGCAAGCATGATAACAGCCCGGCCGTACGTGATCCAAACCCTGTGATCATTTTGCTTCCGGGAGTAGGGATGTTCTCATTTGCGAAAGACAAGCAAACAGCCCGCGTTGCAGCGGAGTTTTATATCAATGCAATCAATGTAATGAAAGGTGCGGAAGCGATTTCTTCTTACGTTTCATTGCCTGAGCAAGAGGCTTTCGACATTGAGTACTGGCTATTGGAAGAAGCGAAATTGCAGCGTATGCCGAAAGAAAAATCGGTTTCGCGTAAAGTAGCATTCGTGACCGGCGGTTCAGGTGGTATCGGAAAAGCGATTGCTCAAAAACTATTGCAGGAAGGCGCTTGCGTGGTTATTTCAGACATTGATGAAAAAGCATTGGCGGAAACCAAAGCGGAGTTCGATGCGAAATTTGGCAAGGACTTTTCTTCAACAACCATTGCTAATGTTCTGGATCCTGAGCAAATCAAAGCTGCATTACATACTACCAAGCTGAAATATGGCGGTGTAGATATTATCGTGAACTGTGCAGGTCTGTCGATTTCAAAACCACTTGCTGAAACTACCATTAAGGATTGGGATATTTTGCAGGATGTTTTGGTAAAAGGTCAGTTCCTCGTTTCGCAGGAATCAGTTGCGATCATGCGCCAGCAAGGATTGGGCGGTGATATCATTAACATTGCCAGCAAAAACGGTATTGTTTCAGGTCCTAATAATGTGGCTTACGGAACTGCGAAAGCTGCACAGCAACATATGACGCGTTTGTTAGCTGCTGAACTTGGCCCGGACAGAATCCGTGTCAATGTAGTGAACCCTGATGCTGTAATCGCCGGAAGTAAGATCTGGGAGAGCGGTTGGGCGGCCGGAAGAGCCAAGGCATACGGCATTAAAATAGAAGAACTGCCTGCATACTATGCAAAAAGAACGGTTCTGAATGCAGAGATCCATACCGAAGACATCGCAAACGGCGTATATATTTTCGTGAGTGGCTTATTGAACAAAAGCACCGGAAACGTAATCAATGTGGATGGTGGTGTGCCAGCAGCATTCTTGCGATAATTATAAGACTTGTCAGGTTTTTTAGGACTTGCCAGGTTTCCAAAACCTGGCAAGTCTTTTTCATATCAAACTCTTTCCAAATGAAAATCGACCAGTATAAAATTGACCAGCATAACGACAGCCTGTTGTCGAAGCACAACAATCAATTCATCTTTATAAAGGAACAACTAGGAGAGCAGGGAATTAATGCCAATGATGTGGTAAAAGCATTGGAAGCATTTCAGGTAGCTATTCCTAGCTGGGCATTGGGTACAGGTGGAACCCGTTTTGGAAGATTTTCCGGCGGAGGCGAGCCTCGTTCATTGGAAGAAAAAGTAGAGGATGTAGGTCTGCTGCATGCATTGAACCGGTCGAGCGGCTCCATTTCGTTGCACATTCCCTGGGACATCCCTCAGCAAGCAGAATCTATCATTAATCTGGCCACTTCGCTGGACTTGAAATTTGATGCTGTTAATTCCAATACTTTCCAGGATCAGAAAAATCAGGAGCATTCATACAAATTCGGATCGCTGTCACACGTGGACCCGAAAGTGAGAAAGCAGGCTGTTGAGCATAACATTGAAGTGATCAAATATGGCAAGGATCTTGGTTCGAAAGCATTGTCGATCTGGCTATCAGATGGCTCATGCTTTCCAGGTCAGTCCAATTTTGTGAAGTCTTTTCAAAATACATTGGAGTCGTTGCAGGAAATTTATGCAGCATTGCCGGATGACTGGAAGGTATATGTGGAATACAAAGCCTACGAGCCGAATTTCTATTCTACCGTCATTCAGGATTGGGGTAGCTCATTACTTTTCTGCCAGAAACTAGGCCCGAAAGCCGACGTGCTGGTGGATCTGGGACACCATTTGCCTAATGCGAACATTGAGCAGATCGTTGCTACATTAATGATGGAAGGCCGCCTCGCTGGTTTTCACTTCAATGACTCCAAATATGGCGACGATGACCTTACCGTAGGAAGTATCCGTCCTTATATGTTGTTCCTCATCTTTGTTGAACTCGTGGAGGGAATGAAGCGTGCGAACAGAGCAAGCGATACTTATGCCTGGATGATCGATGCGAGCCATAATGTAAAAGATCCGCTGGAAGATTTGCTGCAATCCGTAGAAGCCATCCTGCTTTCTTACGCACAGGCTTTGATTGTGGATCGTAAAAAACTGGAACTGGCAAGAAGTCAGAATGATGTGGTACTAGCTCAGCAAATCCTGCAAAATGCATTCAGAACTGATGTTCGCCCGCTGGTACGCGAGTCCATGCGCCTGAGCGGAGGCGCCATTGATCCGATTGGCTTATTCAGAAACCTCAGCGTTCGGTCGGAATTAATGAACGAACGTGGTAAGGTGACGGTTGCTACAGGTCTTTAACCTTTGTCAGCCTGAGCGGAGTGGAAGGCACATACGCACGTGCCTTCGATTCAGCTCAGGCTGACAAGTACATCTTTAAAGTGACTTCCTCCTGATCAACGTAAACGGATTTTTAATGATTGCCCTTCTGTTTTCCCTGATCAGTTCCGCCGCCGTTTTCCCCATTTGCTCATGGTCGGTGGATATCGTCGTGATACCGTCCAGCAGGATTTCTTTTAGTGGCGTTTCATTGTAGGAGATAATTCCAATGTCTTTTCCAATCGTCAATTGCTGCTCCCTGCATCTTTTGATCAGGTTTACCAGGTCATTTTCTTCAATTACTACATAAGCAGTATCCTTGACAGCCGTACTGTTTTCGTGAAAATCATACATAATTTCATGCTCGAACTCATGCTGAATGCAGAAGATCCGGAAGCCTTTGATAATCTCTTTGGGATAACGGATAATGGTCGGGAAAATCAGTATCAGCTTCTTATATACCTTCAATAAATCCACTGCCTCATTCAATGCGGAAACAATGTCTTTCTCAAAATTCTGGAAGACAGATGAATGTTTCTTGCTGTTAAATTCAATGTCCTTGTCCAGTAGGATCAGTTTTTCCGGTGGGATCATTTTTAACACTTCAATGGCCTCCTCAGCTTTTTCGTAAAAGTGAGGCATGATCACATAATAATCGTATTCGCCCAGACTGTTCTTGATTAGGTTTTTGAAAATATTGGTATTAGAGTGGTGAATGTGCAGATCCACATTCACATTTCGGCCGATGTTCTCAACGAACGCATTGTAGATCTGTTTTTTATAATTACTTATCTTGTTAAAGACCAAAAGTATCCGCAAGGAAGTTTCAATGTCGACGCGATTGATGAAATAACCTTTCCCCCGCACGGAAATCAGGACACCGTCTTTGATCAAATGTTTATAGGCTTTTTCGACCGTGTCCCGCGAGAGCAGGTATTCTTCACTGAGCTGGTTAATGGATGGAATTTTGTCGCCTCTTTTCAATTTACCCTTGCTAATCGCCTGTAGAAGCGATTTTATGATCTGCATGTACTTAGGTGCACTCTCCTTAAATTCTATGTCAAACTGTATTTCCATTCAATGTACCGGTTTAGGACTAAGCTAAAATAATGCTTTTTTCTGCGGATAAACAGGAAAAATATGGGTGTTACAAACAAAAACAACCCGGTAAGGATTACTACTATCCTTCCGGGTTGTTTTGAGTTCAAAATCTGAATTTATCTGGGCGAACGACTGCTTCTTTCACTTGCCCCACGGCCACCTCGGTCCTGATTTTCTTGTGAAGATCTGTTGTTTTGAGAATTGCCACGGGATTCCTGCTGGCTTCTTTCCGGAGCTCTTCTTTCCACACGTTCAGCTCGCGGCGCCTCGTAAGAACCTCTGTCACGGCCAGGATTTGCCTGTTCCACCGAGCGATTTGACCGATTGTTTCTCTCCGGTTCGTAGGTCGGTACGCTCGATTCTCTGCTGCGTTCAGGCTGGCGGGGAGCTTCATACCTGTTGTTCCGGTTGTCGGAAGGTGATGGTTGCGCAGCATCCCTGTTACGGTTGAAACGGTTGTTGTCCCGATCTTCCGAAGCGTTCCGTTGAGCATCACGCGAACGTTCATTCGAGGGATTATCTCTTCTGAAATTGTCATTAGAATTATCACCAATCCGTCCATTACTGTTGCGATCGTTTCGTTCGCGGTTGCTGTTATAGTCAGCATTACCTCTGCCGCGGTCCGGTCCTGCGTCAATCACTGAGCCACGACGGGTTGGCTCATCTCTTCTACCATTGTCACGGGAATCATAACGGTCATTTCCACGACCTGACTCGGCAACTATGACTCTTCCGCGGCCTCTCGGGCTGGCATCTATGGTACGGACCGGAACGCTTCTCCTGGTCACTCGCTCGATTTCATCACGTCTCGGGCCGTATACATAGGTGCGGTTATTGCTGCGATAGTAGTTATTCACGATCACAGTTTGATTATATACATGCGTTACACGGCCACGCGGTGCGCAGTAGTTATGCCAGCGCGGGCTTGTAATGTAACGTTGCGGTACAAACACCCACCAGAATGAGGGAATGTTGATAGATACATTGATGTTAACGCCAGGTCCCAGCGGGGCCCATCCGTAATATCCGCCACCGGTACGCCAGTTTACCCAGGCAGGCCCCCATTCGTAATCCGGTACCCAAAACCAGCCATTGTAATCATCATATGACCACCGGCCATAGTGGAAAGGAGCCCAGCCCCAGTCGTAATCCGATACCCAGGTGTTTCCGTATTCTGTTACTTCCCAATAGCCATTGGTAGAATATGGCTGGAAACCATTGGAAACGTCGGGGATCCAAACCGAACCATATTGCGGGTTACGGACCCACCTTCCGTAAGGAGCCAATTCATTATAAAATGTCTGGAAGGAAATGCTAATGCCGGGCTGCGCCTGGGCTTTATTGTAAATCGAAACACCGGAAAGCATTAAAAAGAACAAGCCGAGTATCCGAACTGTACGCATGGTGTTCATGACCTATATGATTAAATTGTTTTCTGTTTTTAAAAATCGTTTATTGGACATAACTTTTTAATGTAGGTTTAAGGACATTATCTGACATTAACAGGTGTTAACAAAATTTTAAAAAATCATGATCAATCCTGAAATCCTGCATAATGAACTGGTTTTCCAGACAGCCCGCAGCGGTGGCGCAGGAGGGCAAAATGTCAATAAAGTAGAAACCAAAGTAGAGCTGAGATTTGATGTTGATAAGTCACAAGTCTTGACGGATGAGCAAAAGCAGGTCATTGCCGAAAAGCTATCCGGCAAGTTAACGAATGACAAAGTGCTGGTATTATACCACCAGACCGAGCGGTCGCAGCTGGCTAATAAGGATAAAGTAATTGCAAAGTTCGATCAGCTTATCCGTCAGGCATTTACCGTTCCGAAACGTCGCAAGGCTACCCGTCCTACATTGGCGTCGAAGCTGGAAAGATTACAATCCAAACAGCGTAATGCGACCATCAAATCATTGCGGCGGAAAACTTTTGAAGACTAATTCAACTCTTGCTGATTCATTTTAATAAATATGATTGCTGCCACTCCTGCTCAACCCAAATTAAGTGCTGTTCTCACGCTCCCTGTGATCGTCGCCTCTCTTGGCTACTTTGTGGATGTCTATGACCTGCTGCTTTTCAACATTGTAAGGGTACCGAGTTTAAAAGATCTCGGACTTTCGGAAGAGGAAATTTCGCAGATTGGGGCAAATATTTATAACTGGCAGCAGGCAGGTTTACTGATAGGAGGCTTTATGTGGGGTATTTTGGGTGACAAAATGGGCCGGCGGTCGGTATTGTTCGGCTCCATTCTCACTTATTCACTGGCCAACATTGCATGTGGTTTTGCTAATAATGTAGAGGTTTATTCAATTTTAAGGTTCATCGCAGGCCTGGGGCTGGCAGGAGAGCTAGGTGCGGGAATCACATTGATAGCCGAAATTCTTCCCAAAGAACTAAGAGGTTATGGGGCATCCGTGATGGCGAGTGTGGGACTGGCTGGTGCTATCGCTGCTTTTTTCGCCGTAAAACTCACCGATTGGCGGGTTGCCTACTTCATTGGCGGAGGTATGGGAGTGATCCTGCTGATATTACGAGTCAATGTTTTGGAATCCATTGTTTTTAATAAAAGTCTTGAAAAACGCGGTGCAAAATCAGTACCGTGGTGGACGATCTTTACCAGCTGGTCGCGGTTTGTCCGCTACATTCGCTGTATGGGCATTGGCTTGCCGACTTACATGGTGATCGGTATTTATTCCACATTCGGTAATGAGTTTGCCAAAGCGTTGGGGATCGCAGGCGATGTGCAGGCGAGCAGCTGCGTGCTATATACATACATAGGTGTGGTCACGGGCGACTTTTTTAGCGGCATTCTCAGTCAATGGCTCAGGTCGAGGCGAAAAGCCATTTTGTTAATGATAAGTATGACGCTTGCCGGGGTAGTGTGGCTTTTATATGGTGGGATCAATTCTGCTACTATACTTTACATTTGTTATGTCTGGCTCGGTTTCTCGATCGGCTACATTGCGATGTTCCTGACCACCACTGCCGAGCAATTCGGGACGAATCTGAGGGCAACCGTCACTACCTCAGTTGCTAACAATGTGAGAGCGACGGTGCTGCTGACATTACCATTGTTCCAATTGTTGAAACCCGGAAACGGAGTCCTTCAATCCGGTGCGATTGTAGGGGCGATCTGTTTTTCGCTGGCGCTTTTATCCCTTTGGAAAATGGAGGAAACTTATGGAAAAGAGCTGGATTACGAGGAATCCTAGCACGTTAATCTCTATTCTGTTATTCCAAAAATCAGTTTGTCGGGAGTAGGGTATTCAAGCAGTTTAGAGAAATCCGTTTTCCAGAAATCGAGATCCAGGAGGTGATTGTCGTTGTCTTTGGTTAGTGTGATCACCACGGGAACATCGTCAATGTCAATGTACTCGACCTGAATGAGGTCGCCTTCATAGCCATCCACGTTCCCACCGAGGCTGATACTGCCCATTTTACCACCTTCATATTCGTCGACATTTTCGTTGACCGGAAAATCCGCAGGATTCAGGTTCAGTTTTTCAAGAAGAAAATGTACCAGGTCAATTTCATTTTGCCTGATCGGCCGTATGTTGCCCATTGTGATAATGAATTCGTTTTTGATCAAAACTTAACAATATTCGCGGTATTCGTCAATACACTGCTCCACCCCATATAAAATCTTTGAACCCGCCGTAATTGGGATGACGACCTATCAAAGCAACGTCATTGATCTGCAAAATTTTGGCTCTGTCCGTTAGCGTTGATAAATCTTGCGGTGTACAGGTTTCTTTCACTTCAATGGCCTTTT
Source organism: Dyadobacter pollutisoli (assembly GCF_026625565.1). NCBI lineage: Bacteria > Pseudomonadati > Bacteroidota > Cytophagia > Cytophagales > Spirosomataceae > Dyadobacter > Dyadobacter pollutisoli. The sequence goes on from NZ_CP112998.1 coordinate 7,208,009, forward strand.
CTCTGTTTAAAATAAAGTCTATTTCCGTTCCCGAGCTTCTCTCAAAATAATTGACCGAGCCTATTTTCCCTAGTTGATTGGCAACTGCGTTTTCAAACACCGCTCCGCTACTTACTTTGCTCAGGACCTGCAAAAGGCCAGTATCGGCAAAATAGAACTTGGGCTGCTTGGTCAATTCCTTGTCAATTCCGTTCGTAAAAGGTTTTACGACCTGGATAAAATACGTGTATTCCAGCAAGTGCATATAGTCTTTGATTTTATTTCTATTGATGCCAATGATGCTGGCTATTTTGGAGTAATCTATCCTGCTGCCTACTCTGGCCGCTAGCAATTGTATCAATTTATAAAGCGTGTCACTTACTGTAAAATCAGACAATAATTTAATGTCGAGTTCAATGTATGCATTCAGGACATCTTTTAGATAGTTGGTTTTTGATGCCTCGGAACCGGCAAGTACAACCTCCGGAAATCCTCCGAACTCCAAAAATTCTTCATAATATCCTTTCCAACGATCATAGAACGTGGGAAGGAAAGACTTTAACCGCTCTTTTTTCAGTGTAGCAACATCTTCCCCCTTAAACGCAAGAAACTCCTCGAAATCCAGAGGGAACATTTCAAATATCTGCTTTCTACCGGAAAGACTTTCTGAGAAATGGTTTTTCAGATAAAAGGAACTTGAACCGGTTACTATGAACTTAATGCCATAGGTGTCGTACAGGCTTTTAATAACACTTGTGCTGTTCGGTACCAGCTGTATTTCATCAAGAGCTAGCACAGCCGGTTGGTCCAGTTGTAAGCCTAAGGCGCTCAAACCTCGTTCGATATCATTATAGGAATCTTGATTGAATAAAACCCGGTTCTCAATGCGCTCAAAATCGAGATATAGCTTGTTCGTATGAGGTACGAGGGTTAGCAGGTGTTTGACGGTGGTTGATTTCCCAACTCGCCTCATACCCGTAATCACAGTCGCCTGCTTCTCCGTCAGGTGCTGTTGTAACTCGTTAAATGACTTTCTGTAATACATATTCTGGATAATATGCACAAAAATAATGCATAAAAACCGATTATTTGCATTGTTTTAAAACAAAATACCAGATAAATTGCATAGATTTTTACAATTTATCCGATTGGTAGCCGCTTTATGCCGCCGGTCGGTTACGCCATTGCTCGGCCTTCTTTCCCACAAACCAAAAGGAAAGAGCCAGTAATGCGAAGAAAAGTCCCTTATTGGTGCGGTCCCAGAAATACTCAAAGTAGCGGGTGTAGATATTTAAAAGAAAGAAAACCAGGCACATGTCGCGCAATGTATCTTGTTTATTTTGAAATGCGTAAACCAGCATTAATATCAGTACAATCGTGAAACCCAATGCCCAGTACCAGAAATGGCTTTGTTTCAAGGCTTGCCAGCCCGTGAGGTCATCATAATTTCCGAACATGGACAACGTCCAGGCTGCGATCAGAAACAATAACAGCCCGATCGTGTAGGTAACTTCTGCCAGATATTCCAATGATTTTACCCGGTCCATTACCCACGAGAATGCCCAAACGATCAGTCCGAACAAGGTCATTCTCAGCGGGTAATTCATGCCAAGGAACCGGAAACTGCCACCAGACCAAAAGTAGGTTTGAGCACCCCACCAGCCCGCCATCGAAATGATAGCAACTGTCCAAATCAGTGTGGAGCGGAGTAAAACGGCAACGAAACCGTAAGCCAGAGTAGCGATAAGAAGCGGAATTGCGTAGTTGGAATTTTCACTTAGCACGCTTCTGGTCCAATAAGTAATGGCAATTGCGACCGTTAGAATGATGGTAATGTTGTAAACCTCATTGCTGATCCGTGCGTTTGGGGCCTTATTTTGCCGTCTTTTAGCAAAAAACACAAAAAGTGCCGCGATGAATGTGAAGCCGATACCCACGATATTCTCCGAAAAGCCCCATCTTTTTCTGAGCAACTCTATCCATTTTTCATCGATCACCAGTGCGCCAAAAGCCAGTAAGCCGCAGGAAATGGCGGAGATCAAAGCGTAGATTGCAATAGCGTCGACATTGGCGTTCCGCAACTGGTAGCTGTTCCGCAGTTCATGCGCCAGTTCCTTTGAAATTCTCGCATCTTCCTCCCAAGACTGTATCGCTTTATTGACGATATCAGCTTCCTTTTTATCTAACTCCATTCACCTATTTTAGTGTTGATGTATTTAAAAATCATGCCGATAACATACCGTTTTTATTCTCTTCAAGAGAACCTTTGGCACAATAAATGAAAAAGCCCGGAATTTCTTCCGGGCCTGATCTGCATTTTTTATTTTTTCAATCCGGATAAAAACTCGACGACATCCCTAATCTCTCGCTTCGACATGATCGTTCCCATCGGAGGCATGCTCGAAGGCACGTTTTCCCGCTTGGCTATCCGTGCAACTGCGATTTTTAATGGTTCCGCTTCGGAGGTTTTCAGCACGAGTTCATGTTCGTTTTCCTGCGCTAATATACCTGCGGCGGAAGTCCCGTCTTTCAATGTAAGCATTACCATTCCAAATCCGGGCGATAATCTCGCACTTGGCTCTACCAATGCCTGCAAAATCTGTTCACGAGAAAGCACGTTACCAATATTGGACAGTGAAGGCCCTACTTCTCCGCCCTGTCCGCCAATAGAATGACAGCGAACGCATTCAGCGGCGGAATTGGTCATAAAGTAGCGACGGCCAAGCTGGGCATTTCCACCAAATAATGCGTCCTGGAAATCAGCAACGGTAGTTCCCTGCGAGCGCAATGGAGCTAATTTAGCGATCAATGCAGTGGATTTTGTAGAGTCAACGGCTTCACCCAGGTCCAGTGCCAGGCTGTTTGGAAGCTTCTTATCGGCCATTTTTCCAATCAGGTCAGTGAAGATCGTTTCTGTTTTAGCGACAGGCAACGTACCCAGTACGCGCAACATTTGCTGCTGTTCCCGTACACTACCTTTGTCAAAAATTGTCTGTGAAATATCTGACAAAGCCTCTTTGGACATGGTCACATTTCCTACCATTCCCAATGCAGCAGTACGAACATCGGCATCAGGGTCGTTCATGCCTTTTTTCATGACGGTTTCCATATCCGCATATTTCAGATCATTCAATGCGATCAGGATAGCCGCCCTTACCTTTGGATCTTTATGTTCGCTCAAAATTTTGGCAAGAGCCGCATTGTTGTCGGAAACATTCAGATTGGTAAGCATTTGCGTCGCCGCAATGAGTATCGCCGGATCATTATCCTGCAAAAGATCACTAATGATCGGCTGGATTTTGCTTTTCACAGTTGCCGGATTGCGTTCGATAACGCCACGGTATCGACCGTCCACACGGTCCATAACCGACGGATTTGCCCAGGTACCCAATGTTGCTAATGCTTCCGCTCTCAGGTTCTTATCAACATCTGTTCTTTTTGCAAATGCAATCAGATCATTCAGCTGAGACTCACCGCCGACACGTAACGCGGCATTGATAGCGCGACGTAACAAAGGTTCGGATGTAAATCTTTTATCATTCAATGTCGCAGCAAGCGCAGGAAGAGCTCCGGTAATAGAGAGATCATCATTAATAGCACGGGCAGCCTCTGTCACAATGTATTCGTCTTTATCCTGTAAAAACACACTGATCTTGTCACTCTTTAATTTGCGTAATACCAGTACTGCTGCGATGCGAAGTGACTTTTCAGGGCTGGTTGCCAGCGCAAGCATCGGCTCGGCAGTTGCGATTCTTGACAAAGCCAAAACCGCGGCATGTCTCAGATAAACGTCTTCATCATTGTTGGCCTTGATCATATTCAAAAGTGGCGTTACTGCCTCTTTATAGCCAACACGTCCCAGAGCCTGTGCTCCGAAAAACTGCATACGTGGGTTTTTGCTTGAAAGCATGGGTATCAACATCGGACCAGATTCTGCGATCCGGGCGTCACCAAGTACTTTGGCAGCTTGTACGGAGATTTCTTCGTCAGAATCTTTAAGCAAGGTCATCAATACATTAGCATAGGCCTTGTCCTGGCGCGCCAGCTGGCCCATTCCCCAAATACCATGAATGCGAGCAAGCTGATTACCGGTTTGCGCGATTGCTTTGCTCAGTACCGCAGCGCCTTTTGCTCCTCTTGCAGCCAATTCAAACTGTGCTTTCTGACGAATACGCATATCCTGGTTGGAAAGCAATGATAAAAGCATGTCATCCGCCTGCTTTTCGTAGTCAAGCTGCATTAGTCTCTTAGTCTCGATGCGAAGTGCTTTCAGGTCGTTTTTCTCTTCGGTAACGTCCAGTTTCCACACTCTACCATAATTTTTTGTGTCCCAGCCATTGATCCAGTCAGCTACATACAATGCGCCATCCGGACCGAAACGGATACCTGTGGGCAGGATACCAGTCAGAATATTTTTTTCGCCATTCAGGACGAAAGAGGCTCCTTTTGGTTTCAAACCAAATGACCAGATCGGCGAGCGTGCCGGATTACCAACAAATTCGACGAGGAAAAACTTGTTTTTCCATTCCGATCCCAGTGCAGTACCCGGATTATATTGCATCCCGGTCGGACCGTTATGAAAATTTTGGATAGGAGGGATAATATACGCAGCCTGTCCTTCCCAACGTGGTTTGTAAAGCTTTTCATCCATCCATACTTTGTAGCTGTTGTTCTTTGGATCGGTATATTTACCATACTGCCAGTTTGAGCGCCAGCCGGCATCAGAACCTTCCACCACGTGAACCAGTCTTTCGCTTTCGCCAGGATGATCACCGTCATTATCCGAGCTGATCAGGTTGCCGTATTCATCAAAAACGAACTCGTGGGTGTTACGCAAGCCATGTGCATAGACTTCGAAATCACTGCCGTCGGGGTTGGCGCGGCCAATAATTCCTGAATTGGGATATTCATGTTTGATGCCTTCGGCAGTAGTCACGTTGGCCCCAATGTCACCGATATTCCAATATATTTTTCCATCAGGTCCTTCGATCGGGTTGGACATACCGTGGCCGCTAAAACCAATGTGAACACCATATCCATGGCTGATTGATTGTTTTTCGTCCAATACGCCGTCACCGTTCGTGTCTCTCAATCTCCAAACATCAGGAGCGATCGTTACGAATGCATCTTTCGCTCTGATCAGCAGACCACCGGCAACATCGGAAACCTCATCAAAAAAGTCATCTAATATCCTCATTGAGATATCAGCAACGCCATCATTGTCGGTGTCTTCAATTCGCCAAACCTCGTCCTTTTCGACAGCAAGGTCTTTCCAGTCGTGAGATCCGTCACCATTGACATCTTTCAACCAGTTATTTTCCTTGCTTTTTTCCGGCGCGAAAGTACTGTGCAAGAACGCACGGCGATCTTCTACGGTTTGCAAGCCGATGGAAGCAGTCATCCAGTTGCGGTGTCCGCGAATGTCAAACTCCGAGTTCTTCTGACGGTTTGTTCTGTTCAGGTATACGCGGCCTTTATCGTCCATCGCAATAGCGACAGGGTCAGGGGCCAGCGAATCGGAAGCCCAAAGGTCGAGTTTCAAGCCGTCAGCTAGTTTTACAGCTGTTTTTTCGCGAATTTCTTTGGCCCGTGCTTTGCCGGTTGCAGGGTCTTCTTTCACGACCAGCGCTTTGCTGTTGGTTTTAGAAGTTTTGCCCCAATCGGAGCTCAACTTGGAGCTGGAAGGCGACATTTTCATGCAGGACACCACCACAACAGCGGTAGCAGCCAGAAGGAGTAAGGGGTTCTTTAATTGTTTTTTGGAAATCATTGAGCTGGATACTTTAACATTAGATCATTTATACCCGTTAATGGGCTATTTAGGCGGATTGTAACCCTTGTTTTTGAGATGGTAGAAAATGTTGAATTTCAGCACGGTTAATTTTCTTTTCAGCATGCCAAAGTTCATAATCGCGTTGAAGTTTCAGCCAAAATTCAGGAGTGGAGCCGAAGGCTTCTGATAAACGAATGGCCATTTCGGAGCTTACACCTTGATGCTCATTTAAAATATTAGAAAGCGTCTTTGCTGCTATTCCTAATCCTTCCGCTATCTGACGAATTGTGAGATCTTGGCCTGTTTCTTCTTTAATGCCCTCGATAACATCTCTGATCATTGAACCAGGATGTGGCGGCATCATTCCTCTTTTTATCATAATCAATGATAGTCTATGTAATCAACATCCAAAGCATTCCCGTTCTCAAAACGAAAGACGATGCGATAGTTTCCATTTACTTTAACTGACCAATAGCCCCGTAAGTCTCCTTTTAATTGATGCAAAGCCCAGCCAATAACGTCTAATTCTTCAATCGATCTGGCTTCATCCAGTCGGTAAAGAATTCTTCTTAGTTTTTCAATGTGGTGTGGTTGCAACTTGGAGGGATCGTTATTCTCAAAAAACAATCTCAAACCTTTATGCTGAAAGCTATTGATCATACAATTCCAAAAGTAACACATAAGAATATGTGTTACAATCAAAACAATTCCCAGAAACGGGTCGGGAATCATTGGGTAACGTTTTAATGCGGAGTTGAAAATTAATTCGAAGGGCTAACAGAAAATAGCTCTTTGACCGTCAACTCAAAATCGGGTAGGACGGGAGAGGCAGAACAAATGTCACTTTCTGTGCAGATTTTTACGTTTTTACGTGATGTATAAACATAGACTACCTCATTGTCCGGATAAATGTGCCAAACAACTTTAACCGTAGACCGGAAGTACTCTGCTAACTTTTCTTCAACCTTTTCCGCATCATCTGTTGGCGAAATAACTTCAATTAAAAATTCGGGAATAGGCTCTTTATCTGAAATGGCAGAATCATCGATTTGTGAACCAGTAAAAAAAGCAAGATCGGGTCTGCGCATCTGAATTCCGCTGAGCATTACATCTTGCTCCATAATCAGAGCGGCGCCTTTTGAAAAAGCAATGGTTCGAAAAAACAACTGTTGCAACTTTCGGATAATAAACAAATGCTTTTTCTTCATTTTCTCAAACCTGATAATTTCTCCGTCATTCCATTCATATTTGAAACCATCAACGGGCTCCCAACGAAGAAACTCTTCGAAAGAATTAGGTGCCACCGATGACTGGGAACGAAGTATCATAATTGAGTTTTGCTTGTTAGTGTAAATCTACTGAAATTCAGTTGACTTAGTATTTTTTGTAGACTGAAAAGCTAAGCATAGTTGTCAAAACAATTCCAGCTGCCCGTCAAATCCTTTGGGCTTTTTGGCTTTGCCTTTCACAGTCCTGCCCTCATATTTCCAGGAATTGTCCCTTTCATGCTGTACAATGTCATTAAAACGATTATTTGGCTGAAAATCTTTTTCCAGCTGAACCGCTACTTTGGATAAATTTTTCAATGCTTCGGACTTATCCTTTTCGCCCATTTTGGCTTTTTGAATGGCCCTGTCCAATGTTAGAATAGACTCGTCGTAAACGGTAATGGGTACCGGAAACGGATGTCCGTCTTTCCCCCCATGTGCGAAAGAAAACCGCGCCGGATCTGAGAAGCGCGAAGGGGTACCGTGGATAATTTCGCTCACCAGGGTCAATGATTGAATGGTACGCGGCCCCACACCTTCCAGCAGCAACAAGGATTCCATATCATTCACAGGGTTGTCATGAGCTAACGCCAATACCGCGCCAAGCCTTTTCAGGTTTACATCTTCCGCACGTACATCATGATGTCCCGGCATCACAAGCTTGGTCACTTCCCGCATGATCCGACCAGGATTTTCTTTGGTCAGTTCCAAAATTCCGGTTCGGGCAGGTGCCGCAGCTTTGGCCGTAAGGTTCAAGATATCTCCCTGATTATGCCCGTAAATGAATGTATGAGGCTCTTCTACAAATGATTTGATGCTAGGTGAATGCCAGTGGTAGCGTCTGGCCAAACGCTCATTGGTATTCATTCCCTGCTGTATCACCGCCCAATCCCCTTCCATGGAAAGAACAAATGAATGCAGGTAAAGCTGAAACCCGTCCTGAATGGCAGTATTATCAACTTTCGCGGACAACCGGCTGTTATGTACCAGCAGGTTTCCGTCCAGGCCGGTTTTTTCCGCAATCACCATTAATTCCGAAGGTGTCTGCCGTGAATATTTGCCCCGCCCGCCACAGATGTAAATGCCAAGCTCGGCAGATTTTTTATTGACCGAACCCTTCAAAGCGCCCATCACAGAAGTAGTGATCCCCGATGAATGCCAGTCCATTCCCAACACGCAGCCGAGCGATTGAAACCAGAAAGGATCACTCAGTTTTTGAAGCAATGCATTCCTGCCGTATTCCATTACAATGGATTCCACGATCGCACCGCCCAGTGCGCTCATCCGTTGTGCTAACCAAATCGGTACCTTTCCATAATGTAACGGCAAATCCGCGTGACCACTTTTCATAATGTAAGTTACTAAAAATTAGAAACGCAATGAACGTCGGAAAGCTGTCTAACACCAAAGTGCTATGGTTGTCCGAAAATTCGAACAACCATAGCACTTTTACCAGATGCCTGGGAGATTAACCTGCAATATTTAGTTGTCTTAATCCCTTTAACTGCAAAAAGGCCATCAGTGCCACCCAAAATGCGACTGCCCCTATTGAGTAATATCCAATAGCAGTTAAGCCAAACATTTCTGCGGCAATGATCATTAAACTTTCAATCACCCAAAGAGTATCCAGCACAATAATTAATTTAATCCAACCCGTACTAGGCGGGTTCTTACGGCCTTGCGTGAAAACGATTGCGGCAAAAATGATCAGAAAAATTCCAACCGCGACAAATGGCATGGTCTGGGCAGCACCGAAAAGTCCGGCGATGTAGGATGGGAAAATGGCGAGGATCAGTCCAGTGGCGCCGGAACTCAATGCATTAATGATCAGAACGTTTTTTAAAGTTGTCATGGGAATGTTTATTTTGATTACCTGACAAAACTATATTTGCAGGAAGCAATTAAATTGATATTTCACGACAAAATGAATATCCTTTCTTCACATCTTCGGTATTTCACTGACTACGCCAGGATAAGGGGTGTAGCTGCGGATATCTTGCCCAAATTACCAGATTCGACATCGACAGATTTGACCGAGCCAGAATCTATGGTTACACAAGAAGAATTTTACGAAATTTTGAAAGAAATTGACCGGCAACTAACCGATGAACTTCTGGGAATCAAATGCGGCAATTTTATCTCGCTGAAACTGCTTGGAATAATCTACCAGATTTCGCTGCAAGCTACTACGGTTGAGGAAGCATTTCATTATTTAAGGTCGTACCTGGAAGTGGCTTTGCCAATTGTACAACTCAAGACGGTCATATCAGAAAAAGAAGCCAGGATAGAATTGCGCATTGACAATCGGGAAGACCGAATTAATCGACTTATCATTGAAAATTGTTTGACGATCATATCACGAGAACTAAGAATGATGGTCGGCCGAGATGTAAATATCGGAATCGGAACTCCTTATTTCCACAGTGGTTATCCGGCTGATTGGGTTCTGGACCAGCATTTTTCCGTTTCCTTCGAATTGACCATTCTAAAAGCGGCACTAAAAGACAGAAATCACCTTCATTTGGATATGCTTGTACCCGAATATCTTAAAATGATTGAGCAACTACAATCGGGAAACAGTTTTGCTAACAAAGTCCGTATTACCATGCTTTCAATGTCAGATCCGAAATTGCCTGACATTCAGTCCATTTCGGATGCATTGTATCTGACACCCAGAACTTTACAGAGAAGGTTAGTGCAGGAAGAATTAACTTACAGGGAAATCACTGAGGGTTTGAAAAAACAGATATGCTCATTTTTACTAAGACATGACCCATATTCTATATCAAGCCTAACTTATATTCTGGGATATGCGGAGCCAGCCTCATTTATACATTCATTTAAAAAATGGTATGGCGATTCACCACAAAGGGTTCGCAGAAGATTAAAGGAGCCATTTTGAAATTTTGCCGGATATTGCGTGCTTGCGTGACATTTTTAAAAAGAACTATGACTAATAACGATATTCTAAAAAAGCTTCGGGTGGCACTTCACCTTCGTAATGATGAAATCATCCAGATTCTGGCTTTGGTAGACTTCAAAGTTACAGCCAGTGAACTGGGCGCCTTATTCAGAAAGGAAGGGCACGAAAATTATAAGCCTTGTGGTGATCAGCTTTTACGCAACTTCCTGAATGGCCTGGTTATTCATATGAGAGGCCCGATGGCAGGAGATAAAAAGTCACATGAAGATTTAGAATAATACAGAATAATGATCATCCAGGTTTTAATAACATTAGTGCTCGTATTGCTGAACGGTTTTTTTGTTGCAGCTGAATTTGCCATCGTCAAGATCAGGGCGTCCCAGTTGGAGCAAAAAGCACAGGAGGGTAACCAGATGGCCATTTTATCGAAGAAAATCGTGGCTAATCTTGACGGATATCTGGCTGCAACGCAATTCGGTATTACGCTCGCAAGTTTGGGTTTGGGATGGATTGGAGAGCCCGTGGTTTCCAAAATACTGATAGGAGGAATGGAGCTGGTCGGTATCTCGCTCGACCCCGAGCTGGCGCACCAGATTGCATTACCTACCGCTTTTGCTATTATCACCGTTTTACACATTGTTTTTGGTGAGCTGGCACCCAAATCCATTGCGATCCAGCGACCTGAGGCTACTACATTGTTGTTGTCGTATCCACTGCATGGCTTTTTTCTGGTGTTCAGGCCCATTGTCTGGATGCTGAATGGTATCGCCAATTTTATCTTGAAAGGTGTTGGCATTACGCCTTCGCATGGCAGCGAGGTACATAGCAGCGATGAATTGCGGTACCTTGTACAACAGCAGAAGGAAAGTGGGATGATCGAAGCCGCGGACTACGACCTTATCAAGAATGCATTCAATTTTTCAGAAAGAATAGCCCGCCAGATCATGATTCCCCGGCCTCAGGTAGTGGGAATTGATATCAATGATTTCAATGAAGAGAAGCTCGAAAAGATCATTGAAGAGGGTTATTCGAGAATTCCGGTTTATGAGGACACATTGGACAACATTGTCGGGGTATTACATTTAAAGGATCTTTTGTTGAAAATGCGACAGGGGAAAGAAATCGTTCTCTCGGAATTAACCCGTCCTATTTCAACGGTTCATGCGTCCAAACCCATTGGCGCATTGCTACGCGATTTCCAGGTAAATCGCCAGCAAATGGCCGTTATTATTGATGAGTATGGCGGTGTTGACGGCATCGTGACCATGGAAGACATTCTGGAAGAACTGGTAGGGGAGATTCAGGACGAATATGACAACGAGGTACCGATTGTTAAGAACGAAAGTGACAATACCTACACAGCACAGGGGTCGGCCTCTATTACGGACCTGAATGATAAGCTGCCACATGACATTGCCAAAAATGGAGAGTACGAAACACTCGCCGGTTACCTGATCTGGAAATTTGGCAGGATACCTGCTGTGGGCGAAAAAATGAAAACGAAGCACTACGAATTTACCATTTTGAAAAAACAGCGCAGTACCATTTCCACAGTCAAAATCACGATGCTGGACACGCAGAATATTTTTTAATGTTATTTCAAATTGATTTTCAGTTTAACCGTCTTCTGATTCCTTAAAACCTCCACCTCCATTTGCCCAGTCCAGTTGACCTGCTGGCGGATCGCTTCGAGCCTTACCACATTGTCAGCCTTTTCTTTATTGGCCTCGACAATCACATCATTGTTCTGTAGACCGCTTTTGGATAGTATGCTGCTTTCTGGAATATCCACGATCACAATACCTTTTTCGTCGGGAAGTCCGAATGCAGAACGGTCACCCAGCCCTTGTACATTCCGGATTTTGGCTCCCAGCCAGGTCATTTCCTGCATATTATTTTCAAGCTCCGCATTGAGTAATACAGGAAAGGATACTTTCGCAGCCATTGCTTTCAGTTTCTCAATTCGGACACCAAACTGGTCCATTGGGAAGTTTTTAAATCCCAATAGCAAAGCTGCACTGGATTCTTTTACCCTGTAATCCCCTTTTTCAGGATTGATAAATGCCGCGTCTCCAAACCGGCTATGCATATCCGTACGACTGGCACGCGCACTGGCAAGATCTGTTTGATTTGGGAACAGGTTATAATCCACTTCCTTACCCCAGTCTTTTACCAAAATTGGAAAGTATGGCCGCATCACGATATTTTTCCTGAAAATGTCGCCGCTGTTTTTGAACCAGACGTGGGGGTGAAATGAATTGTTGATCATAATGTTGTTCTCAGCAATCCTTTGAAAGCCCTCACGAAACTTCAAACCACCGCTCAGCAATACATTGTTATAAATGTGGTAGTTGCTGCTGCCGTCGTCAAGGTCAACGTCCCAGCCGTGATCGCAGCGGAAGCGGTTATTACGGATCACCACAGGTTTTTGCGCATCCAGTAATATCAGTTCCGGGTGAGCCGCTGCCAGGCTATCCATCGTTTTACGGTTGGGATGCCAGAAACGGTCGCGTCCCCATGAGTTGAACGCGCCATGATCACCAGTTTCGAGTACGGTTTCAAATACATCATTATGCTCGATCAAATGTCCTCCCCAGGCGCCATCGCCAATGTTGATGCCCGCGCGCGGAACCTTATAAATTGTATTATGGCTCACATGGATTTCAGAAGCCATTTCAATCTGGACGCCAGTACATTGTTTTTCAATTTTACCAATGTTATGGATGAGGTTGTCCTCAGCGAAGCATTGCAATGGGTAATGGTTATTCTTGGGGCCCGGCGTTTTATCCATTTTGGCAAAAGGAACAAAATTATCGTAACCAAATGCTGCGGAACGGACAGCAGAAGAATCTCCCACAAAGCAAATAGCGCTCGACCCGATGTTATAAATATGCGAACCCGTCACGCCTGATTTGACATTATAACCCGTAATCATCACCGCATTACCTCCCAGATTCGTAAATTCGGACTCTTTAACCTGGCAATTTTCAGTGTTCTCCATCACCACAGCTCCACCCCGGTAAATCATCCAGTCGCTTCGCAGCAATGGTTCATAATGTTCCATAATGGTACGTTCGGTATGTTCGAACCGGATGCCTTTGATCGTGACATTCCTTAACGGCTTTTCGGCAGTACCACGCAGTTCAATGATATGTTTTAGATTTGAAACCTCGATTCTGGCAGGTTTTACATCCACACCTTTGGGCGGATATAGATAAAGCAGTTGGGTTGAAGGATCGTAAAACCATTCACCCGGTGCGTCCAGCTCTTCAAAAATATTTTCGACAAAACGTTGTTTGGGATGCAGGGGAGAAGGACGGTTATTTTGCCAACCACCTTCCAGCTCCGGCTCATTATTCTTAGCACCTTTGATCCTATAATGAAAACTTCCCCACTCGCCCTGATGTAGCGCATGTAGGTATCCGCCCGCAGGATTTTTCCAGGTAGCTACCCGGGACGGAGCAATGGCATCCTCTGCAGTACCATTGAAAACCCTTGAGGCCGTGTCATAATTTGGATAACGGGCCATAGGCAGCTGCTGACCATTCACAAAAAGCATTTCAAATCCGGCTTTATCAATTTTAGCTTTCAGGATATTGCCTTCATGTTTCTCCCATTGCGGCTGAATAAGTTTTCCGGCGCTCAATACCACTTCTTCTTTTTGATAAGCCTGAATGGAAAGCAATTTTCCTTCCAATAGTGCAGAGGTAATGCGGATTGGTTTTTCAAGATAGTAGCTGCCTTCGCGGAGAAATATCGCGGCTTGGGGACTGTTGTCGGCATTAATGCGGGACAGTGCTTTGTCAACTGTTTTCAATGGTCGCTGTAATGTACCCACATTCGTATCGTTACCATTTGGAGATACGTAGAAATTTTGCGCGGTGCCTGCTTTTACAAACAGCAACAGGTAAATCAGCAGCAGCGTTGTATTTTTAACTATCATTGATGTTTAGGAATTAATGCAATTCAGCTCGTATGACAAAGTTATCCGGAATACTATTAGGTTTAATGCTCGTTCTTTTCGTGCAAAATATATCTTTTGCCCAAACTAAGAAGAAGGATGACAATTTTCCTACTTATGATCAGATCAGAGGTAATAAGGCCGAAACTGTCGACTACGTCAGCCCTGCGGGTGGTGAGTGGCTGAGAATCAAAAGGGATGTTGTCGTGTCGCCCTATTTTAATGCATTCAGTTTTCCCGACGATAGCGTGACCTATTATCTCAATGGGAAAAAAGTGAAAAGCAAAAAGAAGGCTGAGAAGGAGCTTGAAGAGAAAAGTATGAATGTAGAAAAGGTCTCAGTCGGGCCGATAGAAGACAATGGAAAGCGAATTGTCAGAATAGATTATGAGCCCAGAAAAGACTAAAATCTGAACAAGTAAAAATAAAAATGTAAGCCATAACCGGATTGGTGATGGCTTACATTGAAGGTTACTTATTCAAAATATCGATGAGGAATTTGCGGAACGGCTCTGCGAATTCTTTTCTTTTTAACGCAAATTCAACGGTAGTTTTCAGGTAGTCAAGCTTATCGCCAATGTCGTGGCGCTTGCCTTCAATGTGGTGAGCGTAAATATTTTCACGTTTCAAAAGCAGCAACAATGAATCGGTCAACTGGATCTCGTTGTTTTTTCCTTTTGGCGTTTGCTCAATGGTATTGAAGATCTCGGGAGTCAGAATGTACCGGCCCGCAATGGCCAGATTGGACGGTGCCAGATCGATCGCAGGTTTTTCAACCAGTGTGTTTAGTTCAATAATGGTGTCACTCAGCGACGTTCCGCCCACAATTCCGTAGCGGTTTACTTTGTTGGCTGGCACCTCTTCCACCGCGATCACCGAGCCGCCATACTGCTCATAAGTGTCCATCAGTTGCTGCGTGACCGGGATTACGGAATCCATAATGGTGTCGCCTAGCAGTACTGCAAAAGGTTCGTTACCTACGTGGTGACGTGCGTAATAAATGGCATCGCCCAAGCCATTCGCTTCTTTCTGGCGCACAAAATGGACATTAGCCATGTCGGCCAGTCGGCGCATTTCATTGAACCACATTAAATCTTCCTTCTCTTCCAGACGGCTCTCCAGTTCAACATTACGGTCAAAATGGTCTTCAATAGCACGTTTCCCTTTTCCGGAAATAATCAGAATATCCTCAATTCCCGAATCGACAGCCTCCTGAACCACATATTGAATGGTAGGAATATCAATGATAGGAAGCATTTCTTTGGGCATTGATTTGGTTGCCGGTAAAAATCGGGTACCAAGCCCGGCAGCAGGTATTACAGCTTTACGGATCATAAGTGGCTTTCGGCCGTCGGCTGTCAGCCTTCGGCAGGTTAAATGGTTGAGAACTTCGGCTTTCGGCAATCGGCCGTCGGCACTATTGTTTTTTTAACTTTTGATTGTTCGTTTGACTTTTTTGACCGTTGACCATCGAATGCGTGTTGTCATCGAATGCCGATAGCCGACCGCCGATTGCCCCTAAACCACAAATGGCTTAATAACCCTTGCGTTGTGTTTTTTCAATTGTACAAACAGCTGGTTCAGCATATCGTCATCACGGTAAATACCAATGATCGTTCCGCCCGAGCCTGCGAATTTGGCCGATGCACCACAAGCCCGAGCTGCATTGATCAGTCTTTTATTGGACTCTGGGACATTGTAAATCTGGCATCTCAGGTCAAAATTTTCATTCATTAATTGATGCAAGTCGTCAGATCTTCCTTCCAGCAATGCACTGCGGCCATCTTCTGCCTTCTTTGCGATCTGTCCCAGTACGTCAATCACGTCACTTTCGCCCCTGTCGTACCTGGCCCGAACATCGCTGTGTACCTTTCCTGAAACTTTGCTCAAATTGGTATTGTAAGCGACATAAAGTTTAGGTAATAAGTCGGGATTAATGCGTTCGTACTTGCCATGGCCTTTTTGCTCGATCATGGTTTTATCAAAATCCATATAAACACAGCCCTCGTAGCACTGGATCACACGATCCTGCAAGCCGGCGGTAATGCCCAGTTCTTCGGTTTCGGTTACCATCACCAACTGAGGCAAAATCTCGATCGGGATCTCAACTTTATAAAACTGCATTAATGCCCTGAATAATGCTACCACAATAGCACTGGAACCCGACATACCCACCTGACGTGGAATGGAAGAGCGGTAGCGAACCGTAAAATTGCGATTAGGAAGACGAATTTTGTTGTCTTCACAATAGTCCCCGAACTTCTTAATACCTGCTTTGATAAGGGGAATCCCGCCATTGTAGCCCAGCATACTCACCGAATCACGGAGATGGAAAATGCTCCGGAACGTGCTCACGTCCTGTGGCTGAGACTCAATATGCAGCTCGGGAGATTCGTATAATGAAATGGAAGCACCGAAGTTTCTAACCGAAATAGCGATCGTTTTCCCAAAAAAACCGTCAGAAGGATTGCCTAGTAACCCGGCCCGGGCATAAGCACGTGTTTCAATAATCAATGTAAAAGTCTTTTTTGATCAAATGTAATAATTAGATGACGATACAACGAGGTTTTGCCCTTATCTGCTGCAATTAATAGGTAACCGCTGCACACCCGCCCGTCATTCCGGCAATATCATGAATGTATTAATGGAACCGTGTATAAACAAAAAAAGCGGGATAAAAATATCCACGCTTCCTTCTGAGAATTGGTTTACTTAATCTTATTGTTTCACTACCTGCACATTGGCTATCAATTTCACGTCATCACCTACTACCACACCACCTGCCTCAGTTACCGCGCTCCACTCCAAGCCAAATTCCTTACGATTTATTTTACCAGAGATCTCAAAACCTGATTTGTTGTTACCATAAAAGTCAGTCATATTTCCGCCGTACTCTACTGCGAACTCGATTGCTTTGGTCACGTTTTTAACTGTCAGGTCGCCATTTAATTTATAGCTGTCATCTCCTTTTTTGCTCAATTTTCCGCTAAATGAAAGTTTAGGGTGGTTTTCTGCATCAAAGAAATCTGCCGATTTCAAATGTTGGTCACGTTGTGCCTGATTTGTATCGATGCTGTCAACATCTGCTGAAAAATGCACTGTTGCACCATCAAAATCTTCTGTATCTGTTTCAACGCCACCTTCAAAAGCCTTGAATGAACCTGTTACTGTAGAGATAACAAGGTGTTTTACTTTAAACTGAATTTCGGAATGTGTTGGGTCAATTACCCATTTTGTAGTAGCCATATCTTTATTTGTTTTATATATGTAATGACATTTAATGTATATACATCTATTTGTAAAAAATAGTTTCGTTAGCATAAAAAAATCCCGGAAAATTTTTCCGGGATTTTAAAAATGGCCTTTATTAGCTCTATTCGGGCATATTAAAAATGGCAGGGTCAATCTTTGGATTGACAGTAAGGTCGGTAATTTTCAATGTCATCTTTGTCCCGGGCATAGCGGACGTCGAAACTTCGGAGGTGAATGGATAGTAAATACCCTCCACTTGCCTGAAATCCGACTGCGTGTTTTCTGACATGATGTCCTGTCCATTCATTTTCAGGTGAACGATGATTTTGAGAATATAAAAAGTATCCTTCGAAATGTAGTTGATCCGCTGGATGCCATTTTTCAATGTCATGGTTACTTTGTAAACCTTTGCACCAGCCACTTCGTCCTCGCCGTCGAGGGTCAGGACGTAGCCTTTTTCCTTGTATTTGAAAAGTCCAGTCAGGTCGGTTTCTGCGGCCATCGATTTCACAGCTTCTTCGGGTAATGCGGTGGCTTTTGTCTGTCCGGTCATCGGGTTAATCGTCCAGCCGGTATTTCCGTTTACCGCCTGCACCACGGTCATACCTTGTACCGTAGTTTCGCTACGGAAGCCTTTGTTCTGGATGATAATGGTAGTAATGGGGACTTTCATGTTCATCACATCCATCTCAGCAGTGATTTTCAGGCTTTCGAGTTTCGCCAGTTTATCAGCGCCGCCCATTGCCTTAATGTGCTTGTCGATTATTTCGTCCAGGCCCTGCGCGGCAACCGAATGCATGACTCCGGCAAGGAGAACAATGACCAGCGCTTTTAGATGAGTTAATTTCGACATGTAGTTATGTGATGGTTTAAAGTTTGAACAGATATCACGTGCCAATATTGTAATTTTAAATAAGTTAATAACAACAAAAAACGAGCGGATTATCACAATCCGCTCGTTTTATATTTGATACCGAGGTAAAACTTAGTTTTTCAAAGCTTCTGCTCCACCGACAATTTCGAGAATCTCCTTCGTAATCGCAGCCTGACGAGTCCGGTTGTAAACCAGTTTCAGTTCTTTCAAAAGATCCTGAGCATTCTCAGTAGCTTTATCCATGGCCGTCATACGAGCACCTTGTTCTGATGCATTGGATTCCAAAACAGCGCGGTAAAGTTGAATTTTCAACGATTTCGGGATCAATTCAGCAAGAATCTCTTCCTCAGTCGGCTCGAAAATATAGTTAACCTCAGCCTTTTTTGTTCTTTTTGTTTTGTCTTCTGTAGCAATCGGCAGGTAACGATCTGTGTGAATGATCTGCGTTGCAACGTTTTTAAATTCGTTGTAAACCAAATCCACAGCGTCGTAGCGACCATCTGAAAATGCTTTCATGACTTCTTCCGCAGCCTGCTTAACATTCACGAAGTTCAGTCTTCCGAAAATATCCATATAGGTTTTATTCACCACAAAACCTCTTTTTGCAAGAGATTCAGCGCCTTTCTTTCCTATTGCGAATATCTCCACATTTCCTTTTGCTGCCTGCTGAGCATATTTTTGTTCGATCAGCAGCAATGTTGCTTTAACGATATTGGTATTGAAAGCACCACATAATCCACGGTCCGAAGTAACAACTACTATCAAGACCTTGTCAATCGGGCGAACCGTTTTCAATGGGCTGTCAACCGCACTTTCTGCTCCTGATGAAACAGTAGTAAGCATCTCACCTAATTTCTGGGCATAAGGTCTCATTTGCATGATGTTGTCCTGGGCCCTGCGCAGCTTTGCGGCTGCAACCATTTTCATGGCTTTGGTGATCTGCTGTGTGGAATTAACGGATACGATCCTGTTACGGACTTCTTTTAAGCTCGCCATAGTGATTAACGATATTTTACAGCAACTTCACGCGCAACTTTTTCGATCACGTCAGTGACGCTATTGTCCAGTTTTCCTGCACGCAATGCCAATAAAGTTTCTTTGTACTGACCGCTCAAAACAGTAAGGAAATCTTTTTCAAATTCCTTCACACGGTTTACATCCACTAGATCCAGCAAGCCTTTGGTAGAAGCGTAAACAGTTGCTACTTGCTGTTCAACAGGAACCGGTGCGTACTGAGGTTGTTTCAAAACTTCCTGGTTACGACGTCCACGGTCGATCGCAAGCTTGGTAGCAGCATCCAGGTCAGAACCGAATTTTGCAAAAGCTTCCAATTCACGGAACTGTGCCTGATCCAGTTTCAGGGTACCCGAAACTTTCTTCATGGATTTGATCTGAGCATTACCTCCCACACGTGATACCGAGATACCTACGTTGATCGCAGGACGGATACCAGAGTTGAACAGGTTGGACTCAAGGAATATCTGACCGTCGGTAATCGAAATTACGTTGGTAGGGATATAGGCAGAAACGTCACCCGCTTGTGTTTCAATGATCGGAAGTGCAGTTAATGAACCACCGCCTTTCACGATTCCCTTTAATGATGGAGGAAGATCGTTCATGTTTTTGGCAATAGTATCATCTGCGATGATTTTTGCAGCGCGCTCCAAAAGGCGGCTATGCAGATAAAATACGTCTCCCGGATAAGCTTCACGTCCCGGAGGGCGACGAAGAAGAAGGGAAACTTCGCGGTATGAAACCGCTTGTTTTGAAAGGTCATCATAAATAACCAGCGCAGGACGGCCGGTATCACGGAAGAACTCACCGATCGCAGCACCTGTGAATGGCGCGTAAAATTGCATTGGTGATGGATCTGATGCACCCGCAGCAACGATAACAGTGTAGTCCATTGCACCGTAGCGACGAAGTGTAGCTTCAATTCCTTTAATGGTAGAAGCTTTCTGTCCGCAGGCTACGTAGATACAAAATACCGGTTCGCCTTTGTCGAAATATTCTTTTTGATTGATAATGGTGTCAATCGCAACGGCTGTTTTACCAGTCTGACGGTCACCAATGATCAACTCACGTTGTCCGCGTCCGATGGGTATCATCGCATCGATCGCTTTAATACCAGTCTGAAGAGGTTCTGTAACCGGCTGGCGGAAAATTACCCCAGGAGCTTTACGCTCGATTGGCATTTCATAAAGTTCTCCAAGGATCGGGCCGTTACCGTCGATCGGCTCAGCCAGGGTGTTAACCACACGGCCAATAATTCCGTCACCAACTTTCACCGAAGCGATCTCTTTGGTACGCTTTACAGTGGCTCCTTCTTTAATGTCGCTGAAATCACCGAGCAAAACGGCGCCGACATTGTCTTCCTCAAGGTTAAGAGCAAGGGCTTTAAGGCCATTCTCGAAAACAAGCAGCTCACCTGCCTGTACCTGGGAAAGGCCATAAATGCGGGCAACACCGTCACCAACCTGAAGGACTGTTCCTACTTCTTCGAGCTCTGCTTCTGATCTAGCTCCTGCAAGTTGTTCGCGCAGGATGGCCGAAACTTCATCCGGTCTAACAGATACCATAGTATATTTGACTTATTTAGAGTATAGTAGTAAGTTTTTGAAAACTGCCGCAAAGGTAGAGTTTTATTTTGGTTAAAAAAGAATGTTTCGATTAAAACCTGTCATATAAAATTAGATTTTTCCAAGTTAATGATCTGCATGGATTGCTCAATCGTGAAATTACCGCTTATCATCCGGAAATAACATTTCTAAAACTTTTTTAGGTACTATTTGTGTTTTTGTTGTAATTGAGTTCGTTAATATCACTTACGTATTCAAAATTAAACTTATCGACCATCCATCAGTATAATGTACAGATTAGAAAAAACCATTGTAGCAGTCTTAGTATTAGGAGTTTTGGTAACAGCACAAAGCACAGCACAGACTATTAAAAAAACAGCAAAACCTACGGCAACCGTAAAGAAAACAACCGCCGCACCAGTAAAAGCAGCACCGACTGCAACTGTACTCAAAAATCAGATGGATTCTTTGTCTGCGGCGATTGGAGTTAGTTTTTCAAATTCGTTATCTTCACAAGGAATAAGCAATATCAATACTGAAATCCTTACAAAAACTATTAATGCCTCATTGAAAGGGGATAAGACTACGTTTTCAGCGGAAGAAGCCAACAAATTTATCGGTGATTATTTTCAAAAAGCAATGGAAGAAAAGGGTGCAGTTGTACGTGTAGAAGGGGAAAAGTTTTTGGAAGAAAACAAGAAAAGGACCGGGGTTACTACCACAGCGAGCGGTTTACAGTACGAAGTGATCAAAGCCAGCGACGGCCCCAAGCCTGCCGCTACCGATAAAGTGAAGACGCATTACCACGGTACGCTGACCAATGGAACGGTTTTTGACAGTTCTGTGGACAGAGGAGAGCCGGTTGAATTTCCGGTAAATGGTGTAATTAAAGGATGGACAGAGGCGCTGCAGCTGATGCCGGTAGGATCTAAATGGAAATTGTTCATTCCCTATTCACTGGCCTACGGAGAACGTGCGGCGGGCCCTCAGATTCCAGCTTACTCGGCTTTGGTATTTGAGGTTGAATTATTAGAAATTGTTAAATAGTAAAATTCAACAATGAAAAAGTACTTAATCACTCTTATTCCGGTTGTGTTGCTCGGTTGGCAGCGGGGCCCTGTGCAGGATAAGGCCACGGCTGTGCCTTCCGTTGAAACTTCGATGGAGGATGATATCAAGCCGGTACCGGCTCAGTACAAAGCTGAGGAGCTGTCCACGCGTATTTTATCGAGCTATCATTACAGGAAAACAAAGCTGAACGACTCTCTGTCAGAAGCAATCTTTGATAAATACATTGATGCCATCGACCACGGTAAGCTTTATTACCTGGCTGAGGATATCAAGGAATTTGAGAAAAATAAGGACTCTTTCGATGACTATTTGCAAAAGAGAGAACTGGACGTTCCTTTCCAGATCTATAATGTTTTCAGAAAACGCTACAAAGAAAGAAGTGATTTTATCCAGACATTATTAAAGGAGCCAAAGCCGTTTGACTTCTCAGCTGATGAATCCATGAACACGGACCGTGAAAAAGCGACGTGGGCGAGTAACACACAGGAATTGAATGATACCTGGCGTAAATATTTGAAAAGCGAAGCGCTGGATCTCAAATTGTCCGGAAAAGCGGATACTTCCGTTGTTACCACATTGCGTGATCGTTACAAAAACCGTGACCGCGCTTTGGGACGCATTCGCACCGAGCAGGTGTTCCAGATGTTTATGAATGCGTACGCAGAATCTTTGGACCCGCATACAAGCTACATGGCGCCTACTTCGGCTGACCGTTTCAAACAGGAAATGAGCCAGTCACTGGAAGGTATCGGGGCGCTTTTACGCGAGGAAGACAACTACATTAAGATCGTGGAAGTCATTCCAGGCGGTCCTGCTTTCAAAGGCAAGCAATTGAAAAAAGAAGATAAGATCATTGCAGTTGCACAAGGTGACGAAGGTAAAATGGTTGATATCGTAGGCTGGTTTGTAGACGATGCCGTGAAACTGATCAAAGGGCCTAAGTCAACTGTGGTACGTTTGCAGGTTATTTCCGCTGATGCACTTCCCGGAACGCCTCCAAAAGAGTACAGACTGGTTCGTGAGAAAATCAAACTAGAAGAGCAACGTGCTAAAAGCGAGATCGTGTCGATCAACAATGCTAATAAAGAATTCAAGATCGGTGTGA
Organism: Dyadobacter pollutisoli; assembly: GCF_026625565.1. NCBI lineage: Bacteria > Pseudomonadati > Bacteroidota > Cytophagia > Cytophagales > Spirosomataceae > Dyadobacter > Dyadobacter pollutisoli. The sequence goes on from NZ_CP112998.1 coordinate 7,230,794, forward strand.
TCGATATTCCATTGTTCTATCGTGATTTTGAAGGGGCACAACATAAAGAAAAAGAGTTTTCAAGTACTACTCGCGATGTTCAGAAACTGATCACGGATTTGCAGGCTTCGAATGTGGACGGTATCGTGATCGACCTTCGTAATAATGGAGGAGGTTCACTGACAGAGGCTGTTTCGCTTACTGGCTTATTTATCAACAGAGGCCCTGTGGTTCAGGTCAAGGAAGGTCAGGGAGAGATTGAGGTTCAGTCGGACAATGATCCTACCATCGCATACGATGGCCCAATGGCGGTAATGGTGAACCGTTTCAGCGCTTCGGCATCGGAAATTTTCGCTGCTGCGATACAGGATTACAAACGTGGAATTATCGTAGGCGAGCAAACTTACGGTAAAGGTACGGTTCAAACATTGATCGATCTCAACCAGTGGGTTCCAAAAGAAACGGATCAACTGGGACAGGTGAAACTGACCGTTGCAAAGTTTTACCGGATCAATGGTAGCAGTACTCAGCTGAAAGGAGTTATGCCTGACCTGGAACTGCCAACTGCATTTAAAGTAAATGAATATGGCGAAGGTTCGCAGCCTAGCGCTCTGCCATGGGACCAGATCGCTTCTTCGCGCTACGACATGACCAACAATGTGAATGCGAAAGTGATAGATCAGCTGAAAAGTAAATACAATCAACGTTTGAAATCGGATGAGGAATTGAAAACGCTGGTAAAAACGCTGGACGAGTTCAAGGAGGCGCGTGAGAACAAAATTGTTTCTCTGCAAGAGTCAAAACGTAAGGTTGAACGTGATGTGGCTGAGAAGAAAAGAGCTGCAATGAAGCAACTTGGTGAAGACAGCGATGTCGATGAAGAAGACGAAGCGGATTCAAAAGTGGCGGAAGCTCCAAAGGATGTCAAAAAGAAGAAGGACATTTACCTGACGGAAACCGGTCGTATGCTGGCTGACCTGATCGTAATTTCCAAAGAGCCAAGTTTGGCTGGTACCAAGAAGAAATAAGAGATTCGATTGATAAAATGAAAGCACGGATTTAGCGATCCGTGCTTTTTTTATTGCTTCAATGTTATTCCCAGCCACCACCGAGTGCCCGGTATAATTCGATTAGTGCCAGAAACTGTTCTTTTTGTACATTGGTAAGATTCAATTCTTCTTGTAAAACACTCCGCTGTGCGGTAATTACTTCCAGATATGAGGCATAACCGGTCAGGAAAAGGTCTTTGGAAGTGGTCACCGCCTGTTGCAGCACTTCTACTTCCTGCTTTTTCAAGTCACCAATTCTTTTGGTGTTTTCCAGTTTTTTAAGGCTTGTACTGACTTCCTGAAAACCTGTAATGACAGTTTTATTATAGGTGTACAAAGCTTCCAGGCTCGCAGCTTCGGACCTTTTTTGCCCAGCTTTTAACGCTTTACGGTTCAATAGTGGACCTGTGAGGCCGCCTAATGCACTGTAAGCGATGGAACCAGGCGAAAACAAGAGACTGCTTTTGAATGAATTAAATCCTAAAAAAGCGGTAATGTTCAGAGAGGGTAAAAATGCCAGCCGAGCCGCCTGCTGATCGGAATAATAAGCAAGCAGCTCCAATTGAGATTGCTGCACGTCGGGGCGTCTTTTTAGCATATTAGCAGGAATTCCCGCCTGAACCCCTGATGGCAGGGTTTGTTCCGATGTTGTTCCGCGCATTATGGGTTGCGGAAAACGACCCAGTAGTGTATTCAGATTATTCTCCGTCGCGATCACTTGTTGCTGAACATCAAATTCAAGGCTTTGGGTATTCAAAAGTTGGGCGGTAAGTTGCTGTACACCAAGCTCATTTGCCCTTCCACCTTCTTTTTGAATTTTAATGGTTTCAACCGCCGATTGCTGCAATGCAATGTTCTTACGGATAATATCCAGTTCCGTGTCCAGCGCCATTAATTGATAGTACGAGGTGGCTATTTGTGCGATGAGGCCGGTCACGATGGCATGTCGCGCTTTCTCTGATGCCAAAAGACGGTTGTATGCCGCTTTTTTCTGTGTTTTTAATTTCCCCCAAATATCAATTTCCCAAGAGCTTCGTAGTCCTGCAAAATAGTCTGGCATAAAAGGAGCGGGCAGTTTACGGTCATTGTCGATGTTCTCGGAAAAGTTTGTGTCGTAGTTACCGACACCGTCCATGGTGTAGTCCCCGAACTTCCTGCCTCCACCCGAAATATCGCCCGATACCGATGGCAGCAAGGCGCCCTGGGCGATCAGTATGTTGGAACGGGCCATTTCAATCCGCTGAACTGCTACTTTCAGGTCAAGGTTATTTTGAAGCGCGGTATCGATAAGGGCAGTCAAATGATTGTCTCTGAAAAAAGTTCTCCACCGGATTGCTCCGATACCTGTGGTATCTGTCTGAGCCAGAAACGTTTTCGGCGTATCTATTCGTTTGGGCTGCTCTACCGGTTGCGTGAGCTTACAGCCGGAAGCGAGCAGGATTATTCCGGGAACGAGGAGGTAGTTAAGCTTTTTATATGTTTTCATTCAATGATAGTCTTGGTGAGAATTTGTCTCAGATGGCGAGGGTTTAGTCAAGGACCGCTTCTTCTTGTTCTGCTACGATTGTTTTCGGTTTCTTCGGATTGGTTGCGCTGGCAAAAAGGACGTAGAGCCCCGGAATGATAATAACCCCGAAAAGCGTTCCGATCAGCATACCACCAGCTGCGGCCGTACCGATGGATCGGTTACCAATGGCGCCCGCGCCGGAGGCCATTACCAGGGGAATAAGCCCCGCTATAAAAGCGAAAGAAGTCATCAGGATCGGGCGAAGCCTTTCGGTGGCCCCTTCCAGCGCGGCTTCTATGACCGAACGTCCCTCTTTTTGCCGGATAATGGCGTATTCGACGATCAGGATAGCGTTTTTACCTAACAGACCAATGAGCATGACCAGCGAAACCTGGGCATAAATGTTGTTTTCCAGACCCATTAATTTCAATGCAAGGAAGGCTCCGAAAATCCCGGTGGGCAACGATAGGATAACGGGTAGTGGCAGTACAAGACTTTCATATTGCGCCGCCAGAAGCAGGTAAACGAAGAGTAAACAAATACCGAAAATGTAAATGGCCTGGTCGCCGGAGAGGATTTCTTCCCGTGTCATTCCTGACCATTCATAGGTAAAACCTTTTGGGAGACTTTTCGCGGCAATTCTTTCAACGGCCTTGATCGCATCACCTGAGCTGTACCCTGGCGCGGCGTCACCATTGATCATCGCGGACGTGTACATATTATAGCGTGTGAGCAGCTCAGGCCCGTAAACCCTTTCCAGTCTGATGAATGTTGAAAAAGGCACCATTTCGTCGCGAGTGTTTTTGACATAGAGTTTCAGGATATCCTCGGGGCTTCTTCTGAAACTTGGGTCAGCCTGGACCATTACTTTATACATTTGTCCGAAACGGATAAAATTAGAGGCGTATAAGCTTCCTATCAACGTCTGCAGCGTACTCATGGCAGCGTCTACTGATACTCCCTTTTTGGAGGCCATATCTGCATCCACATGGATCATATACTGGGGGAAACTCGCATCAAAGCTGCTGAATGCGCTTGCGATTTCGGGCGAATCCATCAGGTCCTTGACGAATTTGTTGGTAATGTCAGCCGTTTTTTGAAGGTCATCACTTCCGGACCGGTCTTGTACCCGCAGCTCAAAACCACTTGAATTACCAAAACCAGGGACGGTAGGAGGAGGGAAGAACTGGATATCGGCATCGGTAATGTGCCTGGTCCTTTCCTCCATTTCGGCAATAATGTCCTGTACCGATGCTTTTCTTTGGTCCCATGGTTTCAGGTTGATCATCGCCATACCGTATGATGAGCCGGCGGACTCGGTGATGAGGCTGTAACCCGAGAGGCTGGAAACCGATTCGACGGGTTCAAGCGACTGTGCTACTTTTTGAATTTCGTCCAGTACTGCCTCCGTTCTTTCCACAGTAGCAGCTACTGGTGTTGTCACATTCACATTGATAACGCCCTGATCTTCTGTTGGAATAAAGCCCGTGGGGAGGATTGTATTAATGCCATAAGTACCCACACAAAAGGCGATCAGAAGGCCAACTGTTACAACTCTCCGATTGATAATGAGCGAAAGCAGCTTCCTGTATTTGCTGGAAATACCGTCGTATCCATTGTTGAAACCTTTGAAAAACCGATCCAAAAGTGTGTTCTTGGAGGCCTCGCCATGGGTGTTTTTTAACATCAATGCACAAAGGGCAGGCGTCAATGTCAATGCATTAATACCCGATATGACAATGGAAATGGCGAGTGTAATGGAAAACTGCCGATAGAAGATCCCAACCGGACCAGACATGAATGCCACGGGAACAAAAACCGCTGACATAACCAATGTAATGGCAATGATCGCACCGCTCATTTCTTTCATCGATTCCAATGTTGCCTCCCGCGCTCCGATATGCTTTTCGGCCATCTTGGCGTGCACGGCCTCGACGACGACAATAGCATTATCGACGACGATCCCGATAGCCAGTACCAATGCGAACAAAGTCAGCAGGTTGATGGAAAAACCAAACATCTGCATAAAAGCGAATGTGCCGACCAGTGCGACCGGCACAGCCAGTGCCGGGATAACTGTGGACCGGAAATCTTGCAAAAACAGGTATACAATGATGATTACCAGAATAAATGCTTCGATCAGTGTGCGTACTACTTCATGTATGGACGCGTCCAGGAACCGCGAAACGTCGTAGGAAACAAAGTAATCCATGCCCGGCGGGAATGTCGTTTTCTTCAATTCCGCGACTTTGGTTTTGATATTTTTGATGACTTCCTGTGCATTAGATCCCGGCCGCTGCTTGATCATAATGGACGCAGACGGCTTACCATTGGATTTGGAAGCCATATCGTATTCGAGGGTACCAAATTCTACATCTGCTACATCCTTCAATTTCAGCATGGACCCGTCGGGGTTCGAGCGTAGTACAATGTTCTCGTATTGAGCCGGTTCGAATAATTTTCCGGTATATTTCAATACATATTGCAGCACCTGTACCTCCCGACCTGAGCTAACACCGGTTTTCCCAGGGGCAGCTACGACATTCTGGTCACGAATGGCTTTTACTACCTCGTCTGCCGAGACATTATAGCTCATCATGCGGTCGGGTTTCAGCCAGATCCTCATGGAGTAATCTTTGCTTCCCATGATTTGGGCACGACCTACTCCGTCGATTCTTTTCAGTTCTTTGAGGATATTAATGTCTGCGAAGTTGTAAACAAAATCCTCTGCCGCCGACGAATCGGTGCTCATAATGTCGAGGTACATGAGCATACTGTTCACCTCTTTTTCGGTGGTAACTCCCGCTTTGATTACTTCTTCCGGAAGCTCATCAATCACAGTCTGGACGCGGTTTTGGACGTTTACCGCCGCCAGATCGGGATCTACACCGACATTGAATGAAATGGTAATGGTCGTAACCCCGTCGTTACCCGAAACGCTGGTCATGTAAGTCATGCCCGGCACACCATTGATTGCTTTTTCGAGCGGTACTGCCACGGCGTCAACGCAAACCTCTGAGTTGGCACCGGTATAAGTTGCGGTAACTACAACGGAGGGAGGGACAATGTCCGGGAACTGGGAAACCGGTAAGTCTTTGAATGCCAAAAGTCCCAGCAGGGTAATGAAAACCGATATGACCAATGAAAGCACTGGCCGTTCTATGAAAATCTTAAACATAATGTAGTGATCAGGTGAGCGATTTATTAGCCTCTTATCGCGCGCTAAGTTCTATTTTGTTAGCGTTGTTGATTTTAAGGCTGTCCATAGAAATGGTTTTTGGCGAAATAGTAGCGCCATCTTTCAGCCCCTGAATTCCTTCACATACAATTGTTTCGCCTGATTCCAGCCCGGATTTGACCACATAGTAAGTCGAGAACCGTGATTTGGGAACAAAGCTCCTGGTTTTGATCTGGTTGTTTTTGTTTACCACATACACAAAGCTTTTGTCCTGAATCTCAAAAGTGGCTTTCTGTGGAATGAGGATCGCATTATCGACAGTATTGGTAAGTCTGATGGTTCCTGTTGAACCGTGTTTCAGCAGTTTTTCAGGATTGGAAAAACGTGCCCGAAAGGCAATGGAGCCTGTTCCTTCATCGAAAGCGCCTTCCATCGTTTCAATGGCGCCTTTGTGTTTAAAAAACGTACCGTCGGAAAGTTCCAGCTCAACGATCGCTTCCTTTTCAGCGGCTTTCCCTCTTGCTCTCACATATTCCAGGTATTCATTTTCTGAGACATTGAAATAAGCAAATACCGTTTTAGTATCCGACAATGTCGTCAGCAGCGTTCCTTCATTGATCAGACTACCCATTTTAAACGGAATCCTGTCAATGATGCCGTCAAACGGAGCTTTGATCTCAGTATGGGCAAGTTGAATGGCGGCATTGGATTTCTCGGAACGCGCCTCTTCAATTTTCGCATTCACGGCGGCCAGTTTGGCTTCCGCCAATTCTACTTCCGTTTTCGTAATTACATTTTTTTCAACCAGTAACCGAACTCTTTTCAGTTCAAGTTCGGCGCCTTTTGCCTCAGCGATAGCACTTTGCAGGTTGGCCTTTGCCTTTGCAAGCTGTGCTTCATACTCCTCATTATTGATCCTGAAAAGCGTCTGTCCTTTTTTGACTTCTTTTCCTTCATCCACGTAAACTTCTTCCAGGTAACCTTTTACCCGGGCGTAGATTTCGACATTCCTAATGGCGTGAATGTCTCCTACATACTCCCGCAGCAGCTCGGTTTTCTGAGGTCTCAGTTCGGTTACCGGAATGGTGAGTATGCTATCCCTGCTTTCGGAGATACCTTCACTTTTGGAAGCACATCCGTATGTGAAAATGCTGATAATCAATAAGAATGACCACTGAAAATTTTTCATGATGAGTAGATAAAAAATGGGTGAGAATATTTATTGGGTATAGGAATAGTCTTTAAGCTGCGCGTGGAACGGGCAGTAAAATCGTGCAGCCATGTCGGGCAAAACAATGTACAAAGTGCACAGGGTCTTGTCCGTTAGCTACGGAAAATGAGATTTAAAGAACGCTTGCGGCGATTTTCAAAAGGGGCAAAGGCGATGAAGAAAGCTGTAATAATCAGGACGTGTGACAACACCCCTGGTAACAGAAAGCAGTGTTATCGACTCCCGGACCACTTTCGGAATACGCTGAATGACGTAATCAGGCGAAATCTGGTGGACAAGTGTCAGAAACCGATAAGTAGAATGGCGATGACGCAGGAGGTCGGAAAGGTTTTCCTTCCATTCAAAGTCATCGGCCCTTACTATCGTCTCATTTTTGCAGATCGAATCGTCGACCAGTACAAAATGATCAGACGTCTCGGCCATCTCAATGACAAAGGGAGAAAACCTGTTCGTTCCCAGATCAAGCTTGCACGCAGAAGTTTGCTGCTGTGAGAACAGCAGAAATGCCATGGATTGTGCAAGGCAGCAAAACAATACAAAAGTCCTTTTTGTCATGATGCTGATTTAAACCAGGTCATTAAAAAATTCATACTTTTATAATGAATTCAAGAATGATTGAAACTATTAGAACGGAATCTTAATAGAAACACGCAATAACTCAAATGTAATAATTCAAATGTAGAAAGCAAGTTTTGGTAAATGTTAATGTCTGTTAACGTTAAAAAAATAGAAGAATATTTTGCCATAAGGCCGACTTGGGATAACAATCCGCAAATTTTTCGTTGGAGAATTGACGTAACTTATTTGATAAAAAATCTATATTTAGTTTAAATTTTGACTCAGCGGATTATTTGCAATTAAAATCGCTTTATTCAGCGTTTTTCGACGGAACTTTACCTTTCAATGAGTTAAGATTGAGAAGGTAAAAGCAAAAGGTCAATGAACGGCAAGAAGATCAAAGCGGGGAGGTTTATGTTGACGAAGATGACGGCAGCGGACGGCGACAAATATTTCAGGCTGAGCAACAATGCGCAGGTCATGAAATATGTGACCGGGTACCCGCTAACCCGGCCCGAATCTGACGATATGCTTCGAAGGTTTTTAGCTGAATATGGACCTAACACCTACCTGGGCCGATACCTGATTGAGGAAGAGGCGACTGGGGAATTGATAGGGGCAGCGAAGCTGGATAAGGTCGGTGCCGAATATGAGATTGGTTACCGGGTGATGGAGGAGCATTGGGGCAAGGGAATAGCAACTGAAATAGCGACCGGATTAATAAATTTTGCAAAAGGGACATTAAATGCCAAAAGCGTCATTGCCTTTGTGAATGTCAATAACGTCGCTTCCATACGGGTACTGGAAAAAGCCGGTATGGTGAATATGGAAACGATTGAAGATCTTGATGAAGTTAAGTATAAGTTTAGTTATTCACCTCAAAATAATCCCTCAATGAAAAAAGTGCTCTACATTTTGCTTGGACTGATCGCATTGGTCCTGATTGCTGCCTTCCTCATGCCGAAAGACTATGCTGTTGAAAAGGAAATCGTTATCAACAAACCTAAGGCAGAGGTCTTTGCATACCTCAAATCCCTGAAAAACCAGGATAACTGGAGTGTGTGGGCGAGCCGTGATCCCAATATGAAGAAAAGCTTCACGGGTACCGACGGTACAGTAGGTTTCACTTCCATGTGGGACGGAAACGATGACGTAGGGAAGGGCGAACAGGAGATTACCAAAATCGAGGAAGGAGAGCGGGTCAATACAGAACTCAGGTTTTTGAAACCATTTGAAAGTACCAACGATGCTTACATGGTTACGGAAGTCATTGATTCCACTTCAACGAAAGTACGCTGGGGCTTTACCGGCGCTATGCCTATACCCATGAACGTCATGTTGCCTTTTATGGGCATGGAAAAATCGGTAGGAAAGGATTTTCAGGACGGATTGAATAACTTAAAGGCGATTTTGGAAAAATAACAATGCCTACCTAATGAACCATACTGATCCCCGGATAGATACCTACATTTTGAAGTCTGCTGATTTTGCAATCCCAATATTGACTTATCTGCGGGAGATTGTGCACACCACCTGCCCGGAAGCGACGGAAACGATGAAATGGAGTTTTCCACATTTCGAGTACAAGGGGAGCATTCTTTGCAGCATGGCATCGTTCAAGCAGCATTGTGCATTTGGTTTCTGGCTGGGTTCCAAGCTGACGGATCCGCATAATTTGCTGGCGTCCGGGGATGAAAAGACTTCCATGGGACAACTGGGCAGGATCACCAGCCTGGATGACTTGCCGAAAGAAAATTACCTGATAGGATTTATCAGGGAGGCAATGCAGCTGATAGACAGTGGCGTAAAACAAACCAAGGAACCTAAGCCTGCAACGAATAAAGAACTGGTGGTTCCCGAATATTTTGCAGAAGCATTACAATCGAATGCCGACGCGCTGAAAACGTTTACCAATTTCAGTTACTCGCAGAAAAAGGAATATGTGGAATGGATTACCGATGCCAAAAGCGAGGCGACAAGAGACAAAAGAATGGAAACCGCGCTGGAATGGCTGGCGGAGGGTAAGATAAGAAACTGGAAGTATGTGAGATAGACTGGCCGTGATCATCTGCCAGTCTATCATCATTTTTATTTCAAATTTGTGCTGCCGTCAGCCTGGTATGCAAATCTGAATGTGTAAGTTTTTGCGGCTGGGCGGGTTGTGAGGTCTTTGAACGATTCTGAGGTGGTACTTGGATTTCCCTTGTAATAGCTAAGCATTTCTATCTTGGCATATTTGCCGTCTGTTGTTTTCAAAACGATAATTTTGCCCGGTACCGGAATGATAGCATGCTGCGGTTCCGTAGTAGCGGTGTAGTTATACCACGACCCTGAACCTTTGATATCGTCCTTCACAAATCCGGAAGCTGGGGCGGTTGTATAAGTATCGAAGAGCTGTCCGTTGGATAGTTGTACCAGTTGCGCCGTTCCGCTTACCGAAATGGTTGTTCCTTTAAATTTAATGTCCCATTGCTCAGAAGAGGTCACTTCTTTGTTCAGGGAAAGACTGTAAAATGCTGAATCTTTCTTCGATTCTGCTGATCCGTCCAGGTCTTTTACTTCGCTGATCGTGAGGTCTGGAACCACTACTGGCCCATTTTCATTGTCATCGCCGCAAGCTGTCAAAAATAGCATGGATGCAGCAAGGAATGTAAGTACAGGTACTCTTAGATTTTTCATTGTGATTGGTTGATTATAAAAGTTATTTATTGAAATTGAAGCTCACACCTCCGTAGAGAAGTCGTCCGGGAAGGTTGCTGACGGAGGCTATATCTTTGTAATTGAGCAGGTTTTCGGCCGTTATCTGTAATCTCAGCCTGTTTTTGTAAAAGCTTTTGGAAACGGAAGCATTGAGCACATTGTATCCATTCACATATTCGCTGTCGGCGTTCAGGATACCGTTTCCGTCAATGTCGCTGATGCCGTACTTGCCTCGGTAAATCGAACGGATAGAGGCTGTAAAGCCTTTTTCTGTGTTGTTATAGGAAATTCTTGCATTGACCATCCATTTCGACCGGTTGTATAATCCGCCGTACTCGCTCATTCTGACCAATCTGGTGCGGTTGTTTTCGTCTTTCGTGTAAACTTCCCCTGCCTTGATCTTGTCTTTTTCTGCCTGATCAAAAGCGTCCAGATATTGCACGCCGAGCGCTACTTCGAAATTTTTGGCAAAGGAATAAGTGATCTCAGTCTCAGCTCCCTGTGTGACAACGCTGTTGAGATTGAAGTAGGAGTAGACAAACAATCCATTGGTTTTGAGCGCAATGGGTTGTGTGCTGATGAGGTTTTTGATATTATTCCGAAAAGCATTGAATGTAATGCTCAGCCTGGGCACCGGTGCATATCTGAATCCTGTATTGAACGAGGTGGAGCTTTCGGCATTCAGGCTCTGCAATGTGGTGGGATCAATGAGCACCCTTTCGATGAGTCCTACATTCTGCAATTCTTTAAGTCTGTCGGCCACGCCAATGTACCCGAAAACCGAATAGCCGACTGCCGTATTGGTAAAGTTGAGATACAATTGCCTGAAATCCGGTGCTTTATATCCTTTTCCTGCTGAGGCAAGGATCATAAAACGATCGGTCACCTTGTAGCTGGCTGCTAGCTTGGGGCTGAATTGTGATTTGTACTCGCTGTGGGCATCAAAACGTCCGCCGACGATGATACTAAGCCTTGTCAATGGTTGCCAGTCCGCCTGCACGTAGCCGTAGCCGGAGTTGAACGATTGCAGGTCCTCGTAGCGTGTAGCCTCCACGGTCTCATGTACAGCACCAGCGCCCGCCGTCACTTTCAAGCCGGGGACGACGGCATAGTCCGTCTGCAATTCGCCCCGTGTAAATGTCTGATCGAAAAATGTCTGATCGAACAGTGTATGGTTATCTTCGTAATTATAGAGCGACTTCGTTTTGTAAGACGAATAGTAAAGCCGGGCCGAGGAGTTCAACTTTTCATTAAACCTGATCCGGTACGAAGGCGCTATGCTTAGGTTTCTCTCTTTACCTTTCCCCGACGCGAACCGGTCGTTGGTGAAATATCGGTCATCCTGTTCACTGTCAAAATAGCGGACCGAAACCCGAAGATCCGACTTAGGAGTCAGCTGGTAGCCGCTTCTCAGGTTAAATGTGTAAGCTTCAAATGGCGAAACGGTTTTAGTACCGGTTTCAGGGCGCAGTGCATAACCACTGCTGCTGTTGCGATTTGCAAAGCCGCCGATGTCAAACTTATTCTTTCTGAACCCACTTTCAACTGACAGATCCGTATTGTTATTGGTGCCATATCGGGCTGATAATGAAGATGAAAATCCGTCTTTCTGTTTCTGGGTAATGATATTGATCACACCAGCCATGGCTTCGCTACCGTATAAAGAGGAAGAAGGGCCTTTTACAATTTCAATTTTATCAATATTGGTAGTAGCAATGCGCGAAAGTTCAAGTGTACCTGATGTGCGTCCGATTACCGGTTCGCCATCGATCATGATCATCGTGTACTCTGGTGAAAATCCCTGCATTTGAATGCCTTTCCCATGGTCAGTGACAATGGTCAGGCCGGTTTGTTCTGCAAGTATCTCATTCAGTCGTACCATTCCGCGATTCCTGATTTCAGCAGAAGAGATCTGGGTAACCGGAACAGGAATTTGTGAAAGCAGCTTTTCAGTCCGGGTAGCAGTCACCACCACTTCATTGAGATTATTGATCCTGACAGAATCCTTTCTCGACATTTCTTCCTGGGCCAGGGCTGCCGTGGTTATAAATAATAGTAGCGAAAATAAACGAATCTTCATTTATTTAGAATAAATTTAAATAGAGTTACAAATGAATCTATTATTTAGACTAAATACAAAGAAATGGATAAGTTTTTATCAATTAATCCTGAAAAGAACGGAGTAATGAGAGATGAAAACGGGATTGGTAATGGGGAATCGGTCTATTTAATGACAGCGGCGAGCGAGACGGTGACAATGTCTTTGAGCTTCCAGTCTTTCTCACCGATTTTGTAATCCAGGCGGTTTACATCGAATGTACTGGAAAGGGTGTAAGTACCGTCAGCATTTTTTTTGGCTTCAAAAGGCAATGTTACAGTCTTCGATACGTCGCGCATCGTGAGTGTACCGGTGGTTTGGAACTTGCCGTCTTTCTTCTCCACCTTCGAAGACTTGAAATGAATATCGGGATACTTTTCGACGTAAAAGTACTTTTCACTTTTCAGGTCTTTGTCCCTTGAATTACTGTTGGTCTTGAATGTAGCCGCGGCAATTTTCACATCAAAAGAAGCTGCGGACGGATTTTTTTCGTCAAAAACCGCAGAGCCTCTCGGTGCTTCAAAGCTTCCTTCGCAGGTACCCAATATGAATTTTACACTGAATTTAGTGCTGCCGGAGACGATCTTTGAAGTTTGAGCAAAAGTATTGCCCCATCCAGCAAAGATGAAAACAGACAGGGCAATTTTGATAATGTGTCGCATTGGAGCCGGTTTTTGAACAAAACAATATAACGTTATTTTTCCTCCAAAAGCGATTCTCCTTCCGACAAATCCCCGGAAGTCCATCGCCATTTCTCATGCATACGAAGTTTCCCGTTCGGAAGTTGCTCAGGAGTCGAATAACAAACGCCGGTTGTGATCTCGCCTTTGTCATTGACCTGATGATAACGCATATCGAGATTGCCCTGATCATCGACCAGGGCAATCAAATGTCCGGTGACTATCCTGCCCCCCGAATAAGTTGAAGTGACGATATTACCCGTTTGCTTATACAAAAACTGCATTTGCAGATCCACTTCACCATTTTCAGAATTAGCAAGCGGAATAAAAACCTTATTATCGTAATTAATCATAGAACAGAAGTTATCCACCACACATTGCCGCAGGGGTCGGTTACCCCGCAGCTCCGACCGTAATCCTGGTCGGCAGGTTCCATTACTTTGGTTGCGCCTTCCGACAATGCTTTTTCATAAGTGTCGTCGGCATTTGCTACGTAAATAAACATATTTGCCGGTTGCGCAGGCCATTCGGCGCGGGCATCGCAAAACATAATAGTACTGTCGCCGATCTTTACTTCCGAATGTTTGATCAGGGCCGGGTCATCCTCCTGTAAATGTGTCGAAACAATTTCGCCACCGAATACATTGATTGTGAATTCTTTAAATTTTGCGGCACCTGTCAGCATTAAGTAAGGCATTAATGTTTGATGGCCGTTTGGGACTTTTACATTGCTCATAATTTTTTGTTTTAAGTTTAAGCAAAGGTACCGGCAGCCTATACCTCAAAATTGGAAAAACACGACATTATACATCGCGGTAGCCGGTACCCTCAGTTCTTCCTGAAAAGTAGAACCTGGGATGGTCGCCGGAGAATGCTTTGAAATCATGAATAAAATGGGACTGATCGTAGTAGCCGCATTCATAAGCGATTTCGGTCAGCGATTTTTCTTTATCACCATAGGCATTCAATGCGGACTGAAACCGGATGATACGCGAGAAAAGTTTGGGACTAAAACCTGAAAACGCCTTGAATTTTCTCTCAAACTGCCTGGTAGAAAGAAAACTGCTTGCCGCAAGTTCCGGCACGCTGGCAATACCATTGCTTTGGATGATCTGGTTAATGACTGAAAACACGGCGGGTTCGGAAGGCTGATTTTTACGAAGGCAATTTTCCAGGAACTCCGACATAACCCTGACCCTTTCCGAGGTACCTGCGGCCAGCATCATTTTTTCTTCCAGTTCGGCTCCTGTGTTTCCAAGAAACGTCACAATATCCGGCATTTCATTACTGATTTCAGTCGATGGAATGCCAAAAAGCACTGGTACAGCGAAAGGATAAAGGTACACCCCGAAAATCCCGAAGTCTTCGCGGATAAGGAACCGGCGGAAAGATTGCGATTGCCCGTGAACTCCTGAATTGAACGATAACTCGGTTTTATCATTGGCCAAAAGTTCATCGAACCGGCCTTTGTAATGAAAGATCAGTTCCGCGCAACCGTCGGCCATAGTACGGTGAATGTACGGTTGCCCCACGGATACTTCATGTTCAAGAACCCAAAAGGACCGGACGTACCGGGCTAGCGCAGGAGATGGAGAAATAGTGAAATATTTCATGACGGACAGTCCATATGCTATTGTGACCTGGCTTGAAGATAACAGATTGCTTGCGAAAAGCTTATTCCTGAACTTCGTTTTTCAATTCAATTCGGGGATATTTGTTAATCTACTTGATCTATATATTTTAAAGATAAATTTTTATTATGTGTTCTTAAATTTATATTTTTGAAATCTCTTTAATACATTTGATAGCATTTATGACGGTCTGAATTGTTTCATGATTGTCGCTGTTAATCTATTATTTAACAGTATTAATAACATAGTCGATTACCTTACTACTCAGTTTCTATTATGAAATTAGTGCCCATAGAGAAGCGTAGCGGACTTACCCGCGAAGAATTTATTGAGAATTATTTAAAGCCAAGCCGTCCAGTTGTTTTTACGGATTTGGCAAAAGACTGGCCTGCGGCACAAAAGTGGACTTTTGAATGGCTGAGAGAAAATCACGGCAGCCTTGATGTTCCTTTGGTTGATAATCATATCCACGACGCGGATAAATATTTTCAGATAGCCAAAACAATGAAGTTCGGGGACTATTTGTCGCTCATTGAAAAAGGGCCCACAGACCTTCGTATTTTCTTGTTTGATATTTTCAAAAAGATCCCAGAGCTGGCAGACGATATCCGTTTTCCAACCATTATGGACGGATTTTTGAAATCATACAAATTTGTATTTTTCGGGGGGCAGGGTTCCATTACCAATCTCCATTACGATATGGATTGCTCCAATGTATTCCTGACCCAATTTCAGACCAGAAAGCAGGTAATATTGTTCTCGCCGGAAGAGAGCAGACGCCTGTACCATCACCCGTTCACTGTAATGAGCAAGGTAGATCCCCTTGATCCTGACTACGAGAGATTTCCAGCCTTGAAAGGTGCCGTGGGACATGAAACGATCCTGCATCACGGAGAAACGATTTTTATCCCGTCACTTTGGTGGCACTATATCCGCTATGTAGATGGCGGTTTCAGTCTGGCTTTACGTGCCAATAACTCTATTTTCACGGCCGTGCGTGGCGGAATGAACCTGGTTCGGCACACGTTCGTGGATAAGAGTATGACTAAGCTGCTGGGTATTGACTGGCAGCATTGGAAAGAAAACAAAGCTGCTGAAAACGCGAAAGCCGTTTTGCAGGAACAAGCATAAAGTTACACCGGACGCATTTCAAAGAAACTAATATATCTTTGAAATGCGTTACAAACGGTACTGCTTTACTACTTGTTATGGATTTTGAACTGACTTCTAATTACCAACCTACGGGCGATCAGCCCGACGCGATCGAGCAACTTGTACAGGGAATAGAGGCTGGCGAACCAGCTCAGACCTTGCTCGGTGTTACAGGTTCAGGAAAAACATTTACGGTGGCCAATGTTGTGTCCAAAGTAAATAAGCCAACACTGGTACTGAGCCATAATAAAACGCTGGCCGCTCAGCTCTACGGCGAATTCAAGCAGTTTTTTCCTAACAATGCCGTCGAGTACTTTATCAGCTACTACGACTACTACCAGCCGGAAGCATTCATTTCCAGCACCAATACTTACATTGAAAAAGACCTGATGATTAACCAGGAAATAGAGAAGCTGCGGCTGCATACTGTTTCGTCGCTGATGAGTGGCCGCCGGGATGTGGTTGTGGTGGCGTCAGTGTCGTGCATTTATGGTGCTGGTAACCCCAATGAGTATAAGAAAAGTATCGTCAGTGCCAAGCTGGGGGACATTGTGAGTCGTAATCAGTTCTTGTTCCGACTAGTGGAAATTCTTTACAGCCGTACCGAGCTGGAATTTAACAGGGGTAATTTCCGTGTAAAAGGCGATACGGTTGATATATTTCCTGGATACGCCGATTTCGCGTACCGGATCATTTTCTTCGGCGACGAAATTGAAGAAATTCAACGCATTGAACCTGAAAGTGGTAAGAAAATTTCGAGCGAGCGCGCCATTGCGATCTTCCCGGCGAACTTGTTCGTGACGGGAAGGGACGTTTTAATGCAGTCGATCAAAGAGATACAGGACGATCTGGCGATGCAGATCAAATATTTTACAAAGGAGGGAAGGCTGGCAGAGGCAGAGCGGGTGAAGGAGCGTACCGAATTTGATATGGAAATGATGCGGGAACTGGGTTACTGCTCCGGTATCGAAAACTACTCACGATACTTTGATCGCCGGAATCCGGGACAACGACCATTCTGCCTGCTGGATTATTTTCCTGAGGATTTCTTAATGGTAGTGGACGAAAGCCACGTAACCATGCCTCAGATCCGCGCGATGTGGGGAGGCGACCGTTCCAGAAAAGAAGCATTGGTAGAATATGGTTTCCGGCTACCTTCCGCATTGGATAACCGCCCGCTGACATTTCAGGAATTTGAGGATATGACACCTCAAACGATTTTTGTGAGCGCTACGCCTGCGGACTATGAACTGCGTAAATCAGAAGGGGTAGTTGTAGAGCAGATCATCCGGCCTACCGGACTGCTCGATCCGGAAATCGAAGTACGGCCAAGCCTGAACCAGATTGATGATCTTTTGGAAGAAATCAACAAGAGAATTGCAATGGGGGACAGGGTGCTCATCACCACTTTGACCAAAAGAATGGCAGAGGAGCTGAGCAAGTACCTTGACCGGGTCGGTATCAAATGCCGGTACATCCATTCCGAAGTGAAGACGCTGGACCGCGTGGAGATCCTGCGAGAGCTCCGGCTGGGTGTTTTTGACGTTCTGGTGGGTGTAAACTTGCTACGCGAAGGTCTCGATTTACCCGAAGTTTCGCTGGTAGCGATTATGGATGCCGACAAGGAAGGGTTCTTGCGGGATACCCGCTCCATGATCCAGACGATTGGCCGCGCAGCGCGTAATGATCGCGGAAAGGTAATTATGTACGCCGATGTGATGACCGGTTCTATGCAGCTGGCTATTGACGAAACCAACCGTCGCCGGAGCATTCAGATTGAGTATAATATTGAGAATGGAATTACGCCTAGGACGATTCTGAAATCCAAGGAAGCCATTATGGAGCAAACTTCCGTGGCCGACTCGAAAGTACGCAAAGTGTACGTCGAGCCTAGTGAAGTCCGCATTGCAGCTGATCCGGTGGTGCAGTACATGGGTAAAACCGATCTGCAAAAACTCATTGCCGAAACGCAGCGCAAAATGGAGTCCGCAGCCAGGGACCTCGACTTCCTGGAAGCCGCCCGACTACGCGACGAATTGCTGCAATTGAAAGAGCGGGTGAAGGAAAGTTCTTGATGCTAAGTCAAGAACTTTTTCGGATTTCGACTGGTGTGAAAGATGGATACGACAAATACAGTGTCGCTGTCAACCCAGTACGCGATGACGAAGGGAAAGATTTTTAGAGGGGCGAAATGCAGCTCATTGTCATATTTTGCTGCGAATTTGAGTGGATTGTCAGCAATTGAATCAAGGTATTTTGATACCTCTTTCAGAAATCGGTTACCTAATCCCTTTTGTTTTTCATCATACCAATCGAAGGCTTCAGAAAACTCTATTTCAGCAGGTTTTAAAAGGCGAACATTATAAAGACCCATGTTCACTTTTTATTTCCTCCCAAGAGCGTGATGTTATTTTTCCATCCTGGAAAGCTTGCTTTCTACTAAGTAACTCTTCCCTGGTTTCATCGGAAACGAAGAATTCATTTTCAAGAGCACGTTTGACTTGTATTTTCTCGATTTCGTCCAACCCCCTGATAACATCTACCAGCTGATTAATAGAAATATTTAATGAAACCATAGTTTTACAAGGATAAAATTAACTACCAAAGTATCTTAAAGTTAGCAAAACAATATTGTTTTTCCGTCCAAGTAAGCCTTAGTTTTAGCAATGCTTACTCTGCAGCTAACAATTCCAGTGCTTCATCCCAGTTATTCACACGGCGGTATTTGTCGATTCCCCGATTGTGGCCGGCAGTGAAGAGGATGGGTGTTCCCTGACAGAAATCCAGGTTTTTAAGGTGATCATCAATCAGGTAGTCTGTGTTGATGACTCTTTTATCGCCGCAGAAAACGATATTTTTCCAGTGAATGAATGGAAAATGTTCGGCAAGCCAGTCGTATTTTTCAGACAGTGAGTTTGGAAATTCCATTGCTGCCGAAACGATAAATACATCAAAGTTCTCCTGTAACTTCAGCAATGCTTCCTGGGCGCCGGGAATCAGCGGAGCGTTACGAAAAAAGCCGGGCTTGTATATCAAACTCCTGGCTGCCAACGGATCCGGGAAAGCCTGGTCTTCGGGGATACCGTGCATTGCTTCTTTGGTCACTTGTATCCCAAATTCATTATGATACCATGCGATCCAGTTGGTTTCGATATCGACAATCACATTATCCATGTCGATAGCTATTGATTTTCGGGTCATTTTGAATGATGCTTTAATTTGCAGTTATTTGCAACAAATATAGCTAATATTTGCAATTAAATGCAATATTTTGGTTGGCGATTTAATAACTTTGCAGAAAACAAAAAGCGCATTATGTTAAAAGAGGAACGCTTCCAGATCATACTTAAACAATTAGGAATAGATCAAAAGGTGTATCTGGCGGGCCTGAGTACCTTGTTGAATGTGTCTGAGGACACGATTCGGAGGGATATTAAGGAGCTGGCAGATCAGGGACTGTTAAAATCAGTCAGAGGTGGGGCTGTTCCGCATTCGCCCGGACCGCACCATTTTCGTGACCGGATGCTGTATGATAATGACCAAAAGCAAATTATTGCAAAAAAGGCGCTTGGCTTTCTGAAAGACGATCAGGTCGTTTTGTTTGACGGTGGTACTTCTGCCATGCTCATTGCGCAAATGTTGCCGAAAGATCTCCGGCTGACCGTCATTACGAATAGTTTCCCCATCGCCTCATTGCTCGAAGAACATGAGCATGTAGAAGTGCTATTTGCGGGAGGTAGATTATTGAAAAACTCCTTTGTGACGATTGGAAGCGATACGGTTCAGTTTTTCAAGAAATTCAGGGCGGATATTTGCCTGTTGGGGATCTGCAGCATTCATACTGAGTTGGGCGTCACCGGCCCACATTATGAGGAAAGTGAGGTAAAACGGGCAATGATCGGAGCGTCGAAGGAAGTGATTGCGCTTGCTACCACGGAGAAGCTTGGAACGGCGGAGGCTTACTATGTCTGCCCGACTGACCAGTTGTCTGTGATTATCACTGATCAGCCGGCGGACAACGATGAGTTTAAAATATATAATGATTTGGGAATCAGAATGGTTTGAATTTTCATTCAAACTTAACCTTTCTTGTCTGGGATCGTTTGTTCGATTTTAAAACAAGAATCATCGATCGATTTGACATCCTGATCAATGGCGCTGGCAAAGCCCAGCATATAGGAAACAGCCAGACGCCAGAGCCATTTCCGGATATTTTTTAATACAATATTGAATTTCATCTTCCATTTGGGATTGAAGAATAGGGCGGATTGAATGCATAGAATTATGCTCCGTCGTGATTGAACAGCAAAGTGGGTGAGCCTGACTAAATTAAATCAGGAATGGAAGATGAGTGGCTCCTCGGTGGTGAATGTTCTGTACAGAAGGTGCTGGATCATACCGGTTCTTATCGTAACCAGTTTAACCGAAAATGAAAGGGTATTTTGAACTACAAGATCGTCGTGCCTCTTTGAGATAGCCGAAATGCAGGCAAATTGAACATTCCTGGTATGGGCTTTGAATTGAACATTGCGAGCAGGTAGCGCACAAAAATTATAGACAGAGCGGTCGCGGGAAGCATGATCAGCATGCTTTTCAGCGATAGGGGCTGCATCCGCTTTCCGGTCATCATAACTGACTTCCTGAGAAAGAAATATTCCTGACGACAGTATCGCCATAAACAGCCAATGCACTATTGACTGCTTTTTAGATATGTTTCGAAATATTTCCATTGCCATAAAGATAATACAAATAACTCATAGTGAGCTACCTGGGAGCCATTCTGATCGCACCGTCCAGGCGGATCACTTCGCCATTCAGCATTGGATTCTCGACAATGGATTTTGCAAGCAAAGCATATTCAGAGGGGCGTCCGAGCCGGGAAGGAAAAGGTACCTGCTGACCGAGCGACAAACGCGCTTCTTCGGGAAGCCCTAGCATCAATGGAGTTTCAAATAACCCCGGAGCAATCGCCATGACGCGGATACCTGATTTGGCCAGGTCGCGGGCGACGGGTAATGTCATGCTCACGATACCGCCTTTGCTAGCAGCGTAGGCGACTTGTCCCATTTGTCCGTCGTAAGCCGCTACTGAGGCTGTGTTGATGATTACACCGCGCTCACCTTCATCATTCGGCATATTTTTTTCCATGGCAAATGCGGCCAGCCGCATTACGTTGAATGTTCCAACCAGATTAACACGGATTGTTTTTTCAAAATCTTCGAGAGAATGTGGGCCGTAAATACCGTCGGTTTTGCCCACGATTTTTCTGGCTGGTGCAATGCCGGCGCAGTTGATAACAATTTGAATGGACTGAAAAGTCAGAATGGCTTCATCGACAGCGCGCTGAACATCCGGCTCACTTGAAACATCTGTTTTAACGAATTTCAGCCGAACCGGAAATTCGCGTTCCAGCTTTTCCCCGGCAACTTCATTCAAATCGAGTACAACAACATTTGCACCTTGTCCTAAAAACAAACGGGCGGTAGCTTCCCCTAATCCGGAAGCACCGCCTGTTATTATTGCTGTGGAGTCTTGTAATTGCATAAGGTTTTTATTTCCTCAGCATCTGTTCAGGAATGGGATGCTTTTCAAGAAACTTGCGAGCCCTTTCTGTTTTTTCTAATACAATTTTAGGTACTGGAAGGTTATCTAGCTTTGGGTCGTAAGTGATGTTGTCGGTTTTCCCTGACTTCTTATCTAAAACTTTCATTTTTGCGAAGACTGTTTATATAAAGTTAAGCCTTTTTCTCTATTAAAAAACCTTCAAAATTGATATTAGGCTCAAACGGAAACCATTGATCATCTCGAAGGCCACTAATAAGCAAATCAGATTCCACCGGATCATAAACTTTTGATATAGAAATTTGATACAATCGGGTTCTAGCCCGTGTGCTCCCTTCGAAATAGACTTTATTGCCAGGGGTTGAATCAAGAAACTTATGAATAGCAGATATTACAGTAACCAGGACTTCCGCCATGTCACCGTTGTCTGTTACAGTTAAATCGCTATAACTACCCGTGATTTTATCATAGTCTACCAATGATAAATTGTAAATCTCGGCTGTTAAAGGCGTAAAATATAATACTTTAACGAAAACACCCCGCTTTCCTATACTTTGGAACTGAAAGCGGGTGTTGTCGTCGTTGCTTTGGGTGGGATACGCCTCGTACTGCCCCATTAAACCACCTCAATCTTAACCTTCAATAAAAACTCATCCATTTCAATCTCCGTAGCCTCACCGTTTAGGTCGCTTACCAGGCTCAGATCCAGTGCCTGTACCTCCTGGCAGATATAGTCTTTGTTGGCGGTAATAGCATTGGCGAGCAGGCCGTCATTGTTTTGTAATGTGATCTTAATCTTGTCCGTAACGTCAAAACCGCTGTCTTTACGAAGGTTTTGAACGCGGTTCACGAAGTCACGGGCGATGCCTTCCAGCCTGAGATCGTTTGTAATGGTAGTATCCAGTGCGACGGTCAAACCTCCTTCGCTTGCTACCAACCATCCTGGTACGTCTTCGGCAATGATCTCCACATCGCTGACGGAGATATCTAGTACACCATTCAGGATAATGTTGCCTTTTTGCTCTATTTCTTTGATCTCGGCCTCAGTCATGGCCGAAATTGCTGCCGCTACTTCCTTCATTTTTGGCCCGAACTTCGGACCCAACGTCTTGAAGTTAGGCTTGATTTTCTTTTTGAGAATACCGCTGTCATCATGAACAAACTCCACCGCTTTCACATTTACCTCTGTCAAAATGATGGAAGTTACCTGCTCGATCTGGCGTTTGGTATGATCACTTAAAACCGGGATCAGGATCTTGGATAGCGGCTGACGCACCTTGATCTTGTGACCTTTGCGGATCGAATGAACAAGTGAGCTGATCGTCTGCGCCAGTTCCATTGACTCTTCCAGGTCTGCGTCTACTACGCCGCCTTCGATTTTCGGCCAGTAAGTAAGGTGTACCGAATCGTATTTGAAAGCAGTGTTGTTTCTAACCGAAGCCTCACGGTCGATATCAGTGAGGTTTTTATATAACCATTCACCGAAGAAAGGAGCGATTGGCGACATCAGTTGCGCTACTGTAACAAGGCAATGTTGCAAAGTTTCGTATGCAGCCTGTTTGTCTTCCGTCAATCCGGTACCCTGATCCTGCGAAGGATTCCAGAAGCGGCGGCGGTTCAAACGGATATACCAGTTGGAAAGCTGATCGGTCACAAAATCCTGGACAAGACGACCGGCCTTGGTAGGATTGTAATCATCAAACTGCTCACCGACTTCCTTGATCAATGTATTCAGTTTTGACAAAATCCAACGATCCAGCTCAGTACGTTTTTCGACCGGGACTGAATTGGCCTCATGGAACTCATAGCCGTCCAGATTGGCATACAATGCAAAGAAATTGTAAGTATTAACCAATGTTCCGAAGAACTTCCGCTGCACTTCACCGATTCCTTCAATGTTGAATTTCAGGTTGTCCCAAGGCTCAGCATTGGTGATCATGTACCACCTTGTAGCGTCGGGGCCGTATTGCGCAAGTGTCGAGAAAGGATCGACTGCATTGCCAAGGCGTTTGGACATTTTGTTTCCATTTTTGTCCAAAACCAAACCGGTTGACACTACATTTTTAAATGCAACCGAATCAAACAACATTCCCGCAATCGCATGCAGTGTGAAGAACCAGCCGCGTGTCTGATCTACGCCTTCTGAAATAAAATCGGCAGGGTAGCTTTGATCAAATATTTCCTGATTTTCAAATGGGTAGTGCCATTGAGCATACGGCATTGCTCCTGAGTCAAACCAAACGTCTATCAGGTCCGGCTCACGGTGCATCACATGGCCTTTTTTCGAAACCAGCACAATGTTATCCACATAAGGACGGTGCAGATCGTAATCTCCGTGTTCCAGTTTTAGCAGGTAATCGGAGTTAAGTCTAGCCTGATCCCTCGTTAAATGTCCCGAAATGATCGCCTCTTCCAAAAGATCTTTCAATTCTTCGATTGACCCCACGCAAATTTCATCACCATAATCGTTGCGCCAGATCGGCAGCGGCGTACCCCAGTAACGTGAGCGCGACAGGTTCCAATCCACCAGATTTTCCAGCCAGTTTCCAAAACGTCCGGTTCCCGTGCTTTCCGGTTTCCAGTTGATCGTTTTGTTCAATTCCACCAGCCTGTCTTTCATAGCCGTGGTTTTGATAAACCAGCTATCCATCGGATAATAAAGAACCGGTTTGTCGGTACGCCAGCAATGTGGGTAAGGGTGTTCGTATTTTTCTACTTTAAATGCTTTACCCTCTTCTTTCAGTTTGATAGCGATCAAAACATCGGTCGCGCGGAATTCGGGGTCATTTTGCTCCTCGTCCGAATAGTATTCAGGCTTCACAAAACGGCCGGCATAGTCGGTAATTTCTTTAACAAAACGGCCTCTGCGATCAACAATAGGAACTTCTTTCCCCGTTTCATCTTTTACCATGATCGCGGGGATTCCATTGGCTTGCGCCACCCGGAAATCGTCCGCACCAAAAGTAGGGGAAGTATGTACTACGCCAGTACCGTCTTCGGTAGTAACAAAATCGCCGATGATCACGCGGAACGCAGGTGCCTCAGGCTGAACATAAGGCATGAGCTGTTCATATTCAATGCCTTCCAGATCCTTGCCTTTGAATTCGCTCAGGATTGACCAGGGCAATAGTTTTTTATCACTGGCCGCAAAGCCGTCAAAATCACCATCCTGACCTTTTTCTGAAAAATATTTGCCTATAAGGTCCTTCGCCAGAACAACAGCTACCGGCTCGTAAGTGTAAGGATTAAACGTTTTTACCAGTACATAACTTATGTTCGCACCCACAGTCAGCGCCGAGTTTGCAGGCAATGTCCAGGGAGTTGTGGTCCAGGCGAGAATGCGGATATCAAGACTTGGTAAGTCTTCAAAAATTTGCCAAGTCTCCGCGTCTTTCACCTTGAACATCGCTACTATTGTCGTGTCCTTTACATCCTTATACGTTCCCGGCATGTTCAGCTCATGAGACGAAAGGCCGGTTCCCGCAGCGGGAGAATAAGGCTGGATCGTGTAGCCTTTATAGAGCAAATCTTTGTCATACAGCTTTTTGAGCAGGTTCCAAAGACTTTCAATGTACTCGCTTTTGTAGGTAATGTATGGATTTTCAAGATCCACCCAATACCCCATTTTTTCGGTCAGGTCATTCCATTGGTCCGTGAATTTCATGACCGTCTGGCGGCACCTTTCATTATATTCTTCAACGGAAATGGTCTTCCCGATGTCGTCTTTTGTGATACCAAGCTCCTTTTCAACCTGCAATTCGACCGGGAGACCGTGCGTATCCCAGCCACCTTTGCGTTTCACCTGAAACCCTTGCAACGTTTTGTAGCGGCAAAAAATATCTTTAATAGCACGCGCCATCACGTGGTGAATCCCCGGTGTTCCATTAGCGGAAGGAGGGCCTTCAAAAAATGTAAAAGTAGGAGCCCCCTCACGGGTTTCGACGGACGCTTCGAAGATCTTTTGGTCTTTCCAGAATTGCAGCACCTCGTCTCCGATTTTCGGATAACTCAGGTTTTTATATTCGTTATATTTCATATGGGCTGTTAGCTTTCAGCGCATGGCTGTTAGCTGGTAATGTAAATAGCACTATATTCTAAACCGATTCCTGATTTTAAGAGTGCAAAATTAGGGATTTTTTCTACTTAAAGATTGCCGCGGTTTCAATGAATATGTGATAGATTGCATTATTTTGGTACTTCAACCATCATTTACAAAATGGAACTCATTAACCGCCTATTAACCGCTAATAAATCGTGGGCAGCCCGGCAGCTCGAAGTTGACGAAACGTATTTTGACAATCTGTCGAAAGACCAGAAACCCGATTTCCTTTGGATCGGATGCTCCGATAGCCGCGTGCCGGCTGAGGATCTGACGGGCTCGCAGCCGGGTGAAATGTTTGTACATCGGAACGTCGCTAACCTGGTCGTACATACCGATATGAACATGCTCAGTGTGCTACAATATGCAGTGGAGGTATTGAAAGTGAGACACATACTCGTGGTAGGACATTACCAATGCGGGGGTGTAAAAGCCTCGATGATGCATAAGGATCTGGGTCTCATCAATCGCTGGCTGCATAATATCAAGGATGTTTACGACAAATACGCTTCCGAACTGGACGCCATTGAGGACGAGAAAATACGCTTCGACCGACTAGTGGAACTGAACGTGATCCAACAGGTGCAAAACCTCGCTCAAACGAGCATTGTACAAGGCGCGTGGAACCAGGGGCAGGAGCTGCATTTGCACGGTTGGGTGTTTAGCTTGCACGATGGGCTGGTAAAAACCCTCACCCACATGCCGCCGACAACAAAGGTGGAAGGCATTTACCGCTACGACTTCTGATTATAAAAGCCTGCCCCGCGCAGGCTTTTCTTTTGGCAGTTAGTGATCTTCGTATTACCTTAGTATTTTAATTGAGTCTAAATAAGCAATTGAAGTAATAAGGGATGAAAAAACTGATTGGTAAACTGCATCTTTACCTGGGTCTGGCTTCGGGAGTTATTGTGATCGTTATTTCCCTGACGGGCTGCATTCTGGCATTTGAACAGGAAATCAAGAGTTTTACACAGCCTTACATGTTTGTGGACGGGCCTGTCACCGGTAAAATGTTGCCTCCTTCGGTGCTGGCTGCTAATGCCGAAAAAGCGATCCCCGGAAAAAAAGCGAACGGCGTACTTTACGATCTTGCCAACCGGAATGCGCAGGTTGGTTTTTATAATGCCGATCCCGAATACTACTACGTTGTCTACATTAATCAGTACACCGGAAAAGTAGTGAAGGTTTGGGATGAAGACGGAGATTTCTTCCATTTTATACTCCACGGACATTATTATCTCTGGCTTCCGGAAACCATCGGACAACCCGTAGTAGCATCAGCCACATTGATTTTTCTGGTTATGATGATCAGCGGACTGGTATTGTGGTGGCCGAAGAACAAATCCGCCGCGAAACAAAGATTTTCGATCAAGTGGAATGCAGCATGGCGTCGTAAAAACTATGATCTGCATAATGTATTTGGTTTTTACATCATGTCAATTGGTGTGGTATTGGCCGTAACAGGTCTTGTTTGGGGCTTTCAATGGTTTTCTCAGGGGCTGTATACAGCTACTGGCGGCGAAGGTTCGGATGTTTATTACAATCCGAAGTCAGACACGACCGTTGTTTCCACGGTTTCAAAACCTATGCAAGCTGTCGACCGGGCATGGTATATTTTGCAAAGGGAATATCCGAAGCATTTAGGGCTCAACATTTCATTCCCGCAGCTCAAATCCGAGTCGATTTACTCCTATGTCAATTTCAGGGAAGGAACTTACTACAAAGTTGACTATACCTATTTTGACCAGCATACATTGAAAAAAATCGATGCAAAAGGGCCTTATACCGGCAAGTATAGCGAAGCCAATTTTGCACAAACACTGCGTCGGATGAACTACGATATTCACACCGGTGCCATTCTGGGCCTTCCGGGAAAGATCCTGATGTTCTTTGCCAGCCTGATCTGCGCTACTTTACCCGTTACGGGTTTTGTCATCTGGTGGGGCAGACGGAAGAAAAGCCCTAAGCATATCAGAAAGAATTTACGATCCAGGAAGCCCGACCTGATCGGCCGGTAGCCTTTACTGTTTCTGATAAACTCTCACGTAGTCAACTTCAAATTTTGCCGGAAAGGTTGTTTTGGATGGATCTCCGCCATTGTCCCCTGCAACGGCCATGCCCAGCAAAATATAATGTGGATGACGGAACGGATGAATGCTCTTGTCCCGGACATTAATGGTTTTTGACAAATCCTGCGAAGTAAGAAGTACGTCATCGACATAAAGACCGATCGAGTTTTCATCCCAATCCATTCGCCAGACGTGAAATTTATTGGACCATTCAGGGTCATTGAATGAGCTGAGCGGCTTTTTAACCGAATTCCAGATAGGCTTATATTGCTCCGCGGAACCCCAGGCCAAATTGGCAAGAAGCATATTACGGTAAAATTCCATGATGTCGATTTCGCCATTGTCGGGCCATTCACCCTTGTTGCCTAATGTCCAGAATGCAGGCCACAAACCCGACCGCGTGTCGATGCGGGCCTTCATTTCGAAGCGGCCGTACTGCCAGCTTTTCTTGCCACGGGTAATAATACTGGCCGAAGTGTACTCGGCATATTCTCTGTTTTCCTTCCAATTACTGCTCCCAGCGACGTAATTCGGGTTTTTCTTCTTCTCTTTTTTTGCTTCAATAATCAGGAGGCCACCTTTGCAATAGGCATTCTCGCCCTGGAACCATTGCGCTTCATGGTTTCGGACAAAACCTTGTTCCGGCCGCCAAACGGCAGGGTCAATAGCACCATCTTTGTCAAATTCGTCGGACCAGACCAACTTCCATTGTGCTTGCACTGTTGGTATAATATTTAGGATTAGTAATGCTGTTAACAACCATTGTCTTGTCGAAAAGGAGATCATGTGACGGGTTTTGAGAGGTTATTTGCTCGATTTTGTCAGGGTTACAAAGTAAAGTATTAATATGCAGAATGAAGCTGGCAATGGGAAGAGGATGATTAAATGCGGGAAAGATGACTAAAATTTTTGAAACGGCGAAAAAAGCGGGATTGGACGGTTTCATGCTGGCATTGATCGGAATGATCGTTTTGGCGTGGCTATGGCCTTATCCCGGCATGAAAGAAAGCCCTGTTCCATTATCTACGATTTCGACTTATACGGTCTCGGTCATATTCTTTTTTTACGGATTAAGGCTCAGTCCTGAAAAACTACGTGCAGGCTTGGGCAACTGGAAACTGCACTTGATGGTACATTTGTCGACATTCCTGTTATTTCCGTTGATCGCTTTGGCTTTCAGGCCATTGTTTGTCTCAGACGAAAGTCAAACAATGTGGCTTGCGATCTTTTTTCTGACTTCGCTTCCTTCCACAGTTTCGTCTTCCGTCGTGATGGTTTCCATTGCAAAAGGTAACATTCCCGCAGCTATTTTCAATGCGAGCATTTCCAGTCTGATCGGGGTTTTTATTACGCCATTTTGGATGGGATTGGTAATGGAAGCCGGTCCTGGGCATTTTGATCTGCTTTCGGTAGTCGGAAAGTTGGCGTTGCAAGTATTACTTCCGGTATTTGCCGGTATTGTGCTGAACAGTCGGTGGGGACATTTCGCGGAAAAGCATAAAAAGTACATCCGTTATTTTGATCAGTCTTCCATTTTGCTGATCGTCTATACCTCGTTCTGTGAATCCTTTGGCGAGCATTTGTTTAGTTCTTTGGGAATAAAAGAAATTGTATTTTTAGGGATGGGAATGTTGGCGATGTTTTTCGCGATTTACTTTTTACTGACATTCATCGGCGGTCTGTTAGAATTTACCCGGGAAGATCGGATAACTGCTGTATTTTGTGGCTCTAAAAAATCACTGGTACAAGGTGCCGTTATGTCAAAAGTGCTGTTTTCAGGAGCTCAGGCAGGCATTATGTTATTGCCTATTATGCTTTACCACGCATTGCAGCTCATTGCAGCTAGTATCATTGCCCAACGTATGGCGCGGGAAGTGGAGGAGGAAGTTGCTTTAATTGAAAAATAATATGCGGTTGATTTCGTGGTTGGTAAAGTTACTGGTTCTGATTTTTTTATTGGCAGGTATCCAGTCATTGTGGACTAATTTGCGTTCCGGCAACCTGATGCCTGACTGGCTTAGCGGGGAAGACAAAACCGAAACAATGCACACTGTAGTATTGCAGGAGATCAGCGCGATGGGTAAGCTGGAACTGGTTAAGTACAATTTCAAGGATGTGGTAGAGGAAGAGATCGTGAAAATGTGGCTTCCCAATGCCAAGGCAGTACTTATTGTACAGGGAGAAGCGATAGGATGTGTGGATTTAACCAAAATAGTGATCGCGGACATCAGCTCGGACGACGAAACATTGGTGGTGCACATGCCTGATCCTGAGCTTTGTGTTTTTAAAATAGATCACAGTAAATCAAAGGTTTATAACACCGAATACGCTTTCAATGAAGAAGGAAAACTGGTTCAGGAAGCATACAAACAGGCTGAAAAACAGATCCAGAAATCAGCCCTGGACATGGGAATATTAGATCAAACAAAGGAGAATGCAAGGAAAATCCTGACACCGGTTTTGGAAAAAGCATCTGGCAAAAAGGTGTTGCTGAAATTCCCGATGAATACCAAAATAGACAAATTGCGCTAACATAAATCTTGTAAACTAACCCTTTCTGATGAGTAAAAAAGGATTCCTTACCCAAGAAGAACTTCAATCCAAAATTGGAGAGGGCTTGATCGAAACCATTGTTGTCGCTTTCACAGACCACTATGGGCGGCTCATGGGAAAGCGGGTGGACGCTGATTATTTTTTGGAATCGGTACTTAAATCCGGGACGCACGGATGCAATTATTTGCTGACTACGGACATGGCCATGGAGCCGGTACCAGGTTATGAGTATGCCAACTGGGAGCTGGGCTACGGGGATTTTCATCTGGTACCCGATTTAAATACATTACGCATTGCCGACTGGCTGGAAAAAACAGCGCTCGTCATTTGCGATCTGCATAATGAGAAATCGCATGCATTGGAATCCATTGCGCCAAGGTCAATCCTCAAAAAACAGCTTGCAGCCCTGGAAACAGACGGAATGCAATGTTTTGCGGCTTCTGAATTGGAGTACTACTTGTTGGAAAACAGCTACAAGCAAGCATTTCAGCAGGGCTACCAGAATTTGACACCTGCCGGATATTACCTGGAAGACTACCATATTATGCAGGGAACGCGGAATGAAAAGTATACTTCGGCAGTCCGCAGACACCTGAAAAATTCGGGTATACCGGTTGAAACTTCCAAGGGAGAATGGGGGTTGGGGCAGCACGAATTGAATGTAAAATATTCGGAAGTGCTTCCTATGGCCGATAACCACATTGTTTACAAGCAATGTATGAAGGAAGTGGCTGACGCGATGGGATTGTCGGTGACATTCATGGCGAAGTTCGCGACCGACCAGGCCGGTTCCAGCAGTCACATTCATATGAGTTTGTGGAAGGACGGAGAGAATGCTTTTGCAGGCGATCAGCAGTTTGGCCCGGTGAAAGGGTCGGATCTGTTTCGTTGGTTTTTGGGTGGCTGGATCAAGCATGTGCCTGACGTCATGCCTTTTTACGCCCCGACGGTGAATTCATATAAGCGTTTCGTGGATGGTTCCTGGGCGCCAACGCGGCTTGCGTGGAGCTATGATAATCGTACGGCGGGTTTTCGGGTGGTGGGAAGTGGGGCAAGCCTACGCATTGAATGCAGGATTCCGGGTGCGGATTGTAATCCATACCTGGCCTTTGCTGCTTCCCTGGGCTCGGGTTTGGATGGAATTAAGAATAAAATTGAACCGCCGGAATGTTTCATCGGGGACATTTACGCCGCCGCGCATTTGCCGAGAGTACCCTATACATTAGCCGAGGCGACGGCTTTGTTCGAGCATAGCGAATTTGCAAAAAACACATTCGGCAGCGAAGTAGTAGCCCATTATACCCATTTTTTCAAAACCGAACAAAGAGCCTACGACACTACGGTGACGGATTGGGAAAGAAGGCGGTATTTTGAACAGATATGAATGGGAGAACGGGGAGATGTTTTACAAACAGGCGGCCCCGCCGGGGCCAAAAAATCCATAAACCATACCGTTTTTCTACAAACAGGTTGCTCCTCCGGAGCAAAATGCAAGCCGCAGAGCGGCTCCCTGTTTGTAGAATTGGGGAATTGATTTATTCGTATTGGGCCCTGGCGGGGCCGCCTGTTTATTGCAATGCAGATGTTGCAACAGACGCCGGATAAGGTTCCTTGTTATATAATTTCAATGTCACACACTAATCATCAAAAAATATGGCAGACACTTATTCGAAAATTTACCTGCAATTTGTTTTTTCGGTTAAAAACAGACAATCTCTAATTCCAAAGGAACATAAAGAAGAATTGCACAAATACATCACTGGCCTTGTTCAAAACCGAAAAGCGAAGATGCTGGCAGTCCATTGTCTGCCAGATCATGTACACATTTTTGTTGGGTTTAAACCTGCGTACTCAATTTCAGAATTCATTAAAGAAATTAAGGTTGAAAGCAACGAATTCATTAATGCAAAACAATGGACAAAGTATAAATTTGAATGGCAGAAAGGATTCGGTGTGTTCTCATATTCCCATTTGCACATTGACTCGGTTGTCAAATACATTTTGAATCAGGAAGAGCATCACCGGAAGAGGAAATTTCAACAAGAATACATTGATTTTTTAAAGAAATTCGAGATTGAATTTGACGAAAAATATTTGTTTGATTTTGTAGATGAAGGTTAGGATGCTCCTCCGGAGCAAAATGCTAGCCGCAGAGCGGCTCCCTGTATCTAGAATGCAAGATTGATCATCGGATGTTTGGCCCCAGCGGGGCCACCTGTTTGTGCGAATGTAGGATGCTATTAAATGAGCGCCAATTTGCGGTTTTATCCGACGATTTCCACTTTGTCAATTTAACTAATACCGAACTCAAATTACTATAAATCATATTAACCGTTAATAAACAAACCCGATGCGTTTAGAAAATAAAGTTGCCCTTATCACTGGTGGTAGTGGCGGAATTGGCCGCGAGACAGCACTTTTGTTTGCAAAAGAAGGAGCCAAAATTGTGGTAACTGATGTAAATGATGCCGCCGGGCAGGAAACGGCAGATGAAATTGTCAAAAATGGCGGGGAAGCATTTTTTCTGCATTCTGATGTTTCCAAAGCTGCCGACAACGAGGCGGCCGTGGCGTTTGCAGAAGAGAAGTTCGGAAAGTTGAACATCATTTTCAACAACGCAGGTATCATGCACAGCGACGATGACAACGCCATGACTACCGAAGAGGCGATCTGGGACCTGACTATGAACATCAATGCGAAAGGTGTATTTCTAGGGTGCAAATATGGCATACCGGCATTGCAGCGTGCAGGCGGCGGGTCTATTATCAATACGGCTTCGTTCGTAGCGATCCTCGGCGCGGCTACTCCGCAGGTGGCGTATACCGCGAGTAAAGGTGCCGTGCTTGCTCTCACACGTGAACTCGCGATCATTCACGCACGTGAGAACATCCGTGTGAATGCATTATGCCCGGGGCCATTGCGTACCGAACTGCTGATGAAATTTTTGAACACCGAAGAAAAGAAACAACGCCGCCTCGTTCACATTCCTATGGGCAGGTTCGGTGAGGCAAAAGAAATGGCTTATGCAGCATTGTTCCTGGCGTCGGACGAGTCGTCATTTGTTACCGGAACAGACTTTTTGGTTGACGGAGGTATCACTTCTGCATACGTAACACCACTTTAATTTAGAGCAAGAAGAAATCTCATTTCTTCTCCCAAAAACTATGTCGACTCAAAAAACGATCAGTCCGATTGACGGCTCGGTGTACGTTGAACGTACGCTGGCTGATGCCGCAGCGGTTGAAACAGCATTAAATAAGGCAGTAGCTGCACAGAAGGAGTGGCGTAAAACTTCGTTGGCCGAGCGTGAGGCGGTATGCCGGAAAGCACTCGAATATTTCTTAAACAATGCTGACGAAATTGGCCTGGAACTGACCTGGCAAATGGGACGCCCGGTACGTTACACCGCCAATGAAATCCGTAAAGGTTTTCAGGAACGTGCCAATTATATGATCTCCGTCGCAGGTAAGGCTTTGGCGGACGTTGAAGTGGACGAAATTCCGGGTTTTAAGCGTTTTATCCGCCGCGATCCATTGGGCGTAGTATTCGTGGTAGCTCCCTGGAATTACCCCTACCTGACTTCAGTGAACTCGGTTATCCCTGCAATTATGTCGGGAAATGCGGTGATACTGAAACATGCGCAGCAAACCCCGTTGTGTGCTGAACGTTATGCGGCGGCTTTTGAATATGCAGGTTTGCCAGAAGGTGTTTTTCAGTATCTGCATTTGAGCCACGATCAGGTAGCGCAGGTTATTGGCGACCAACGCATTGATTATGTAGCTTTTACCGGTTCTGTGGAAGGCGGGCATGCGGTGCAGAAGGCTATTAACGAGAGATTTATCATTGGTGGTCTGGAATTGGGAGGCAAAGACCCTGCCTATGTCCGTGCGGACGCTAACCTGGCAGATGCTGTTGAAAATCTGGTAGATGGCTCGTTCTTTAACTCGGGGCAATCGTGCTGCGGAATTGAACGTATTTATGTGCATCAGAATGTGTATGAGGAGTTTGTGAGCGCTTTTGCTGAACTGACCAAAACTTACACATTAGGCGACCCGACCAATAGCGAGACTACATTGGGCCCGATGGTGAGGACTTCTGCAGCCGCATTTGCCCAAAAACAAATTGACGAGGCGATAGCACAAGGCGCAACTGCCCTTATTGATACTCAGCTTTTTCCTTCACACCAGTCAGGCACTCCTTATCTGGCCCCGCAGGTTTTGGTCAATGTCAATCATTCGATGGAAGTAATGACGGAGGAAACTTTCGCGCCGGTGGTGGGTATAATGCCTGTGAGCGGTGACGAGGAGGCTATTCAGCTGATGAATGACAGCCAGTACGGGCTTACTGCATCTATTTGGACGACTGATATCGATGCTGCTTTGCAAATAGGTGAGCAGGTTGAAACGGGCACATGGTTTATGAACCGCTGCGATTACCTGGATCCTGCCCTGGCTTGGACAGGAGTTAAGAATTCAGGAAGAGGATGTACATTGTCAACCGTTGGATACGAGGCATTGACGAGGCCAAAGTCATTTCATTTAAAAATCAACGCATAATTCTGCATGAAAGTAGGGCTGCTGGAATGTGACCATGTGAGAAGCGAATTATTGGATATTGCCGGAGATTATCGAGAGATGTTTCCGGCATTGTTTTCGGTTGTCGCGCCGGAATGGGAGTTTAGTTTCTACGATGTTTGTAACGGACATTTTCCTGCCTCCGTGAGCGAATGTGATGTGTATATATGCACGGGTTCAAAGTCGTCGGTTTATGATGATGAAGAATGGATTTCGGAGTTGAAGGATTTTTTGAAACAAATCCATCAATCGGATAAAGTATACCTGGGTGTCTGTTTTGGTCATCAAATGCTTGCAGAAGCATTGGGCGGCAAGGTTGAAAAATCAGAAGTGGGCTGGTGTGTAGGTGTTCATACTTTTCAAATGGTACAGCATCGCAGCTGGATGGTACCTGCATTACCGGCTGTTAATTTGTTGATGATGTGCCAGGACCAGGTTATGAAGCTGCCTCCCGATAGTACATTGCTGGCCTCCACGCCTGACTGTCCCGTTGCGATGTTTCAGGTTGGTGCGCGAATGGTTGGTGTACAGGCGCACCCTGAATTTCCCAAAATATACGATCAGGCTTTAATGGAGCTCCGCGTCGAGCGGATAGGAGCTACCAAAGTGGCGCTGGGCATTGCGAGCCTTGAACTACGGACACATGAATTGGTAATGGCGCAGTGGTTGAAGAATTTTGCTGAGTCAATAGCGTAGAGATTCTATTCTTAATTTTATCTTTACCCTGATTTATCAACGAATGCATTCAATGACCGATAACAGCACTATTTCGCGGCGCCAGATACTCAGCCCTCATCAGACGGGCCAGAAAATTCGTCGTATCGCTTTTGAAATTTACGAGCAGAATTTCGAAGAAACCGGCATCATTATAGCTGGAATTGCGGGGGAAGGTTATGCTTTTGCTCAACGGCTGGCAACAGAACTGATGGACATTTCTCCGCTAGACGTTCAATTGATCGAACTGCGTTTTGATAAAAATATACATTTCCAAAGCCCCATTCTGTTCGATAAGGAGGTTAATGTCGAGAATCAGGTCATTATCGTGGCTGATGATGTGCTAAATACCGGACGAACATTAGCTTTCGCATTGGAACCATTCCTGAAAGTGCGTATGAAAAAGGTTCAGGTAGCGGTGGTCGTAGATCGTAGCCATCACCTGTTTCCGGTCCATGCTGACTACGTAGGATATTCGCTCAGCACCACACTGACGGAACACGTTCAGGTAGTACTAAGCAGGCCGGAAGAAGAAGGGGTTTATTTGAAATAGGAAGTATTTTTTTGATACTTGGAGAAACGAACTGAAACGACCATGAGACTACAAGTCATACACGACAGCAAGGGGAAGACGACGGGAGTTTACATTCCGATCAATGAATGGAATGATCTAAAAAAACAATACAAGGATCTTGAAGTTCTGGAATATGAGGAACCTTCGAAAGAACAAATTCTGTCTGAAATTAAAGAAGCACTTGTTCAATTGAAGATGGTTGAGCAAGGGAAACTAAAAGCCCGTTCAGCAAAAGATCTGCTGAATGAGTTATAACATACTCTCTATCCCACTTTTTGACAAGCAAGCTAAGAGACTTGCAAAGAAACATCCATCCTTAAAAAAGGACCTGGCCGATTTGATTTCACATCTTGAAACCAAACCAGATGAGGGTACACCACTGGGTAATAATTTTTACAAAATACGCTGGGCCTTTTCCTCAAAAGGAAAAGGAAAATCTGGCGGAGTAAGAATCATTACCTATGTAAAAATTCTTCAAAACACAGTATATCTTTCGAGTATTTACGATAAATCAGAGAAAGAAAATATAACTGACAGGGAGCTGGATGACATTTTCAGCATGATTTTATAATACTCAATCCACAGCCACAATCTCAATAATAACACTCGTCCGTCTCGCGCTTACTGCGGGATTGAAACCTGCTGTCATCAGGAATTCGCCGGAGTAGGTCTGGTCTTCTTTGATTGCGGTTCTGGTTTCCGGATAGAGATTCAGCTCCTTTACCTTGTATTGCTTGGCAGGGTTCAAACCTTGTAATCTGAAAGGAATGTCAGAACCTGCGCCATTGCGGTTTCCGGTGAGGTATGAAAACAGGATCGCCCGATCTTTGTTTTTGGTCGAGAACATCAGGGAAGCGAAATCATTTTGCTTGGGGTCAACCAGCCGGTAAAGGTCGCCCTGCCATACCACATCTTTGATCGAATTGTAGGTAGCAACAGCCTGCTGACTGAATTTCAGGTCTTTTTCGTTCAAATGACTTACTACAATGTCATACCCCAATTTCCCCATCATCGCCACGTCAGTACGGAATTTGAGCGGCTGTTTGCCCCAGTCCGTGACGTGGGCACTGTGTGTGATGGCCGGGTAAAAGTAGGAGTACTCCCACTGCATGAATATTCTTTCCAATGGATCTGTATTGTCGCTTGGCCAGAATTCTGTGAAATATTTCAATGCTTCATAATCCACACGACCGCCGCCACCGGAGCAAAGCATCATCGGAACCTTCGGATATTTGGCCCGCAGCTTTTCCAAGACCTTATATAGGCCTTTTACATAATCCACGTAAAGCTGCGATTGCTTCTGCTTGCTCTTTTCCAAATAGGCAGAATATGCATTGAATGTGATCGCATTACAGTCCCATTTGATGTAAGCGATTTCAGGATTTTCGGTAAAAAGCTTATCCAGAATGCCGTAAACAAAGGTCTGTACCTCCGGATTGGAAAGGTCAAGAGGAAGCTGGTTACGCATATAATGTTCCGGGCGCTGCGGCTGCTTGATCACCCAGTCGGGATGCTTTTCGTACAATTCACTTTTCGGGTTGACCATTTCAGGCTCTACCCAGATACCGAATTTGATGCCGGCGTTTTTGGCTTCTTTAACCAAGTATCCAATGCCGTGCGGCAGTTTTTTGACATTTTCCTGCCAGTCACCCAGTCCTGCGCCATCGTTATTGCGAGGATATTTGTTGGCAAACCAGCCATCGTCGAGCAGGAACAAGTCCACGCCCAGTTTTTTGCCATCTTTGAATAATCCCGAAAGCTTTTCTTCATTGAAATCGAAATAGGTAGCCTCCCAGTTGTTGAGCAATGTAAGCCGTGAACCCTCTCCGTCCAGAATCCTGTATTTTCTCGCCCAGTTGTGCAGGTTGCGGCTGGCCTCTCCTTTGCCGTTTTCTGAGAATGTGTAAATGAATGAAGGAGTCTTAAATTCCTGATTGGAACTGAGTGGATATTCGGAAGCATAATTGTTGATCCCGGCAATGAGGCGCAGATTATGGTAAGAATCAACCTCAAAATCCATACGGAAGTTGCCGGACCAGGCCAGTGTACCCAACATTACTTTTCCTTCGGTTTCAGTAGCGGGTTTATCGAAAGAAACCATGAAACTCGGTGGCTGGAAGAGGTTCGCTCTCGTGCCTAGTTTGGAATCCAAAACCCTGATCCCGGCAGTTAAATGCTCTTCCTCGGGATTCATTTCCCTGGCCCAGGTACCGTTATAATGGGTCAGGTAGAAATCTTTTGCAACAAAATAGAGGTTGGCGGAGGCGTACTTTTGCAACGTGATCTGCCCTTTTTCAGCACTTTTGATCTCGCTCCATTGTTCCACTACATTTTCCTGAGCGAATGTCCTGTAATGCAAAGTCACCTGAACAGCATATACAGGATCTTTCAACTGGATGCTGGTCAATGTCGTGTTGTCATTTTCTTTGACCGCCTTATGGCTAACGTAAATCAGGTCGAGGGAAGGATTGCCGTCTGAATGGGTTATTTGAAGCGCCGGTTCGGACACATTCCAGGAACCTGCTGGCGTGTAAGCAGAATTATAAATACCGGCATTGCCATCTCTCTGGCGGCTTTGTGAAGAAATCAATGCATAGTCGGAGGCTTTACTAAGCTTCTTCCCAAAGTAAATAATACCTGGATGGTTGTCCTTGTCCATTTGAATGACCAACGCATTCTCTCTGGTTTCGATGGGGATGGTGACTCCGTTTTGCGCGCAACCGCGGTGGCAGGATAGGAGCAGAAGAACTATGGCAACTAGGGGGAATCGGCGCAGGCAGATCATTATAACGGAAGTTGAATAGGAATTTTATAAAGCAAAAGGATCAATGATTGCAATGTTACTGGCAATATTGATCCTTTTGGTAACCAGTGTGATCAGGAAAGAACCCTTCTCAGCTTAATATTTTCCACGGGACGAATAATCAGTGGCACTTTTTCGATTTTCACTGAACTGCTGTCCAAGCCAAACCATTTATCCTCCGGCGTGGTGAAATCTTTCACGAAGAAGTAGGTTTTCATGACCAGCTGCTCTATGAACGGCAGGTCGTTTTCAAATGAAAGGAAGCGTTCCAGTACTACAAAACGGAAGTCCCCGGTAATGTTCTGGCGGCTCAGGGATTCGTACCGGCTGGTAATATCCACCTCTTTGTTCATTACCATATCCTCTACCACTTTCCTGAAAAACATATTGATCCGCTGATCCACCCGGAACCCGAGGCGGAAGTTGATTTTGATCACATTATCATTGTTATCATCATCGGAAAGGACTTTGTACTCCATTGTATACGGATCATCGGTAATGTCTACGTGGATAAACCAATACACATCGGCGCGCTTGGGCCGCTTTTGGAAAATAGAATAAATGACTTTGGTTTCGATCTCGGTAGCACGCGAGGCATTGGTCATAAATACCAGGTGCGTCGTGTATTTTGGAATACTGATGTCCCTGCTCAGCTCATGCAATGCAGGCAGGTACGTTTCGAGTTTGGTGTATTCGGTCAGACGAAGTTTAATGTAAAATGCTTTTAACCAGACGGTCATTAGTCCTGCTACCATTACACCGACGAGGATAGTAAACCAGCCACCATGCGTAAATTTCAGCAGATTGGCTCCCAAAAACAGCCCTTCGATCGATAGATACAAGAGCATGAATGCAATAACAATCCACAGGTTAACCCTTTTGACATACAGATAATATGACATCAGGATAGTGGTCATGATCATCGTCAGCGTAATTGCCAAACCGTAGGCGGCCTCCATATTGGCAGATTCTTTAAAGTAAAGAACAACGGCTACGCAGCCCAACAACAACAACCAGTTGATACTGGGAACATATAGCTGCCCTTTTTGATCGCTTGGATAAATAAGCCTGACTTTTGGCCAGAAATTGAGCCGTATGGCTTCTGAAATGAGTGTAAATGAGCCTGAAATCAGCGCCTGGCTGGCAATAATCGCCGCCGACGTTGCAATGATAATACCTGGAAGGAGCCACCATTCGGGCATGATCTCATAAAAAGGCTTACGTCCGCCGAGCAGGTTTCCGACTTCCGACAAGAGCCAGGCACCTTGTCCGAAATAGTTAAGAAGCAGGCAGCTTTTGACAAAAATCCAGCTGATCCTGATATTTCCGCGTCCGCAATGTCCGAGATCGGTATACAAAGCCTCGGCTCCTGTGGTGCAAAGAAAAACAGCGCCCAGCATCCAAAAACCTCCGGGATGTTGGGTAAGCAGTTCGTATCCATAAACGGGACTGAAAGCCTTAAAAATGGCCGGATGCTGCATAATTTGCGCAAGCCCCAGAACGCCAAGCATCACAAACCAGGTGACCATTAAAGGACCGAATGCCCTTCCGACGATTTTTGTTCCAAAAGCTTGTATCAGGAAGATCGCCGTCAGTATCCCGATGACGATCGGAATGGTTTGTATATTAGGATAGAGCAATTTGAGACCTTCAACGGCCGATGAAACTGAAATGGGCGGAGTAATGATACCGTCTGCAAGCAACGTGCTTCCCCCCAGAATTGCCGGGACTGTCAGCCATTTTGCATGTTTTCTAACCAGCGCATAAAGTGCGAAGATTCCACCCTCACCCCGGTTGTCAGCACGCAGGATCAGAATCACATATTTAACGGTAGTCTGTAAGGTGAGTGTCCAGAAAATGCAGGACAATGCGCCATAAATAATTTCTTCTGTGATTTTTTCAGGTCCAATAACGGCCTGCATTACATACAGAGGCGAGGTGCCAATGTCTCCGTAAATGATACCGAACGCAACCAGTATGCCTGCGGCCGTTACTTTGTCTAAATTATGCTTGGATTCCATTCACCTTTTATCGAAAAAACGGCGAAAGTTAGGAAACCGCATGCAAAGAAGTTACCCTCAATGACAAATTTAATTTGTCAACCAGCAAATTAGCGGGTAAAAGTGTTGAAAAGCAGGTAGCCATTGAGGCCTATGATCGTCAATGTGATTACCCAGCTGGCGGCAGTTACCATTTTGGAATTGGCAAAGCTGCCCATTATTCCCTTATTTGAAGTAAAAAGTACGAGTGGGACGACTGCAAAACTCAACTGCAACGATAAGATAACCTGGCTGAAAACCAGCAACTCGGCGGTACCTCTTTCTCCATAAAGATAAGAAACGATCAGTGCCGGTACGATGGCAATTCCTCTGGTGATCAGGCGGCGAAGCCAGGGTTTCAGGCGGATGTTCAGAAACCCTTCCATTACGATTTGCCCGGCCAATGTGCCTGTTAATGTAGAGCTCTGGCCGGAAGCGAGTAACGCCAATGCGAAAAATATGCCCGCAAGGCTTACACCCAAAATCGGGTCGAGTAAATGGTAGGCGTCGGTAATGTCAGCAATTTCAAGGTGACCATTTGCGTGAAAAGCAGTGGCTGCCAATACCAGGATAGATCCGTTGATGAAGAAAGCAAGTGCAAGAGAAACCGTTGAATCGATGGTAGCAAACTTGATGGCCGATTTTTTACCTTCTTCGGTTCTTTTGAATGCACGGGTTTGTACGATACTGGAATGCAGGTACAAATTGTGCGGCATGACTGTCGCGCCCAAAATTCCGATCGCGATATAAAGCATTCCCGGGTTGGTGACGATTTCTTTTTTAGGCAGCAATCCACCCAGCATACCGGAAACAGAAGGCTGGGATACGATCATTTCGTACAGAAAACTCAGCAGAATGATGGTCATCAGGCCTGCGACGATACTTTCAATAATGCGGAAACCTTTTTGCTGAAAGTAAAGGACAATGAGTACATCAAAAGCGGTTAACACAACCCCAACCGGCAGCGGAAGGCCAAATAGCAGATTGAGCGCGATAGCAGAACCGATCACCTCGGCGAGGTCTGTGGCAGCAATGGCAATTTCAGAGAGAACCCACAGCACAAAAGATACAGGACGGGAATAATAGTCGCGGCAGGCTTGCGCAAGATCGCGGCCGGATGCGATCCCCAATTTGAGTGAAAGATGCTGCAAAAGCATTGCAAACAGGTTGGAAATCAGGATAACCGATAGTAATGCATAGCCAAATCGTGAACCTCCTTCAATGTCGGTGGCCCAGTTTCCCGGATCGATATAGCCGACCGATACCATCAGGCCGGGCCCGGCGAAAGCCATCAATTTTTTCCAAAATCCTGCTCCTTCGGGAACGGGAATAGATGAATGAACTTCTGACAAAGAGGCAAGACGGTCGGTATCGTCTAATATCTTATTTCGCAATGATCTATTTTCTTTTAGGCTGTCTATCATTTTTGTGAGCGTTCGAAATAAACAATTTCGTTTACCGAAAACAAAGATACAGAAATTCTTAAATATATTTTTAGGTTAGTCTAAATTTTTTATTTTATGATTTGTAAATCGTACTTTTGTAATAATCAGATCAGGCAGCTAATGCCAACTTGCAATGCAGAACTCCTTCACAGAAGAAAATTATCTAAAAATCATTCATTCGCTTTCCGGACGCGACGGTGGAGAAGTAAGTACCAATGCGCTTGCTGAGAGCACAGCGACCCGCGCGGCATCCGTTACAGATATGTTACGTAAGCTGGCGGAAAAAGGATTAATCAATTACAAAAAATACCAGGGCGTAACGCTGACCGAGCTGGGTGAGAAAGTGGCGATCAAGGTGATCCGCAAACACAGGCTCTGGGAGGTGTTTCTGGTTGAAAAGCTGGGTTTCGGGTGGGATGAAGTACACGACATTGCCGAAGAGCTGGAACATATACCATCGGAAGTTCTCGTGGAAAAACTGGATGTTTTTCTCGGTCATCCCAAATTCGATCCGCACGGCGATCCCATCCCTGATGCAAAAGGAAACCTCACTGAACCAGATTATCGTATCCTGACGGATGCGCAGATCGGCGAAAAAGTGCTGATGATGGGCGTACTGGATCACGCTCCTTCATTTTTACAACATCTGGACCGTTCGGGAATTACATTGGGTGCAGTTTTGGAGGTCAAAGAAATTAATGAATATGATAAGTCCGCTTCTGTACAAATAAACGGCGGTCAAACGTTGTTTATCAGTCTCGAGGTATCTAAAAATTTATTGGTACAGCGCCGATGAGACCAACCCAGCCATGAGATTTAAAATTCTGGATCGCTATCTGATCAAAAATTTCCTGATAACCTATGTTTTCGTGGCGTTCGTGATCGTACTGATCATTTGCATGATCGATTACACGGAAAAAGTAGATGACTTTCTGGATAAAAAGGCGCCTCTCAATGAGATCCTCATTGACTATTACCTCAATCTCATTCCCTATTGGATCAATTACATCAGTCCGCTGATGGTATTTATTGCGACCGTATTTTTTACATCCCGCATTGCCGCCCGGACAGAAATTATTGCGATGCTCAGCAGCGGTATCAGTTTTGGACGCATGTTGCTGCCTTATATGGTAGGCGCGGTGATCCTCGGTGCGGTTACATTTTTGCAGGTAGGATGGATTTTACCAAAAGCGAATAAGATCCGTAACAATTTCGAGAAGACCTACGTCAAG
Source organism: Dyadobacter pollutisoli (assembly GCF_026625565.1). Classification (NCBI taxonomy): domain Bacteria; kingdom Pseudomonadati; phylum Bacteroidota; class Cytophagia; order Cytophagales; family Spirosomataceae; genus Dyadobacter; species Dyadobacter pollutisoli. The sequence goes on from NZ_CP112998.1 coordinate 7,274,221, forward strand.
CAGGAATTCTATTTCAGCGGACATAATGTACACATTACCATCGCTCCCGACGTGTACGCTTATTTGGAAAGCTATAACACCGGTACTAAAACCGGGAATAAGTTTACGATGGAAACCATCAAAGGCACGCAGCTTGTACAAAAATTTTATGCCGATAAAATCGTCTGGCAGCCCAAAAAAGGCAAATGGACATTGCAAAATTACCAGGTGAGAACATTGGATAGTTTAGGGGAAAAGCTAAGCAGCGGGATGGAGATCGATACGACGATCAATCTTTCCCCCAAGGATTTTGAAAGCGATTATAACCTGTTCGAGACTTTCACATTACCCGAGCTGAATGCCTATATCGATCTGCTGAAAAGCCGTGGAGCTGATGGTCTGGAAGTGTATCTCATTGAAAAATACATTCGTTTTACGCAGCCTTTCGCGATTTTGATCCTCACGGCCATTGGGGTGATTGTGTCCGCCCGTAAGAGCCGGAGAGGCGTAGGGTGGCAGATTGCGCTTGGCTTCATGCTTGCCTTTATATACATTCTCTTTTTTCTTTTGTCAAAAGGTGTGGCGGAAGCAGGTACGATCAATACATTGTTCGCAGTATGGCTGCCCAACATTGTTTTTTCATTGATCGGAGTGGTTTTATACAAAACATTGCCCCGCTGATATGTTTTCATCCACCAGCCTGCGGTCGTACTTACATTTGCATTTCCTGGTGATGATCTGGGGCTTTACGGCCATTGTAGGGCTAATGGTTACGATTTCTCCGGTCGCATTGGTGTTTTATCGTACACTTTTCGCGGCGGCAGGACTGGGGTTTATTATTTTTTTCAAACAAAAAACATTTAAAACCGACAGCGCAGACCTCATCAGAATGCTTGCCGTGGGGTTTGTATTATCAGCTCACTGGATGCTTTTCTTTGCTTCGGCGCGGATATCCACCGCCTCCGTTTGCCTCGCAGGAATGGCAACCACCTCCCTCTGGACCAGCCTGATCGAGCCATTGGTAAGCAAAAAGCCGGTTCGTCTGCTGGAAGTAGGGTTAGGGATTCTGGCTTTTGCAGGTTTATACGTAGTCTTCAAATTTGAATTCGACCACGCGCTGGGACTCGCGTTGGCATTGGCTTCCGCCTTGCTGGCAGCTGTATTTACGGTCGCAAACAGCAAACTTGTTCAGCGGATCAGTGCTTACACCATTACTTTTTACGAAATGATCGGCGCTACTGCCTTTTCGTTTGTGTTTCTGGGGATTTCGGAATGGCAGGGTTGGACGAGAGGCGAGCCTTATATTCCCGCTGCCAAGGATTGGGTCTGGATATTGTTTCTCGCATTGATCTGTACAGTGTATGCCAGTACAATGGCTACACAGCTCATGAAGCAGTTTTCGGCCTATCTGATCAATCTCACTATCAATCTCGAACCGGTGTATGGTATCGCGCTTGCTTTTTTCTTTTTTGGTGAAAAAGAGCGGATGACGGAAGAATTTTATCTGGGTACCTTGCTCATTTTGCTTGCAGTGTTGCTTTATCCATTGCTGATGAGGACAACCTTTGGGAAACGTGACCGGAAAATAATTGAGATGAAGAAATAGACCTTATTGAGCCGGGTCGGATAAGGAAAAGGAGCATATTAACTTATTACTGCTATTTTTGTCGCTCAATCAAAAGGATATATATGAATCCAGCCCGTTTACTTTTAGTAATACCATGCTACAATGAGGAAGCGATATTGTATCTGACCTATTCTAAATTAAACATCTACTTCAACGGCATCAAACAGCAAGGGCTTATCGCTCAGGATAGCAGAATATGTTTTGTGAATGACGGAAGCAGGGACCGGACCTGGAATATTATTGAAGATCTTTGCCGCCAGGACCCTAATGTGATCGGGGTAGGCTTGTCCAGAAACTTCGGACATCAGAGCGCCATCATGGCCGGACTTGAAAAACACATGGATCATTTCGATTGCTTTATCACGATTGATGCTGACTTGCAGGATGATATCAATGCCATTACTGCCATGATCGAGAAACATCGGGACGGCGCAATGGTGGTGTATGGCGTGCGGGGCGACAGAAGTTCGGATAGTTGGTTTAAACGGTCTACCGCGGAAGGATTTTATATTTTAATGCAAAAAATGGGCGTTCCGGTTGTTTTCAACCACGCTGATTTCAGGCTGATGGACCGCCGGGTGTTGCAGGAACTGGGCAATTATAAAGAAATCAACCTTTTTCTGAGGGGCGTCGTGCCGCTGATTGGTTTCCAAAATGATAAGGTTTTTTACAACAGATTGGAACGTGAGGCTGGTGAAACCAAATATCCATTGAGCAAAATGCTGCTCTTTGCCTGGAACGGAATTACCTCGTTTTCTACATTTCCAATGCGGCTGGTGCTTTACTTTGGCTTTTTTAACTTTTTGGTAGCCATGGCCATTGTCGTATACATTTTGTTCTCATACCTGGTAGGCTACACCGTCCCCGGCTGGACATCCACAATGCTGCCGATCACCTTTTTCAGCGGCTCCAATATGATGGCACTCGGCCTGATCGGGGAATACATTGGTAAAATTTATGAAGAAGTAAAAGGCCGCCCACGTTACATTATTGAAAAAACTGTCAATGAATAGATTTTATAGAAAATACAGGATCGTTGGTAACTGGATTAACATTATCCTGATGCTGACCGTGCTTGTACCATTGCTCGCACTTTCGTATTTCAATCACCCATCCCCCGCCGACGATTATTGTTACATTGATACCGTATTCAAGTTTGGTTGGCTCGAAGCCATGAATTATTACTATTCCGGCTGGACAGGGCGCTATTTTGGTATTTTCCTCAACCATAGCAATCCGTTAATATTTCATTCCATCACAGGATTTAAAGTACTGCCGGCGATCTTGTTGCTGACGGTGCTGTTTTCATTGTACAGCCTGTTCCGGCACTTGACCCCCACATTGTCGAGGATGGCGCATATCGGTTTTGCCGGGGTCGTTTTCTTCTTGTATGCGTTGAAAATGGCAAGTATGGCTGAGGCATTTTACTGGATGGCATCATTTGTAACCTTCACCATTCCCAGTGTATTTATTCTGTTTTGGATCGTGCTGGTTTTGCGCTGGTACCGCCAGGATACGCAGTCTGCCAGAATTCTCATCGGGGGCTTGGCTGGTTTCATGATTTTTGCGGTGGTTGGCAGTGGTGAATCAACACTTTTGACGATTATGTTGCTGATCGGCGCATGGTGGGTTTACAGGTTGCTTTACCATCGGAAAGTCGATGGTTTCATGATTGCGATGCTCGCGGTCTCGCTGCTTTCGTGCTATTTCTATTTCAGCGCACCCGGGAACAGTGCCCGGATCGGTACTAATCCTCTGGGAGGCAACATTCCGTTTTCGGCCATTTCATCATTCAAAAAGCTTGCATTCCTGAGCTATGACTGGATTTTCAAGACGCCCCTGATTTTCTTCTCTGTGGCCTGGCTGGTGGTGCTATCCCGGTTGTCCGAAGGCGCGAGAAATTACTTTTCGATCCCTGTCTGGTATGCAGTATTGCTGTTTATAGGAGTACTTGCCGCTCAACTTTTTCCTAATTACTACGGAGTCGGCATCGATCCATCACCACGGATCATTAACTGCGTTTATTTCTTCTTCCTGATTGGCTGGTTTTATGTGGTCGGTGTGGTATTCCATTATTTCCGAAAAGTGAAAACAGGGCAGTTACATTTCTCAATGGCGCGTTACGGAGCATTGTACGGCATATTGGTGATTTCCATTGCATTGTCTTTTTTCAAAAGCACCAATGTGCGAATGATGTACACCGATTTACTGAAAGGCCGTGCAGCCGCATTTGACAGGGAAATGTTTTCGCGTTATGAAACACTAAAAAATTCAAAAGAAGATGTCGTCTATCTGCCACCAATTATGGCAAAACCGCTGTCGATTTTTTACGATGACGATATCAAGACAAACAAAGACCATTGGTGGAATAAGTGCCTCGCGGGCTATTATGGCAAAAAGGCCATTTATATGAAAAATAGTGAAGGTGAACAGAAATAGCAAGCTTCTTATTGTCGCCGGAATGACGGTACCTGTTCTACTCTGGGTATTTGTCATTTTATATTATTCCATCAATCTGCCCTGGTACGACGATTTCGATCCGTTCCCGGATTTTCTGCACAAATGGATCACCGACGCATCGCTATCCGACCGGCTGAAACTACTATTTCAGCCTAATAATGAGCATCGAATGATCGTCGGAAAGCTGGTAACATTGATTTACTACTGGATTACCGGGCACCTTAATTTTACTTTCCTTCACATTGCGGGCGCGTGTTTTACATTAGGTACACTTGCGATTTTCTGGCAATCATTTAAAAAGAGCAAGCTCAGCTGGTGGTATTTTCTGCCGGTACCGTTTTTGCTTTTCCAATTACAATATCACCTGGTTTTCCTTTGGGCCATTTGCAGTTTGCAGCATCAGCCGGTGGTTTTCTTCGTGTGCCTGTCCATGTTTTTATTATCCAAAAACCGTTTTGGATGGGCAGTGCTGGCGGCGGTTTGCGCTACTTATGCGATGAGTAACGGAATATTTGTCTGGCCTGCGGGCGTGGTCGTATTGTTACTGAGCTTTCGTTACAAGCATCTGGCGGTATGGTGTGTGGCGGGGGCATTAGCTGTTGGCTTCTATTTTTATGGGTTGTCGGCACAGGGTAACGAATCCAGTCTGGCGTTTTTTGCGAAGTATCCACATTTATCAGTATTGGGCTTTTTTGCTTTTCTGGGCGGTTTATTTGACTTTTTCCCGGAGAAAACCATCGTCGTACGCTCAGCATTGCCGGTAATGATGGGTTTTCTGGTGATGATATGGATTGTAATTTGGCTTCTTCGTCAACTCACTCCCTGGCTGACTCAAACATTAGGCTGGCCACGTAATGCTTCCGGTATATCAGGTTCTAGTTTTGAAACCGACATTGAAACCAAAGCATTTCAAAAGTTTTTGTTGGGGATTCTGACATTTTTATTAGTCAATGCATTAATCATCGGTCTGCTGCGGCCCAGATTTGGCTTTTTTGTGATGATCGTCAGCAACTATAAAATGTACCCAGCATTGTTCCTGACCATTGCCTACCTGACATTCATAGCTTCAACCAACCGGCAAAGTTTACAGAAACGGGCATTTCAACTCACTTGTGTCACCGGCATTGTTATCTGGTGCATTTCGATTTACAGTTATTTGCCGGTAATCTCCGAAAGGCATAAGTACTTAATGGTAAATGGCTACAATCAGGAGCACAATGGATTTGGGCTGGGACATGTTCCCTATTCAAAAAGCGCCGGATATGTGGATGATTTGATGAAGGACATGGTGCGTTTGGGAGTTTATAAGTACCCTGCCGAAGTGTCCGCGCTGGTCGCCAAAACAGCTTCCGTGCAAGGGAATGCTCCTTTTCAGCAGGAAATAACCATTACTGACCGTGAAAAGGCGTTCTATATCGACGATTCGGTAAGTCCAATGTCGTTCAACCGGGCAAGTGGTCAATATGCATTTGTCAGAAATAATAAACAGCTTTACTTTTTCAAAATGGAGCCGCACAAGTACTCCGGGCGGAATGTTTTGCGGCAGTATGACAAGGGTTCAGATGTTGAAATTCCATTCACTTCACTGCTACCGGGCACATACGATCTGGGAATAATCCGCGTTCGGAATGGACAGACAACGGGAGGCATTCTTAGAAAAATCACAATACCTTAAATAAATGAATATTTCGATAATGCACTGAAAGGTGTATTTTTGCCGCCATAGGTCCAATTGAAAACAGTATCATATTGAAAACCCCTCAGATATCCATTGTTGCGCCGCTTTATAACGAGTCCGAGTCTTTTCCTCTGCTGGTGAAGCGTATCAATGCGTTGATGGATTCCAGTCCGCTGGCAATAGAAGTAGTGCTGATCGATGATGGTAGCAGGGATGATACTGCGCTCAAAATCAGGCAGCTGGCATTGACCGATGAACGGTACCACGGTGTGTTTTTATCCAGAAATCACGGCCACCAGCTGGCATTGACGGCTGGTATCTCTGCGGCAAGAGGTACCGAGGCACTTTTTGTCATTGATGGAGACTTGCAGGATCCGCCAGAGCTGCTTCCTGAGTTTTACAAGCTGCTTAAGGACGGAAATGACGTGGTATATGCAGTCCGCAAAAAGCGCAAGGAAGGTTTTGTCAAGAAAACCGGTTACCATTTATTCTACCGGATCCTTCGTTCCATTTCCTATGTCGAGATTCCGCTGGACAGTGGTGACTTCGCGCTGATCAGTCGCAGGGTTGTGAATGTGCTTAATAAAATGCCCGAAGAAAGCCGTTATCTGCGGGGAATGCGTTCCTGGATCGGATTTAAGCAGATCGGCTTCGAGTATGAGCGAGATGCCCGGGCTGCCGGAGAATCCAAGTACTCATTCAAGCAGCTGTTTCAGCTGGCTTATAATGGTATTTTCAATTTCAGTGAATTTCCGGTAAAGTTCATGAGCCGGGTAGGAATTACCGCTATCCTGATCTCGCTCGTTTATTTCATGACTGTTGTGATCAAGAAAATGTTCTTCTCGCACGTCATTGAAGGTTTTACTTCCTTGCTTTTTGTGATCATATTATTCAGCGGAGTGCAGCTGCTCGCCCTCGGAATTATCGGGGAATACGTGCTGCGCATATTTTTCCAATCCAAAAACCGTCCATTATTTATCATCAAAGAGGAAATAGTCAACCGCGAGTACATTTGATCTGATGCAGTTTAACACGATCCAATTCATCCTATTCTTTATTGTCGTTACGCTGGCTTATTTCAGTCTGTCCTGGCGTGGCCGCTGGATGCTTTTACTGGCAACCAGTTGCTATTTTTACATGGTTTTCAAGCCGGTTTTTATACTGATACTATTCGGGACCATCGTCATCGACTACTACGCGGGTATCTGGATAGCAAAATCGCAAGATGCAAAGCAAAAAAAGCTACTGCTGATCATCAGTTTGATCTCTAACATTGGTATCCTTGCTTTTTTCAAGTACTACGACTTTTTACAGGATTCTATCAACAATATCCTCGCTTCCATGGACTTGCGGTTTGGTATTCCGCCATTGACGAGAATTTTGCCAGTGAAAATAGCCGAAATGATAACCGAAGCGGGACATGTTATCCTGCCAATCGGACTGTCATTTCACACTTTTCAGGCGATGAGCTACACCATTGAAGTGTACCGTGGTAACCAGGCCGCAGAAAAGCACTTCGGGATTTACGCCCTGTATGTGATGTTCTACCCCCAGTTGGTAGCCGGTCCCATCGAGCGGCCTCAGAATATGCTGTACCAGTTTCATTCGTATTTCAAATACGACTTTGAGCAGGTGAAGCAGGGATTAATGCAAATGGCTTTTGGGCTTTTTAAGAAAATGGTCATCGCCGACAGGTTATCCATGGTTGTGGATTATGCCTACGATCCTGCTTCGGAGCATAACGGGCTCACATTACTGACGGCGACCGTATTTTATTCCTTCCAGATATACTGCGACTTCTCGGGTTATTCCGACATGGCCATCGGTGCGGCGCGGGTAATGGGTTTTACGCTGATGGACAACTTTCGTTCGCCATATGAAGCCAAATCCATACCGGAATTTTGGGGAAGATGGCACATTTCGCTTTCCACATGGTTCAGGGACTATCTGTACATTCCATTAGGAGGAAATCGGAAAGGTGAACTGATGAAATATCGTAATCAGTTGATTGTCTTTATGGTAAGTGGACTGTGGCATGGTACCAGTTGGAGCTTTGTGATATGGGGAGGGCTTCATGGCATATACCAGGTACTAGCTTCTATAAGGGAAAAATGGATGAGAAAAGCCAATATCAATGTACCCGATAACCTCTTTTTCAGGTCGATTAATGTTTTTTTGACTTTCATGTTAGTGACGCTTGCCTGGGTTTTCTTCCGGAATTCTATTGGCAGATCAGTTGTTATTTTGAAAGAAATTGCCAATCTGTCCTTTTCAGACAAGATACTTACCCCCCTCAATTCGGTGGAAATGTGGTTTTGCGTTTTCTTGATCGTTTTCCTGTTGATCAAGGAACATTATTATTTAAAAATCCCTACCCGGAACACGACCGTATTCTTTATCCTGTTCCCTATCATTGCCTTTCTGACTTATTTTCTGGGTGTGCTCACTGAAAATCAATTCATATACTTCCAGTTTTAAAAGCAGGGATAAATAGGCAAACATTTGCTCTTAAATATTTGTTACCCATGTTCAAAGGGCAATTCCAGCCCTTCTATACAGATTAAAGTTTTCAATAAAATGTACGAAGTAACGTCTGACAACCGGTTAAAAAGTTTGATAGTGGTAGGTGACCGGGTATTGATCCGCCCCAAAAGTCCGAGCGACAGAACCAATAGCGGTTTATACCTTCCTCCCACCGTTACCGAGAGGGAACAAGTGCAAAGCGGCTATGTGATCAAGGTGGGGCCGGGCTATCCCATTCCCGTTGCGGCGGAAGATGAGCCTTGGAAAGAGACCGAAGAAAAAGTGAAATATATGCCTTTGCAGTCCAAGGAAGGTGATCTTGCGATTTATCTGCAACGCAACGCCATCGATCTGGAATATGACGGGCAGAAGTATGTGATCGTTCCGCAATCCTCGATTCTCATGCTGGAACGCTCAGAGGATTTGTTCGACTGATCTGAAATCCTGTAATCATTTGCAGCAAAGCATTCGGTTCTGTTTTAATGTCAGCGCATCAGAAAAGTGTGACCTGCGTGGTCATCGGTAGCAAAGTAGCGTATCTTTGGGCATGATAAATCCCGAAAATCGTTCCGTTAATCTTGATGGGCTAGGCGTTGCTGAACTGAATGCAATGCAAAATGAAGCAAATGACGCCATTCTGCAAAACAATGAAGTAGTACTCCTATCTCCCACAGGCTCAGGGAAAACACTGGCCTTCCTGCTTCCTATTGCAGGTATTTTGAAACCAGACGTGCAACAGGTGCAATGCCTGATCGTGGTCCCTACCCGGGAACTAGCCCTTCAGATCGAGCAGGTTTGGCGAAAAATGTCAACTGGTTTGAAGGTAACCTGCTGTTATGGCGGGCACGACATGCCCACAGAAATTCGCAGTATGGTAGAGCCCCCCGCATTGATTATTGGAACCCCGGGACGTATTCTGGACCACATTCAACGAAAATCTTTTACGGGAAAGGAAATTTCCACACTGATACTCGACGAATTTGACAAGTCGCTGGAAATGGGTTTTCAGGAGGAAATGACGGACATTATCCGGAATCTCCGAGGCCTTAAAAAGCGTATTCTTGTATCGGCTACCAATGCTAAAATCCCTTCATTCGCAGGACTGAAAGCACCGGTAGTTATTGATTATGTCAATGAAAAAAGGGAGAAAAGCGGATTGACGCTGGTTCAGGTATTATCGGACAAAAAAGATAAAATTCCCGCACTTGTCAAATTACTGGGCGTTTTGGGGGCAGAAGCCACTCTAATATTCTGTAATCAAAGAGATTCCGTTGAGCAAATCAGTGCAATATTGAAAGAGGAAGGCATTGATTGCGCATTTTTTCATGGCAAGCTGGAACAGGAAGATCGCGAAAGAACATTACTCCGCTTCCGCAATGGATCGGTGCGGTACCTGGCTGCGACGGACCTTGCCGCGCGTGGGCTGGATATTCCCGACGTAAGGCACGTGATCCATTTTGAACTACCGATGAAAGCGGACGAATTCACACATCGCAATGGCCGCACAGCCCGTATGATGGCCGAAGGTACCGCGTACATTCTCACCCACCAGGACGAGCAATTACCGGATTACATTCCGGCCAGACTCAAAACCCTTGATCTCCCGGCAAAATCGCCGGTACCACCAGTTTCCGAGTGGCTAACCGTGTACATCAGCGGAGGTAAGAAGAACAAGCTTAACAAAATGGACATTGTAGGCTTTCTGATTCAAAAAGGGCAGCTTGAAAAACAGGACCTGGGGCTTATTGAGGTGAAAGACAACATTTCTTTTGCCGCTGTGAAACGAAATAAAGTGAAAGGAATGCTCAGCCTCATTGCAACAGAAAAGATGAAAGGAAAGAAATATAAAATAGAAATTGCCAGATAGAATCCAGACCGATCATGAAAAAGGCGATCCTCCAACTCGCATTACTCTTAATCAATACGACGGCATTCGCCCAGCAGCGAAGCGTTTCCATTACCATCGACGATGTGCCGAATGTGCAGTTGTTTGAGGCAAATGGTTACTCTTCTATTTTGCTGAAAAGGCTTGATTCGCTTGCATTGCCTGTTGCAATATTCATTAATGAAGGCAATCTCAAACAGACCAAATCTTTCGATAAGAACAAGGAGCTGCTAAAAAGCTGGGTTTTGAATGATCATATCACGGTGGGCAATCACAGTTACTCACATCCCAATTATGGTGATATCGGTTTTGATGCATTCAAAGAAAATGTTGTGAAAGGAGAGACGCTGACTCGTGAAATTCTCAAAGGATCGGGTAAAAGGCTCGAATATTTCAGATTTCCGTTCAATGGAATGGGGAAGGATAGTGCGGCGCAAGCCAGTATGAAGCAATTTTTGAACAGCAAAAATTACATTGTTACGCCATTCACAGTCGAGAGTGAGGATTGGCTATACACTCAACTGTACGAGAAAGCTCTCAGGGAAAAGGATTATAAATCTGCCAAAACCATTGGCGAAAAGTACGTACAGTTTTCACTGGCGCTTTTTGACCATTTTGACAATCTTTCAGTCGCGCTCTACGGGAAGCCGGTGAAACAAATTTATTTGTGCCACGATAACCGCTTGAATGCCGACTACTTGCCTGTGTTGATCAGCCAGTTGCAGAAAAAGGGTTACAAAATGATCAGTTTAAAAGAAGCAATGCTTGATCCGGTTTATCAATCGAAAGATTACTATTACGGCAATGGTGGGTTTTCGTGGATTTACCGCTGGATGAAAGATGTAGACAAACGCCGGGCTGCGATGCGCGCCGAGCCTACGAATGCAGACATTCAGAAAGCTTACGAAGAAATGAGCAAGGCAAAATAAAAGTATGGGCATAAAAAAAGCATGCAGTACAGCATGCTTTCGAAATGTCTTATTATGCCTAAACTTAGATAACGCGAACGTTAACTGCGTTCAGACCTTTTTTTCCATTTTCTACGTCGTAAGACACTTTGTCATTTTCACGGATATCGTCTTGAAGACCTGAAACGTGAACGAAAATGTCCTTCTCACCAGTTGATGGTTGGATGAATCCAAATCCTTTGGAATCATTGAAAAACTTTACTGTACCTTCTGCCATTAGTATTGATCTTATATTTTTTAAAAACCAAATGTATATAGAAAAAAAATAGAAACAAGATTAAAATTTAAAATCGCTTAGAATTATTCTAGTTAATTAATTAAACTTTGTGGCATGCCCTTGATTGAAACCGCATCGACTATTTCCCCTTACTGGCTCCCAAACGGGCATTTTCAGAGTATTTACCCGGCACTTTTCCGAAAAGTAAATGGGGTAAAATATAATAGAGAAAGAATTGTAACTCCTGATGAAGATTTCCTGGACCTGGACTGGTCTTACGGAAATGACGCGGGATCAGGACGTTTGGTTATTCTTTCTCACGGTCTGGAAGGTAACAGTACGCGGCAGTATATGCTAGGAATGGTGAAGGTTTTGAACCAGCACGGATTTGATTGTCTTGCCTGGAACTTCCGTGGCTGCGGCGGCGAAATGAACAAGACTGCCCGTTTTTATCATAGCGGAGCGACCGAAGATCTTGATCTGGTCGTGAAGCATGCTTTTGAAAAGAATAAATACAGCAGTATTCATCTGCTTGGTTTTAGTTTGGGAGGTAACCTCACACTTAAATATTTGGGCGAGTCGGGTGCTCGCATTAATGCGTGCATCAAGAGTGCGCTGGTGTTCAGCGTCCCGATGGACCTCAAAGCTTGCAGCCTGGCTATCATTCAACCTGAAAATCGGGTTTATATGCATCGGTTTTTAAGATCTCTGAGACCGAAAGTGAATGAGAAAGCAGTACATTTTCCTGAGCGTATCAATATAGCAGACCAAAAGCATGTGCGTACGCTCTACGACTTTGACCACATTTTTACGGCTCCGCTGCATGGGTTCAACAGTGCGGACCACTACTACGAGCAATGCAGCTCCCAATTCTTCATCAAGGACATTGCAATTCCAACAATGGTCATTAATGCTAAAAATGATCCGATCGTACCTTACCAAAGTTTGCCATTAACGGAATTGAAGGCCCATTCGAATGTTCATCTGCTTGCTACCAATGACGGTGGACATTGTGGTTTCAGGCCGGCTGAGGTCGCCGATGGCTGTTATTGGTCGGAAAAACGGGCTGTGGAGTTTTTAGTCAGGGAAACTTAAACCGCAATAAAACTCATCCAAAGAATATTTTGTTAGCGTCATAGCTAACGGATTCGTAATTTTGCACCGTAATTGAAGAAACACCGGACCCTTAGAGATATAAATTACGTCAACTCGATTATTATTAAGTTATTTCCCGCTTCATGTCCACATTAACTCTCAATCCACCACCGTACATTATCATTGATTTCGACAGCACTTTTACGAAAGTAGAAGGATTGGACGAACTCGCTGCGATTGCCTTGAAAGGTCATCCGGAAAAAGATCTGATCGTTCAAAAGATATCGGACCTTACCAACAAGGGAATGAATGGCGAAATGTCATTTGCGGATGGGCTGCGTCAGCGAATTGCTTTGCTGAAAGCAAACCGTTCCCATATCGACGACCTGGTTTCTTTTCTGAGGACCAAGATTTCGGATTCTTTTCAGCGAAACAAACAGTTTTTGACTGAAAATGCAGACCAGATATTTATTGTTTCGAGCGGTTTTAAAGAGTTTATTGTACCGATAGCGACGGAAATGGGCGTTCGTGAAGATCACGTGTATGCCAACGAATTCGTTTTTGACGAGGAAGGTAACATTATTGGCGTCGACGAAGAAAACCAGCTTTCAACAGACGGCGGAAAGATCAAGATCCTTTCTACGCTCAATCTTGCGGGTGAAGTTTATGCGATCGGAGATGGTTATACGGATTATGAATTGAAAGCTTCGGGGCTGGCAAATCGTTTTTATGCCTTCACTGAAAATATAGAGCGGCCGCGCGTGATGGCGGTTGCAGACCATATTGCGACATCTTTTGACGACTTCTTGTACGATAACAAATTGAGCAGAAGCCAATCTTATCCAAAAAGCCGCATCAAAGTTTTGTTGCTGGAAAATGTACACCCAGCAGCGCTGCGCGCCTTTGAAGAACAAGGCTTTAATGTAGAGTTTGTAAAAGGTGCATTAGATGAAGATGAGCTTTGCGAAAGAATTAAGGACGTTTCCATTATAGGTATCCGTTCCAAAACGAATATTACAAAACGTGTTCTTGAAAATGCCAATCGTTTGATGGCTATCGGGGCATTTTGTATTGGTACCAATCAAATTGATCTTGACGAAGCTGCCAAGCGTGGTATCGCAGTTTTTAATGCGCCGTACAGTAATACCCGTTCCGTTGTAGAGCTTGCGGTCGGTGAGATGATACTCCTGATCCGTAATATCGTAGGTAAGAGCAACCAGCTCCATCAGGGAATCTGGGACAAATCAGCCAATGGTAGTTTTGAGGTTCGGGGTAAAAAACTGGGAATGGTGGGTTACGGTAGTATCGGTACCCAGCTTTCTGTGGTGGCAGAGGCGCTGGGAATGGAGGTTTATTTTTATGATGCGGTAGAGAAATTGTCAATCGGCAATGCCAGAAAAGTAAATTCTTTGGAAGAATTGCTGGGACTTGCGGACGTGATCAGTATGCACGTGGATGGCCGGAAAGAAAATACCAACCTGATCGGAAAGCGCGAGTTTGACCTCATGAAGGACGGCGTAATATTCCTGAACCTGTCACGCGGGCACGTGGTGGACATTCAGGCATTGGCTGAGGCTGTGAAGAGCGGAAAAGTGGCTGGTGCTGGTGTGGACGTATTCCCGAAAGAGCCTAAAACCAATGATGAGTTGTTTGAAAGCGAATTGCTGGGCTTACCGAACGTAATACTGACGCCGCACATTGGCGGAAGTACAGAAGAAGCTCAGGAAAATATCGGGCATTTTGTTCCTTCCAAATTGCTGGAATTTATGAACAACGGAAGTTCTTATGGAAGCGTGAATTTCCCGGAAGTTCAGTTGCCTAAACTGAAAGATTCTCATCGCTTGCTGCATATCCACGCCAATGTGCCGGGTGTGCTTGCGAAGTTGAACCACATTTTTGGCAAGAATAACATTAACATTACAGGCCAGTATCTCAAAACCAATGAGCATATTGGTTATGTAATCGTGGATATTGCAAAAGATTACACTGAGGAATTTATTCAGGAAGTGAAAGAACTGGAAGGAACCATCCGGTTCAGAATGCTTTACTAGGCTTTGTTGAAATCAAAAAGTGAACTGTAACAGGTTCACTTTTTTTATCGTCCATAATTCGCCCACCGATCATCATGTCATTCACTTTTTTTACACCAGGCCCCGCCCAGCTCTATCCTACATTTGAAAAACACTTACAAACGTTCGTAAGCGAGCAGCTGGGATCGATCTCGCACCGAAGCCAGCAGTACCGCGACTTGCATAAATTTACCGTGGATCAACTGCGGACGTTACTAAATGTTCCGGATTCCCATGCTATATTGTTTTTGGGCTCCGCTTCGGAAGCCTGGGAGCGGATCTTGTTTAGCTGCGTGGAGCTGGAAAGTTTTCACCTGGTGAATGGATCATTCTCGAAGAAGTTTTACGACTGTTCCAACGCCCTGAACAAATATGCCCACCTGTTTGAAAAACCAATGGGCGAAAGTTTTGTGGCTTCGGAAATAGTAGTACCGGAATATGCCGAGCTAATCTGTACGACGCACAACGAAACCAGTTCAGGCGTGCAAATGCCTGTTGCCGAAATCCATAAACTTAAACAGAGAAACCCGGGCAAGTTTATTGCCGTGGATATGGTATCGTCAGCTCCGTATCCCGAGCTCGACTATAGCCTGATCGACACGGCATTTTTTTCGGTGCAAAAAGCATTTGGATTACCTGCCGGACTGGGTGTATGGATCGTCAGTGAGAAATGTTTGCAAAAGGCTGAGTCTATTAGAAATCAATATTCGATTGGCGCACATAATGACTTGCCAACGCTTTGGAAGAATGCATTGAACAACGAAACTCCTGCTACCCCGAATGTAATGGGGATTTATCTGCTGGGTAAGATTGCCGAGGACTTTAACAAGATCGGGGTGCAAACATTGCGTAAGGAAACGGAGCACAAAGCATCATTGATCTATAAATTCATTGAAAAGCAACCCGGTTTTTCCACTTTCGTCAAAGAAAAAGCCAACCGCTCACAAACGGTGGTAGTAACTAACACCGAAATGCCTTCTGCTGACATTATCAAGCACATCAAGGCAAAAGGAATGGTGGTAGGGAGCGGTTATGGCAAATACAAAGCTACCCAACTGCGCATCGCCAACTTCCCGGCAACCTCCGTGGAAGACGTTGAGAAACTGATCCATGAATTGGGAAGTTTGTAGTTGATATTTTTAAGATAAGTGACCAAAAGGATGTTAGAACGTATCAATGTTCTAACATCCTTTTTTTATTTGTGAAACGAAATGATAATCTCTGGAAGTCCATATTGGAAGATGTCTTTGAAGACTTTTTAAAGTTTTTCTTTCCCGGTGCAGATGAATTGTTCGATTACTCAAGGCAATTCGAATATCTTGACAAAGAACTGGAACAACTCTTTCCCCCGGAAAAGCATCAGTATGCACCCAGGTACGTCGATAAACTCATTAAAGTTTATACCAAAGCTGGGATGGAAGAATGGATTCTGGTGCACGTTGAAGTGCAAGGTTACCAGGATCACCTTTTCGCAGATAGAATGTTTACTTACTATTATAGAATCTGGGATAAATATCGGCAACGAACAACGGCAGTTGCGATCTTAACAGATGAAAGTAAAAATTTTAGACCGACACATTTCGAGCAATCTTTCCTGGGAACAAAATTGGTTTTTGAATTTAACTCATTTAAGATACTGGATCAGTCAGAAGACGCCTTGTCAGAAAGCGACAATCTATTCGCACAAGTTATTTTGACAGTAATGACTGCATTGCGGGATAAGTCACTGGATGATGAGGATTTGTTCTCCCTAAAAGTACAACTTGCCAGAAGATTGTTTTCCAAGCAAATTCCAAAGTACAAAATTGGAAAACTGATGATTTTTTTGAAATTTTATATAAGATTGGAAAGTGATGAATTGAATGAAAAATTTGAATTTGAAATAAAAACACTTACAAATAACACAAGTAAGACGATGGGGATCGAAGAATTTTTATTGCACCAAGCCAAGGAGGAGGGAAAAGAGGAAGGTATAGAGCAGGGCGTACAACGAGGACGCATTGAGAGAAATATATCGTTTACTCAAACACTTCTCAGCGAGACTTCTTTTAGCATAGAAGAAGTGGCTCGTCTAGTCGGTGTCTCAGTCAGTTTTGTGCAGAATGTCAAGGCGACAATGTAAAGCGGCTTCGTACTTTTTGGTCTGCTGTTATCGGGTGTTTGCAGAGCGAAAGCCGAAATTCTTAAATGGCATTTTAAGAATAAATATTTAGCTTTATGCTTTGTTACCAAAAACAGACAAGCGGTGATCAATTTTGAGTCCTTAACCGGGGAGAAAACGGACCAGCAATTGTGGCAACGGATTCGTGCGGGAGACGAGCAGGCGTTCACCAATATCTTTGAGCGATACCACCGGACTTTATACAACTACGGAAGCAAGCTATCCACGAATTCCGCTATCATCGAAGATGCGGTACAGGACGTTTTTATTGATGTATGGAGGCTTAGAAATAACCTTACCGAAAACGTTACCTCTGTAAAGTTTTACCTTTACCGGGCCCTGAGAAGGAGAATCCACCTGGCTCAGGACAAGTTTCCCATTACCGAAGAAATTACATCGCTTGGCGACCAGGAAATACCGTCCAATCTCTCCAATTCCGAAACGATCCTGATCGACGACGAGTCGTCATCCATGCGTGCACGTAGAATACAGGAAATGCTTTCCCAGCTTCCCGACCGACAAATGGAAGCATTGACTTTACGTTACTTCGACGATTTCAGCATTGAAGAAATTGCCGACATTATGGGCGTCAGTGAGAAATCTGTGCGCAACTTCATTTACAAAGCCCTCACTTCCCTCCGTCAGAATCGCCAGACGCTGATCATTTCTACCCTGATTCTCTGCCTGTTATTTATTTTTTAGAATTTTTCTTAAAAAAAGTTTCATTTCTAAGGGGTCATTTTTCGGTTTCGTCGCTCTTTACTTTTGAAGGACGATAAAAGCACCCCACATGAAGCATGATCCCTATTCTCTGACGGAGCTAATCAGAAATGATGACTTTATCGCATGGGTAATGCATCCGGATGCGCTGAGTGACAGGCGGTGGGAGCTTTTTCTGGAAAAACATCCGGCTAAGAGACAAACCGTTGAGTCGGCCAGGGAATATGTCATACTGTTGGCGAAAGATACTGGCAGGGACCAGCCAACCAAAAACCAAAGCGATCGCATGTGGAGTGCTGTGGAAAGCCGTATGCACGAATCCGTGCCGTCGGCTGAGGAGAATGTAATGCCGCTGGTTCAGGCAAGAACCGTTTCCGGATGGAGGTGGGTGAGGGTAGCAGCTTCGGCCGCGCTGATATTGAGCATTGGATCGGTGAGTTACTGGTTTTATTATAAGAACACAAACGGTAATAGAGACAACATTGCTGAAACGCAGGAAACGCTGCCAGGCGCAGGAGCTATTCAGAAAAGCAATGATACGGATAAGCCCATGATGATACTTCTTAGTGACGGAAGTTCGGTAGTGTTACAGCCCGGCGGTCATTTGAGCTATTCGGAGGCTTCTAATAAAAGAAGAAGAGAGGTAACCTTGACAGGCAAGGCATTTTTTGAAATTGTAAAAAACAAAGAGAAGCCATTTCTGGTATACAGCTACGGGTTGGCTACCAAAGTACTCGGTACCAGCTTTATGATCGACGCTTCTGAGGAAAACAAGGACATTAAGGTGGAGGTGAGAACGGGTACCGTCGCGGTATTCTCGATTAACAATCTGGACAAGGCAAAGACGAGCGAAGAACTGGACAAGCCTGAATTGCAGGGTTTGACATTAACCCACGATGAAATGATCGCTTTTTCCCGCGAGAATGGAAAAATCGTCAGGCTGGCAGAACCTGGCAAACTAGCGCAGTCCGACAAGGACATTTCAAAACAACGGTTTGTGTTTGACGAAACGCCTGTATCAGAGGTTTTCAGGGTACTGGAACATGTTTACAACGTGAAGATTATTTATGATAAGGATAAAATGGGCAGCTGTCCATTGAACGCAACCCTGATAGGCCAGCCATTCAGGGAAAAACTTGACGTGATCTGTAATGCACTGGATGCCCAATACGACATTGTGGATAACCAGGTGACGATCCTTGGAAAAGGATGTAAGTGAGTGACTCAGAAATAACAAACTATATTTTATCCTAAACAGCTGCCTATGACGTAGAGCTATCCTGTATTGCTATAAAAAAAGACCAGCCATGTTCCAGCATGACTGATCTCTGATTCCCTCAAAGTAACTGACATTACTGCACATTCATTTGACAATGAATGAACGGGGAAGATTTCGTTGAATAATCTCCTTAAACAACAAATTCATTCAAAAATATGAAAAAAGTTCGACGACTTGAAGACTTTCTCATTACGCTCATGCGAATAACACTAATTCAATGCATCCTGGCAGGCCTTTTCATGGGCATTTCATGGGCACATGATAGTAGGGCCCAATCTGCATTGGGCCAGAAAGTAACGGTTGATATTCAAAATGAAGAAATTAAAACGATCCTTGCGCAGCTTGAAAAACAGACCAATGTGAAGTTTGTTTTTAGCTCCAAACTGATACAATCGGGCAGGAGAGCATCCATTAAGGCCCAGAACAGCACATTAACTGATGTTCTGGATGCATTACTGAAACCAATGGAGCTGCATTTCAAAGTAAAAAATGATCTGATCGTCATCAAACCAGATCACGCGCCTGCAAAAGAAGTAGCAGAAGAGCCTGAGAAAACTGTTGTGACCGAATCGGCTTTGGCCATTGAAAAAACCATTGCAGGTATCGTGAAAGACGAGGACGGTCTGGGATTGCCTGGCGTAAGCGTTGTTTTAAAAGGAACGCAAACCGGCACATTGACCGACGAAAAAGGAAAATATTCCATTACCGTTCCAAACGGCGAAACCGCCCTGATTTTCTCTTTTGTAGGGTTTTTATCCCAGGAAGTACTGGTAACGACCGCACAAAGCTCCTTTGATGTGACTCTTAAAGTAGACGATAAAGCATTGGAAGAAGTGGTAGTAGTCGGTTACGGTACTCAGAAAAAAGAATCGTTAACCGGCGCTATTTCTACCGTGACCAGTAAAGACCTGGAACGGGTTCACGGTGGGTCAACGGTGAGTTCGGGACTTGCAGGGAAAATCCCGGGTGTTACATTCCGCATGCCCGACGGTCGTCCTGGCGCGAGCGCTACGGTACAGATCAGGAACATGGGAAATCCATTGTTTGTAATTGATGGTATTCAGCAGGACGCCGGGCAGTTTAATAACCTTTCGCCTAATGACGTAGAGAGCATTACGGTGCTGAAAGACGCTTCTGCGGCGATTTACGGGGTTCGGGCTGCTAACGGGGTTGTTGTAGTTACTACGAAGAGAGGTAAAAACGGCACTAAAAATACAGTGAATCTCGACGCTTATACCGGCTGGCAAAACTGGTCGAGGTTTCCGAATGTAGTCAATGACTCCTACCAGTGGATGATGGGGAAAGCCGAGGCGGAAATGAACCAGTTCGGCAAAACATCCATCACACAGGCTGAGCTCGACAAATACAAAGCCGGCACAGAAATGGGCTACCAGAGCTTTAATTGGAAGGATTTTATCGTTAAGAAGAACTCGCCATTGAACTCCGTTAACCTGAATATGACGGGAGGTTCGGATAAAATCACTTACTACATTTCTGCGACACGTCTGGGCCAGAACTCAGTACTGGGCCGGGAGTTCACATTCAAAAGAAATAACATTCAGAGCAATGTCGATGCTAAAATCACCGACGGCCTGAAAATAGGGGTTCAGATCAACGGACGGATCGAAACCAGAGATCAGCCTGGTATTCCTGGTGGTGATGACTACTGGCTGCCACGTTTTGCAATTTTGCGTAACAGGCCTTTTGAGCGTCCTTATGCAAATGATAACCCGTTGTACCTCAATGATATCAAGCACAACGAAACCAATTGGGCATATAACAACAAAAAGCTTGGCGGGTATCAAACTGACATTTGGCGCGTGCTGCAAACTAATATGAATGCGGAATACAAAATTCCGGGCGTCAAAGGTTTGGTAGCAAAGGGAATGTACTCGTACTATATCGCCGACCGTGTTTTGAACGGCCATGAATACACCTATCAGGCTTATACTTACAATCCGACCGATGATTCCTATAAAGTGACAGGCGGGAGTACCAACCCTTGGAGAGAGCGACGCACGCGTAAAATCATGCGGAATGTGTACCAGGGGCAGTTGAATTACAATAATACATTTGGCAAGCATACAATGGGAGCCGTGTTCGTGGCAGAAAGGCAGGAAGAGAGAAGCCAGGAACAATGGGCGCATTCTGTTCCCAAAACCAATGTGCTGCCGCTGATGTACTTTGCAACAATGGACACCTATGACGATTTCGATACTGAGCTGGCACGTATAGGGTATATCGGTAGAGTGAATTATGACTACGCCGGGAAATATTATGTGGAATTATCCGCCAGAAGAGACGCGTCCTGGAAGTTTGCACCGGATAGAAGGGTTGGCTATTTTCCTTCGGCGTCGGCTGGTTGGAGGATTACGGAAGAGGAATTTGTCAAGCGGATTTTGGGTGGCGGAAGTATTCTGGATGATCTGAAAATTCGCGGTTCTTACGGGGTATTGGGAGACGATGACATTGGTATAGGAGCCTACGATTACTTGCCCGGCTATAACTACAACCAGGGTAATGCAATCCTGAGTGGAACACCGGTTGTTACTTCGCGCGATAAAGGTCAGATCATTAATAACATTTCCTGGTTCAAAAGTAAGATCACCGATATCGGCGCTGACTTCTCATTACTAGGCACCAAACTGATTGGTTCAGTTGACTACTTTTACCGCCTTCGTACGGGGCTGAGAGGCCGGAAATACGATTTGCAGGTGCCTAGCGAATTAGGATATAGTCTTCCTGACGAAAATGTAAACAGCGATTCGCAGTCAGGCTGGGAAGGTGCATTGACCTACAACGGCAAGCATGGTGACATTAGCTACTCCATTGGAGGTAATGTTTCTTTTTCGAGAAGTAAATTTATCTCGTCCTATAAGCCGATTTTTAACAACTCGTGGGATCAATACAGAGCTTCCATTGAAGACCGTTATAACAATATTTTCTGGGGATACGAAACGGTCGGTCAATTCCAGTCGGTACAGCAGATTAATGAATATCCTGTCAACATTGATGGCCAGGGAAACCGCACATTACTTCCGGGCGACCTGATCTATAAAGACGTTAACGGTGATAATGTGATCAACAATCTGGATGAGAGGCCCATTGGCTATACAACCAGCGGTCAACCGAACATCAACTTTGGATTGAATTTCGCGGTAAACTGGAAGGGTATTTCATTCAATGCCGACTTCTCGGGCGGGGCGATGTATTCATGGAACCAGAACTGGGAGCAAAGATGGGCCTATCAGAACGACGGTGCACTGAACAAAATATTCCTCGACAGATGGCGCCGCGCCGATCCTTTTGACCTGAACAGCGAATGGATACCAGGCAAGTATCCGGCATTGCGCTACAATGATGGCGGCCACAGCAATTACAACAAGAACTCAACATTCTGGCTGCACAATGTGAAATACATTCGTGCAAGAACGATTGAACTTGGGTATTCTTTGCCTAAATCCTTGCTGGAAAAAGTGAAACTGCAACGTGCCAGAATTTATATCAACGGCTATAACCTGTTCTCTATCGATAACCTGAAAGAATTTGGAGTGGATCCTGAAATCGCCGATGACAACGGTTTGCAGTATCCGCAAAACAAATTTGTCAACATAGGGATCAATCTTTCAATCTAATAATCAAATAGGTCGATGAAAAAGATATTATATATACCAGTGTTTTTGATGCTTTTGCTTAGCTGGGGCTGCAATGATGATGAATTTTTGAACAGGCCTCCAACGAATATCCTCACGGAAGAACAGGTTTGGGGTGATGAAGGGCAGGTACTGTCGGTACTTGGCAATTTATACAACCGTTACTACGACATTGGTTCCGTAAAAGACTGGCCGTCATTGTCAGGATTCAATGAAGCGTTTTTTTCAAACGCAGGGAGCTATGGAGATTTTCAAAACAGTGGATGGGCAAATAATTCGTGGGCTACCTGGGACTACGGTTACATTCGCGAGATCAACCTGTTTATTCAAAAATGTACCGCAGCAGATAAGCTGACACCCGCAGTTCGTGACCGGTTTTTGGCTGAGGCTAAATTTTTAAGGGCATCCTATTATTTCGAACTGGTGAAACGAATGGGTGGTGTACCGCTAATTCTGGAACCGATGACCTATGATTTCAGCGGAGACCCTACTTATTTGCAACATCCAAGGGCCAAGGAGTCGGAAATTTATGATTTTGTAATCAAAGAAGCGGAAGAGATCAAAGCTAGCTTGCCTGTGAATGTCGGAGAAAAATCACGGGTGACGCAGGCAGCCGCATTGGCAATGCAAGTGAGAGCAGCTTTATATGCCGGTTCCATTGCGAAATATGGTGTGAATACGCCTCAGGTAGCATTGTCTGGTGGAGAAGTGGGTATCCCGGCCAATCTTGCCACGGGTTATTATACCAAAGCATTGAGTGCAGCTAAGGAGCTGATCAGCGGTAAGGCTGGCGCTTATGCATTGTATACCAAAAAGCCGGACTTGTCGGAAAACTTTGCGAGCATATTTTATGATAAGGCCAATAATCCTGAGGTGATTTTTGCAGAAGATTTCAAACTGCAAAGTGGTAAGGTACATGGTTTTACGATTTCAAATCAACCAAGGTATGGTGCTGAGGAAGAGGAAGGCGGGCGTATTAATCCGTCACTGAACCTGGTAGAAGCCTTTGAAAAACTCGACAATACTTTTGCTCCGATCCCAACTACGAATGCGGCTGGTGAACCCATTTATTACAATGAGCAAACCGACATTTTCGCAGGAAGAGATGCGAGGCTGGCTGGAACAGTGATGTTACCGGGTACTGCTTTCAAAGGCAGGACCGTCGATATCTGGGCCGGATACCAGCTGGCCAATGGAAGTATTATCAGCGGAGACGACCGCGGTGCGCAAAAAACACTACCGGGCAAGACCGTACCGGAACAGGTAGTAGGCTTTGACGGCCCGATCGACGGTTTCGAATTTACAGCGCAAAGTGGTTTTTATCTTCGCAAATACCTCGATCCCGTTGTGGGATCAGGCCAGCGCGGGGTGCAAAGCGAAATGTGGTTTGTACGGTATCGTTATGCCGAAGTGTTGCTCAATGCAGCTGAGGCAGCTTTTGAACTGGGACAAGTAGCCGACGCCGCGAAATACATGAACGAAGTCCGTGCGCGTGCAGGTCTGGTGACACCATTAACCGCAGCACAGATCACATTCGACCGCATTGTACACGAGCGTCGCGTGGAGCTGGCTTTTGAAGGACATTATCTCTACGATATGAAAAGATGGCGCATTGCCCACCTGATCATGGACGGTAATGCAATCTCGGCTGGTGAAATATCCAAAGATCTTGGAAAAGCAACCAAAAGAAACACCCAGCCCTGGGCGCTCTGGTCTTACAAAGTGTACGCGCCGGGCACAGCCAATAATGGAAAATGGATTTATAAGCCTGTGAAATTAAGCCGTGTGACGGGAGCCGACCGCTTCCAGCTGGGGAATTATTATTCCTACATCGGAGACGATATCGTGAACAATAACCCGAAGATCGTCAGAAATCCAAATCACTAGCCCATCACATTCAAAGATCAGATATTATGAAAACGCGATTTCATTTCATACCAATTTTGGCCATTATGATCCTTTTTGCTTCATGCGAAAAAGATAACTATCCGGCCCCCAAATCCGTATTATCAGGGCAAATTGTTTACAATGGCGAACCCATTGGCGTAGAATATAATCAGGTAAGGCTGCAATTGTGGCAACCTGGTTTCGGAAAATTGGCCGCGATCGACGCACAGGTTGCGCAGGACGGGTCTTACTCGGCGATGCTTTTCAATGGTAATTACAAAATGGTTTTTCCAAAAGGCAGAGGGCCGTTTAAGACATTGGAAAAAGATGCGACTGCGAAGGACACATTGTTTGTCAAATTAGAGGGCAACCAGACAGTGGATGTGGAAGTGATGCCTTACTATATGATCCGTACGCCACAGTTCAATGGCGGAGAAAGTAAAGTTTCTGTTGCATTGAAACTTGAAAAGATCATTAAGGACGTGAATGCAAAAGATGTGGAAAGAGTAACACTTTATGTCAACAAGACAGAATTCGTTTCCCGCTCCACCAACATTGCCACTGCCGAAATACCCGGCGGAGATATCAAGGATTTGAATGCGATTAGCCTTACTACAAATGTCCCCGCGCTGATGCCGACCCAAAACTATGTTTTTGCAAGGGTGGGCGTAAAGATCAAGGACGTGGAGGATATGGTTTTTTCACCGGTTCAAAAAGTGCAGTTGTAAAGAATAACTAATCCTAAACTCTTACCTAATCTTATTTTAAATTCAATTGAATGAGGAAGTACATTGCGATGTTATTTGTCGGGCTAATTGCCCTTGCCTGTGCAAAAAACAAAATGAGTTCGTCGGGCGGGAAGACAGGTGAAACGAAGGGGAGAAGGGCGGAAGTCTTGTTCCTGGGCCATAATAGCAAGCATCATGATTCCGGCAAATATGCACCCTGGCTTTCAGTGAAATTGTTCAAAAGCGGCATTAACATGTCGTACACCGTTGATCTGAATGAGCTGAACCCTGAAAACCTGAAAAAGTATGATGGACTTATCATTTATGCCAACCACGATTCATTATCGCCGAACCAGGAAAGCGCTATGAAGGCCTTCGTGGAAGGAGGAAAAGGTTTGATCCCAATTCATTCAGCTTCCGGATGCTTTCGCAATTCGGCCTGGTACATTAAGACTATCGGCGGACAATTTGCTTCTCATAAAGCAGGCAGCTTTAAAAATTTAATACTAAAACCGGAACACCAGGTCATGGAAGGCATTACTGCCTTTCAGACCTGGGATGAAACTTACGTGCACAAAAACCTGAACCCCGACAAAACCGTGCTTGGTGAGCGGGTGGAAGGTGACGTGCATGAACCCTACACCTGGGTGCGCAATGAAGGAAAAGGACGCGTTTTTTACACCGCTTATGGTCATGAAGACAGTACCTGGACCAACAATGGATTTTTGGACCTGGTAAGAAACGGGGTGCTATGGGCGATGGGCGACCAGGTGAAAGCTGAAATTGCCGCATTGAAATTACCCAACGTGGACATTTACCAGTCGGACACTATTTCACATTATACCAAAAGGCATGTAGTACCCAAAATCCAGGAGTCACTGTCGCCAGCCGAATCCAATAAACTGACACAGGTCCCTGCCGATTTTGAAATCCAGCTTTTTGCAGCGGAGCCCGACATTACGAACCCTATCGCGATGTCCTGGGATGAGCGCGGGCGCCTCTGGGTGGTAGAGTCTGTGGATTATCCCAACACATTCAAGGAAACCGACGGTGCTGCGAATGATCGGATCAAGATTTGTGAAGATACCAATGGGGATGGCAAGGCCGATAAATTCACTGTTTTTGCCGATAAGCTGAACATTCCGACCAGTATGGTTTTTTCAAATGGCGGGATTATTGTTTCGATGGCACCGGACTTTCTTTTTATGAAAGATACCAATGGCGACGACGTAGCCGATGTGCGCGAAGTGATCATGACGGGCTGGGGTAAAAACGATACCCACGCCGGGCCGTCGAACCTGCAATATGGTTTCGACAACAAAATCTGGGGAGTACTGGGTTATTCAGGTTTTAATGGTACAATTAACGGTAAGAAATTCAATTTTTCGCAAGGTGTTTATCATTTCAAACCAGACGGAAAAGAGTTTGCGTTTCTTGGAAACAGCAGCAATAATACCTGGGGACTTGGCGTGACGGAGGACAACAATGTGTTCCTTTCCACTGCAAATAACACCCATAGCGCATTCTATTCCATGCCGGGGCAATATTTGCAGCGCTCGCTTGGCGAAGATCAGCCTTCGATACAAGCCGTTCAAAAGATCGACGGACATTATGATGCGCATGCTGTGACACCTAATTTGCGCCAGGTGGATGTGGTGGGAGGTTTTACTTCTGCTGCCGGACACCGTTTTTATACAGCGAGAAGTTTCCCAAAAGAGTACTGGAACCGCATAGCATTTGTATCCGAACCTACAATTCGGTTGGTACACAAAGCCATTCTGGAACCGGATGGTGCGGGCTTTAAGGAAAAAGACGGCTGGAATTTTATGGCTAGTTCGGATGAATGGTTTGGTCCGGTACAAGCCGAAACCGGCCCCGATGGAGCTGTGTGGGTGGCGGATTGGTATAACTTCATTATTCAACACAATGTATTCGTTCCGGCGCAGTCTCCCGCAGAATTTATCATTCCATTCAAAGAGCAGCCGCACGGCCCGGGTAATGCATTCAGCAGCCCGATGCGTGACCTTAACCATGGCCGTGTTTACAGGGTTATTTACAAAAACGGTAAGAAATCGCCAGCATTGAAATTATCAAAAGATGACTTACCGGGACTGGTGGCGGCATTGGAAAACGATAATATGTTTTGGCGCATGACCGCTCAGCGACTTTTGGTAGAATCCAAAAAACTTTCGGTAGTACCGGATCTTTACAAAATCATCAACAATCAAAAAGTAGACGAGATCGGATTGAACAGTCCTGCGGTTCACGCATTGTGGACATTGCACGGCCTGGGTGTACTCGACGGCTCGAACCCGGAAGCATTGCAGGTTGTAGGCAAAGCGCTCACGCATCCTGCGGCCGGTGTTCGCAAAGCGGCAGCCAGTGTTTTACCAAAAAATGAACAGAGTTTTGAAATGCTGCAAAAAGCATTGACAGACCCAAGCCTGAACACAAGGTTAGGTGTATTTGTGGCTTTGATGGAATTGCCATCGTCCGAAAAAGTAGGGGAGGCAGTCTACCAAGCTTCGCAGGATGAGCAAAATGCCAAAGATCCCTGGTTATCCAAAGCTATCCTGGCGGCAGCCATCAAACATGAAAAAGGATTCCTGGCAGCTTCTCGGACACAGTCTTCGAAATCTGGATTCAGCCAGCAAATTGCACAGGCATTAGGCAAGGAAGTGTATCCGCTTGGCAGGAGAAATACATTACAATTCCCGCCGGATGTGACCGGCAAGGAAATCACGATCCGCGCTAGTGTTACCAAAGCGAAAGACAGAGCATTGCAAGGTTTTATCGCAGGGCAAGGTGGTAAGGACGGCGGTTACGCACTCTACATTCAGGATGGAAAAGTGATTATGGCTGTGAAACAGCATGGTACCGTGGGTCAGGCTGCAACTAGTGAGCCACTCCCTGAGAAATTCGACATAGTAGCCAAATTGGCGAAAGGCGGAGACATCAGCATTGAAATCGATGGAAAAGAGGCTGCAAAAGGTAAAGCACATATGTTGTTCGCCGCTCCGCTGAGCAACTCTGTACGTACCGGTGAGGATGTGGAAGGTGATGATAAAATAGGTTCCTATGAGGGCAGGTTTGGGTTTGTAGGTAATTTTCAAAAGGCCTCATTGGAACTGAATAAGCCTTCGGAAGGCAATAATGTAGAAACTGCCTCTGCTCCGAAACCGACTTCATCCACTTCATTGGCATCGTCGAACGCTTTGGTGATTGAGCTGAAAGTTGAAAAGGAAATCATGCAGTACGACAAAAAACTGATTACGGTGAAAGCAGGGCAAAAAGTGGTGATCAACCTCGAAAACCCGGATGGTATGCAGCATAACCTTTTGATCATTAAACCAGGTTCTTTGCCGAAGGTTGGAAAAGCAGCGGACGAGCTGCTGAGCAATCCAAAGGCTGCCGAAATGCAGTATGTACCCAAGATCGCCGAAGTACTTTACTCCACTAAACTTGTGAACTCTGGTGAAACCGTGACTCTGGAATTTACAGTTCCCAATGAGCCGGGCGATTACCCCTACGTATGCACATTCCCTGGCCACTGGCGCGGTATGAATGGCATTATGCGGGTTAGCAGGTGAGTTCATGAGTTTAGAGTTGATGAGTTAAAGTTCCGAAACCAACTCATCGACTCAGAACCAGTAAATATTTCATTTCTATTTTATATAAAAGCTCATAACCTCACAAAAACTATGTCCAAAGCCTTTCTCTCTTTCTTGATCGTCGCGGTACTGGGTCTTACCGCGATGGCGGAGCCCGGTAGCACTGCTAAAAAGCCCATTCGTGTTCTGTTGGTTGGAGGAGGAGCTTCCCACGATTTTGATAAATGGTACAAACAGGAAGATGTCCAGACTTTGCAAAAAGGCGGCCTGGCAATGGTAGAATACACCAGTGACCCGACTACTATTCTGTCTAAACTGAAAGACATTGACGTGCTGCTTCTGGCAAATAACCAGCCAATCGCAGACGACGCGACCCGCAAGGCCATTTTTGCATTCGTGGATGCTGGAAAAGGCCTCGTGCTCGCACATCCTGCGCTTTGGTACAACTGGAAAGACTGGCCGGAATACAATCAAAAACTTGTTGGCGGGGGTTCAAAAGGACATGACAAATACGGTCCGTTTGATGTTACGATCACAAAAAAGCATCCGGTGACGAAGAATGTGCCGGAAACATTCCATTTGGATGATGAATTATATTACCAAATTCCTGACGAATCAGGATCGCCGATAGAAGTTTTGGCAACGGCAAAAGCGGCCACATCGGACAAAGTTTTCCCAAGCATTTTTATCGTAAAATATCCAAAAGGAAGAGTTCTAGGGATCGCACTTGGCCACGACGCCGCGTCACATACAATCGCACCCTACCAGACGATCCTGAGGAACGCCATCGTTTGGGCGGCAGGGGATCGTTAACCCAGGGCTTAAGCCCTGGGCTAGAGACAGAAACAAAATCATTATCCATTAACCCCGGACTTCAGTCCGGGGACTAACAAAAAAACAAAATGAGTCAGAAGCAAATCACAGTCGTAATCGTAGGTATGGGTTTTGGAAAAGAATTTATCCCCATCTACCAAAGTCACCCGAACATCAAGGCCGTAGGGATTTGTACCCGCAGCAAGGAAACCCGTGATGAACTGACTGCCAAATTCAATCTGGACCCAAATCTGGTTTTCGAGCATTTTGAGGATGTTCCCAAAAGAGACGATGTAGACGCAATCCACGTCGTGACGCCCGTTCCCGAGCACGCGAAAATGACCCTAGCGTCACTGAATGCGGGAAAACACACTGCCTGTACCATTCCTATGGCGATGACGGTGGAAGATTGCACAGCCATTGTGGAAGCCAAGCGCCGCGCCAATAAAGTGTACATGATGATGGAAACCGCGTTGTACACGCGTGAGTTTTTATACGGATTGAAATTGGCAGAAACCGGTGAATTGGGCCGAATTCAGTTCGTTCGTGGCTCGCACATTCAGGATATGAGCATGGAAGGCTGGGGCGAATACTGGAAAGGTTACCCGCCCATGCTGAATGGAACGCACGCCATTTCCCCGCTTTTAAAAATCAATAATACCATTGCGGAAACTGTGGTATGTCACGGATCAGGCAGGTTGAGTGAAGACCTGGCGAGTCGCTATGGTTCACCATTTGCGGTAGAAACAGCCACATTTACATTGAAAAACACAGACGTGGTCGCAGAAGCAACACGTTCATTGTTTGATGTGGTGCGCCAGTATCGTGAAAGTTATGATGTGTATGGTACCAAGATGTCATTCGAATGGGAGCAGTTGCAGGATGAAAGTCACATCATTTTTGACGGTGGTGAAAATGCAAAACGCATTGATGTGCCTGACACGGACGAATTACTGATCGAGCCGATCAAACATTTCACTAAACGTGAAAAAATCGACGACCCTAATCACGTTTCTTTCTTGCAGGGAGCAGGCCACGGCGGTTCACATCCACATTTGGTACAGGAATTCGTAGCTGCGATCATTGAAGGCAGAGATTCGGCAGTGGACGCTGCGCTCGCGGCGAACTACACATGTGCCGGTATATGCGCACACGAGTCAGCCATGAAAGGCGGTATTCGTGTGAATGTTCCAAGTTTTGAATAAATGGACTTGGTAGGTTTTTTTCAAACCTGCCAAGTCTTGTTAAATAGGAAGACTTGGTAAGTTTGAAAAAAACTTGCCAAGTCCAAACAACCTCAAATCAGCATCATGCTATTCGGAGCAAGCACCTTTATATGGGTCTCACCGTTTTCCACGGCGAACATTGACCTTCTTACCAAGGTAAAGAACATGGGCTATGACATTATCGAAATAGCCGTTGAAGACACCAGTATCATTGACTGGACATTAATCAAAGACATTGCCCGTGACCTGGACCTGAAAATTACCATTAGTGGTGCTTTTGGAGCGGAAAGGGACATTTCCAGTATTGAACCGCAGTACCGTCAACTGGGAAAGCAGTACATTATCGATTGTATCAAAATTGCACAGAATGTCGGTAGTCCCATTTTTGGCGGACCGGTTTATTCGGCGGTCGGCAAGACGCGCATTGTTTCGGAAGAGCAAAAAAAGCAGGAGCGTGATTGGTGTGTGGAAACATTAATTGAGATCGGTCAGATCGCGGGAGATTATGGTGTAGTAGTAGGTTTGGAGCCGCTTAATCGCTTCGAAACCGATATGATTAATACGGTCGATCAGGCACTGTCCATTGTCAATGAGGTTTCGAGTCCTAATCTTAAAATTGTCCTGGATACTTTTCATTCCAATATCGAAGAAAAAGACATTCCGACTTCCATAAGGAAAATCGGGAAGGATTTGCTTTGTCATGTACAAGGCAATGAAAGTGACCGCGGTACGCCCGGCACCGGGCATTTGGAATGGGAAGGAATCCGTGAGGCGTTGACTGAAATTGAGTATGAGGGGGCCGTTGTCATTGAAACTTTCGGGCAGCCATCCAAGGAACTGGCGAGAGCAGCTTGCATTTGGCGGCCACTCGCCAATAGTGCCGATGAGCTGGCAACCGAAGGACTTGCTTTTTACAGGAAAATGTTCTCACCATGCTGATATTGAAAGAGATGCGTCAAATTGTTATTCTTGTCTTATGCGTGCTACCCACATGGCTTCAAGCGCAGGTACCTGTGGATTTGAAAGGATTTGATAAGAAAAAAGGGGCTCAGGCCACTGTTGACGGGGATAAGCTGCTGGTGGAATGGCCGGCTGGGAAATCAGAATCGGGGCGCGTCACTATTGACTTGAATAAAAGTCAGCCGCTGATCAGTAGCCTTCAAATCGG
Source organism: Dyadobacter pollutisoli (assembly GCF_026625565.1). Lineage (NCBI taxonomy): Bacteria > Pseudomonadati > Bacteroidota > Cytophagia > Cytophagales > Spirosomataceae > Dyadobacter > Dyadobacter pollutisoli. The sequence continues at coordinate 7,305,968 of NZ_CP112998.1, forward strand.
GGCAAATGCTAAATTCAAAACCATAGCCGATCACCTCGATCCGGCTATTATTTTGACCGTTGGGAAAAGAGATCTCGTTTCGCAAAACGGCTGGAATATTTTCTTTGATAAAACAGCTTATTTGCCCCACAACAGCTATCCGGTTACGCTGGATAAAAGTGCCGTGAAGGTGGTAACATCTGGTTCTCAAACCGAGATCATTGTTTCGGGCGCTACTGCAGGATCATTTACAGGATCAATTAACCTTACCCTTTATAACGGCAGCCCGCTGATGAATGTAGCTGCTGTTATGTCGACCATGGTCGATTCATTGGCTGTAATTTATGATGCAGGGTTGGTTAGCAAACAAACGCCCTGGGAAAAGCTATTCTGGTCGGACACTGAGAATTACATCCGTAATGCAAAGGTTTCCAAAATGGATACTGTTGAAATGATGGCTGTGAAATACCGGACCATTATCGGGCAGAGCAAGGAAGCGAGTCTGGCAGTTTTTCCTGCGCCACATCAGTACTTTTATCCGTTGGATAATTGCTACAACCTGGAACACATCTGGTACGGGCAAAATTACAGGAACCTAGTTCCCGGTTTTGGAATAGGAATCCGTCATGATTTGCTGGGTGACCGGCGGTGGGTACCGTGGTTCAATGCGCCTCCCAACACGCAGCAGCGCTATAATTTCTTCTGTTTGCTAAGCAGTGAAAAGGACGGAAAAGTGCTGGAAAAGGTAAAGGAATTTACTCATAATGATACCTACGAGCCGCTGCCGGGTTATTACACGATGTCGAGCCACTTTCATCAGGAGCATGTTGATGATGTTTTGACCAAAAAACCATTGCCTGAAATGCCCGGCTTTGTAAAGGCCTTTCGCAATACGGGCATTAACATTGTGCATTTGGCTGAGTTTCATGGCCCGGGTAGTCCGCGTGGTCCTGAGGCTAAGCGCTGGCCGGAGCTAAAAACCATGTTCAGTGAATGTGCCAGGCTTTCGGGTGGGAATTTTTTGCTGTTACCGGGAGAGGAACCTAATAATTTCTTAGGCGGACATTGGATGAATATTTTTCCAAAACCCGTGTACTGGCTGATGTCCCGTGAAAAAGACCAGCCTTTTGTGGAGGAAACGAAGGAGTATGGTAAGGTCTATCGCATTGGGAATAAAGAAGAAATGCTGAAACTGCTGGAACTGGAAAATGGCTTGGCCTGGACGGCACATGCCAGAACCAAGGGCTCCACCGGGTTTCCTGACAAATATAAAGATGAAGCATTCTACAAATCAGACCGATTTCTGGGGGCAGCGTGGAAAGCCATGCCGGCGGATCTTTCTCAACCTAAATTAGGCAAGCGTGTGCTGGATTTAATGGACGATATGGCGAATTGGGGTCAGAAAAAGTACGTGATCGCCGAGGCTGACTTGTTTCGCATTGAACCCAACTATGAGCTGTACGGACATTTGAATGTCAATTATTTACAGTTGGACGAGCTACCACGATTCGAAGAAGGCTGGCAGCCAATACTGGATGTAATGCGGAAAGGCAAATTTTTCGTTTCCACCGGTGAGGTACTGTTACCTTCATTTAAAGTGAATAATGCTGGGGCAGGTGAGGTAACCAAAGTGGATGCGAAGGGTAATGTGGATATCAATTTGAATGTAAAATGGACATTCCCGCTGAACCGGGCTGAAATTATTTCGGGTGATGGTAAAGAGATTTTTCATGATGTGATCAATCTGAATGATACTGAAGCTTTCGGTCAAAAGGATTTCAGGTTTACGCAAAATTTAAAAAATAGAAAATGGGTGCGGATTGAAGTGTGGGACGTGGCTTCCAATGGCGCATTTACCCAGATTGTCTGGCTCGAATAATGATGTTTAAAAACTAAACTCCTATGATCAGAATACTCTTTTCACTACTTGTGTCTCTGACGGTTATTGGAACGGGATGTTGCAAAAGCAGCAACGATCCAGCCGTCATGCAAGACAAGCAAGATTCCACCAAATACAAAAATCCGGTTTTCGAACCGATACTGGCTGATCCGACGGTCGTGAAAGCCGATGATGGCTGGTTTTATGCGTACGGCACGATGGACAATTGGGGTGATGGAAAAGGCGCACATTTGATCCCGGTTGTACGGTCGAAGGATCTTGTGCATTGGACTTATGTTAAAGACGCATTTCTGAGCAAACCTGCCTGGAAGGAAAAGGGAGGGATATGGGCGCCGGAAGTGGTGAAAGTGAATGGGAAGTATCACATGTACTATGCCTATTCTACCTGGGGAGACCCGAATCCGGGCGTTGGGCTGGCCATCGCAGATTCGCCTGCCGGGCCCTTTACAGACAATGGGAAGCTTTTCCTTAGTTCGGAAGTGAATGTGCCCAACTCCATTGATCCGTTTTATCTGGAAGAGAATGGCAAAAAGTACGTTTTCTGGGGAAGTTTCAGCAATGTGCCAACGCAAGGTACTTACGGTGTTGAATTGTCGGCCGATGGAAAATCCATTCCCGATCTGTCCAAAAAATTCAAGGTAGCAGCAGGCGATTTTGAAGCGGTCATGATCCAGAAAAAAGGGGACTATTATTACTTTCTGGGTTCGAAAGAAAGCTGCTGCGAAGGTGCAAAAAGCAAGTACCACGTTAGAGTAGGACGTTCGAAGACAATCTTCGGGCCATTTCTCGACAAAGACGGGAAGGATTTGAAAGAACGGGGAACGGGTTCTGTTTTGATTCAACCCAATGCTAAGTATGCAGGGCCGGGGCATAATTCTAGGTGGATCACGGACGATTCGGGTACGGACTGGCTGTTGTACCATGCTATCGACAGAATGACGCCCTATGTTCCAACAGGCGCGAACAGGCGTGTTTTGATGCTTGATAAAATTACCTGGGAAAACGGCTGGCCGGAAATTTTAAATGCGGAACCGAGCATAGAAAATACTGCCGCACCACTTTTTAAATAGCAAACAATTAATCCTTAACTAATGAAATTTTTAAAAACGACTTTGTGGGCAATTGTTATTTGCCTTTCATTTCAAAATTGTGCGAAAAAGACAGAGGAACAAAAAGAGGAAGCTGCGGCTGGCGAGCAATCGTCTGGCCGTGAAATCTGGACTAAGGAGCAAGCAAAAGACTGGTATGCCAAGCAAGGCTGGCTGGTAGGAGCGGATTTTTTGCCGAGTACGGCGATAAACCAGCTTGAAATGTTCCAGGAAGCTTCTTTCGACACCGCAACAATTGACAGAGAATTGGGCTGGGCAGAAGAAATTGGCATGAATACGATGCGCGTTTACCTGCACGACTTGTTGTATCAGCAGGATTCGGCTGGCTTTTTAAAACGTCTGGACGTGTTCCTGAACATTGCCCAAAAGCATAAAATCAAGCCGGTACTGGTACTTTTTGACTCCTGCTGGGACCCTTTTCCTAGATTGGGAACGCAGCGTGCCCCAAAGCCGGGCGTACATAATTCGGGCTGGGTGCAAAGCCCGGGCTTCGATGCCTTAAAAGACAGCACGCAATATCCACGTTTGGAAAAATATGTGAAAGGTACCGTTGCTGCTTTCGCAAATGACGACCGTGTACTGGCCTGGGATATCTGGAATGAGCCGGATAACACCAATAACAGCTCTTATGGAAAAGTTGAATTACCCAATAAAGTGGATTATGTATTGCCTTTGATGACCAATGCGTTTGCATGGGCACGGTCTGTGAATCCTGCACAGCCGCTTACAGCCGGAGTTTGGGCGGGTGACTGGACATCTCACGAAACTTTGAAACCTATTGAAAAAGTGATGATCGACCAATCTGATATCATTACTTTCCATAACTACGAGGATGCGGCTGATTTTGAAAAGCGCATCAAGCAATTGCAGCAATACGACCGTCCGATCATTTGCACAGAATATATGTCACGCGGCAATGGAAGCTTTTTCTCAGGTTCCCTTCCAATCGCAAAGAAATACAATGTAGGAGCGATCAACTGGGGACTGGTGGATGGTAAGTCGCAAACGATTTATCCATGGGATAGCTGGAAGAAAACCTATACCAAAGAGCCAGATCTATGGTTCCACGATATTTTCAGAAAAGACGGAACGCCGTATAAGAAGGAAGAGACTGATTTGATTAAGAAGCTGACTGCTGCGAAGTAGTCGGAAGTTTTCTGAATTTAGTTATTCAATAAAAATCCCCATCGAATCAACTCGATGGGGATTTTTATTGAAAATTTTTCATCAGGTCAAAAATGGAGATCCCTGCTTTTTCTAAACTAGCCATGAGTTTGTCATTTTTAAACTTGCCAAGTTCTTCGACCGTGCGAAATGTTCCTTCCCTAATTTGTTTGCGGGGTGGCCTGTCGTGCTTTATTGTAAATTCCATTTGTATGTATGTTAGTGCTACACGAATCTCACATTTTTTCTGCAAATAAAAAAGTGCTCATAAATGCTTCCCTTACGAAATGCTTCCGAAGAACCTTCCTTCTTGAGGATTCCAAACACATTAAAATTTTCTTCGAGCGCTTTTAAGTTTGATGATATAGCGATTTGATATAATCTAGTCCTGCTTTCAGTGCTGCCCGTGAACCAGATCACGGCTTTGGGATTTAATGTTAGAAAATGAATAATGGTTTGATGAACAGTAGATAAAATAAATTTCATATCGCCATTATCGCTAACGGAATAGATATCTAATTCGCCGTCAGCCAAGATGTCGGCTAATACCAGGTTATACAATCCGGGAGCTTTGGTTGTAAAGAAAATAACAGCCTTGTGAATAGCTGTCCAGCCGATACTTACAAAATCAAAACGATGTGCTTCTTTCAGCACGGTCAATTCGTACGAGGGGTGATCCATGGATTTTATAATGTGTGTGCGGCAATATTAAGGCTAATATTCTTTCTCACCAAAACATGAATATAAAGCACGGGTAACGGGCTTTATTCTATTAAGTTACGCTTGATGAGTGTTTGATTTCAAGAAGAATGGGCAGAATCCTCAATCTTTTCCTGGTCCTCGTTTTTATTTTTGCCACAACTGCATGTGGCAATCTGGGCAATGCGCCATCTGCCGAGGAATTGGTAGATTTTAACTTTGAAGTAAGGCCGGTATTGGTTCAGAAATGCTTCCTGTGCCACGGCCCTGACCCTGGCAGCCGTAAAGCCAACTTACGGTTTGATACGTACGAAGGCGCTACTGCATTGCTTAAAGAGGGTAGACGAGCCGTAGTGCCCGGCCATGCGGATAGCAGCGGACTGGTGAAAAGGATTTTGTCGAAAGATCCTGACTTTGTAATGCCCACGCCGGAGTCACATCTTACACTAACTGAGTCTGAAAAAGACATTCTGATCAAATGGATTGACCAGGGTGCCAAGTATAAACCGTATTGGGCATTTATACAGCCAAAACCTGCGGACATTGAAGTACCCGAATCCGGCAATGAAATCGATTTTTTTATCAATCAAAAGTTGGACAAGTTCGGGCTTCAACCATCTCCGGTCGCCAGCAAAAACACACTGATCAGAAGAGTTTCGTATTTGCTGACGGGCTTGCCGCCAACACCGGCAGCAGTTGATCAATTTGTCGCTGATCCAAGCCCCGATGCTTATGATAAAATGGTGGACGGCTATCTGAACGCACCAAGTTTCGGAGAACGGTGGGCCAGGCATTGGATGGACGTGGTGCGCTACGCTGAAACAAAAGGGCACGAGTTCGACTATACCATTCTGGGGGCCTGGCGCTATCGGGATTATCTGATCAGGGCGTTTAACAAAGATGTACCTTACGACCAGCTGGTGAAGGAGCATTTGGCTGGTGATTTGCTGCCGGTACCAAGAAAAGACGCCGCCACAGGCCTGAACGAATCACGCATTGCGACTACTTTTTACGCTTTTGGAGAGGGAACACACAGTCCGGTAGACGTCAGAAAAGACGAGGCCGATCGAATCGATAACATGGTGGATGTTACTACCAAAACATTCCAAAGCCTGACAGTAGCCTGCGCCCGCTGCCACGATCATAAGTTCGACCCGATTACGACCAAAGATTACTATGCACTGTATGGTGTAATGGAAAGCACAAGATTCTCTCCGGTGCCCGCTGCAATCACGACGCAGAAGGAAAAGGATTTCAGACAATTGAATGAGCTGAAAACTTATATCAGGAAAACGGTTGCTGATGAATGGGAGCGTGAAAATAGGGGCATTACTATCACATTACCTCAACCAGCCAAAGGAAAGCCTTCAAAGCAGACTGATTACAAGCTGATCGGAGATTTTCGCGCGAGAGATTTGCAGGGATGGAAGAGCGATGGCCGTGCTTTTGGTCAGAACACGACATTGGGCAAACCGGTTTTTGACCCGAAAAAGAAGGAGATAGTGGCTTTGGAGGATGGTATGGCTTCCAGCAGGATGCTGAGTATGGGTGTTTTTGGAGCTTTGCGTTCTCCAAATTTTGTGATTTCAAATGACTTTATTGGTGTACGGGCAAGAGGGAAGAATGCATCGATACGGATCATTATCGATAATTTTCAGCTGATTAGCTACCCGATTTATGGTGAAATGGACCAGAAAGTAAATGTCGGGGCCTGGAATAATTTCAAATTCAATGTGGCTGGCTGGAAGGGACACAAAGCCTATGTTGAGATCATGCCGGGCGTATATGAAAACCATGTGTACAAATTACCGGGTGATGCCTATGTCGACGTTCAGTATGCTCTGGGTTTTGATAAAGATTGGATTGAACCTGCCCAGCTGGCCTCTTCGGCAACATTTACCATTGCTGAGGCGGTTGGAGAATGGGCCGCTGGTAAAGCAAATCCCGCGCAAATTAGCGTGCTCAATGATCTGCTAAAAAAGAAGAAGTTTAGAAAACAATTCCCGCAAATGGTCGATTGGCTGGACCGTAGTGAGCAACTGACCGCGAAACTGGCGGACACCACATTTTACAATGCTGTTTACGAAGGTTTTGGAATAAATAGCCCTGTTTTTAAAAGAGGCAGTCATTTGGAAATCTCTGATAAGCAGGTTCCGAGAGGATTCATTTCGGCGATTCCGATCAGTAATACTACTTTTAAATCTCCTGGCAGCGGCAGAATGGAACTGGCAGAAGCCATGGTGAACCCGCGGAATCCATTGACCTCACGGGTGATGGTGAACCGGATATGGCACCACCTTTTTGGAAAAGGGATAGTAGAGACGGTGGATAACTTCGGGTTGCAGGGTAAGCTGCCGTCACACCCTGCATTGCTGGATTATCTGGCGATCAAATATCAAAAAGAAGGCTGGTCTACCAAGAAAATGATACGGTTTATCGTCAGCTCGGACGCATTCAAAAGAAGTGTTGGTACCACCAAAGAAGTGGAAAAAGAAGACCCCGAAAATCTGTGGCTAGCCCGTTTTCCACGAAGGAGGCTGGAAGCGGAGGATATCCGGGATGCATTACTGGCTTCCGCAGGTAATCTAAACCTGACGATGTATGGCGCGCCGGTCCCGGTTTATGTGACGGAATTCATGCAGGGACGTGGAAAACCCTCCAAATCAGGACCGCTGGATGGTGGGGGACGTCGTAGCATTTACCAGGAAGTGAGGCGGAATTTTATGCAGCCTATGATGATGACATTCGATCGACCCGCGCCATTTTCGACATTTGGAAACAGAAACGTAACCAATGTACCAGCCCAGTCATTGATCCTGATGAATGATCCTTTCGTCATTAAGCAGGCTGAAATCATGTCAAAGTTGCTTTTGGCCAATAAAAACCTCGACATGAATGGAAGGTTGCAATGGATTTACAAGCGCACGCTTTCCAGAAACGCTACCGAAGCAGAATTGAAAAACGGGAAGGATTTTATCAATAAACTGGCTTCGCTGCAAAAGATATCGGCCAATAAAGTCATGACCGATCCCGGCATATGGAAAGACTACTGCCATTCTATTTTTAACCTGAAAGAATTCATTTACCTGATCTGAGTAGCATATGGGTGTTTGTAAACATCACGAACATAGGCCATTGAGCCGGAGAGAAATGCTGAACCTCTGCAAAGGAGGTTTTGGAACACTCGCGTTTATGAGCCTTTTTGGAAGTTTGCCCGGCTGCACCACGTCGCCTGATCCTGCTTCCCAGCTCAAAGGATTGGGTCAGTTACCCAACTTTGTTCCGAAAGCACGAAACGTGATTTTTCTTTACATGGACGGCGGTGTTTCCCAGGTGGATTCTTTTGATCCCAAACCGAGACTGGAAAAAGAGAATGGGGAAGACCCGAACAAGAAATTCAAAGTAGATGATACTCAGTTTAATAATGTAGGTAAAATCCTGAAAAGCCCGTGGGAATTTAAGCAGTATGGAGCATGTGGTATGCCTGTGAGCGAGCTGTTTCCGCACATTGCTACCTGCGTGGACGACATTGCGCTGATACGTTCCATGACCTCCAATTTCCCGGAACATACCAACGCGAATTACTTCCTGCATACCGGCAGCGGGTTGCAGGGGCGGCCAAGCATGGGTGCCTGGGTCAATTATGGATTGGGCAGCGAGAATAATAACCTTCCCGGTTACGTGGTACTGGACGGCGGCCTGATTCCGCCAGGCGGGCTGGACAATTTCAAAAATGGCTTTTTGCCGGCTTCCTACCAGGCCTCAATGCTCCGTACCGGCGCTGAACCGGTGGCGAACATTAAGCCGATGGAAAAGCAGGAACTGCAAAATCAGAAACTGGCATTTATTAAGGAAATGGATAACAGCCTGGTGACGGATTTGGGGCATGCGGATGACGTAGAGGCAGCTATTACCAATTATGAACTGGCTTACAAAATGCAATCATCGATCCCCGAGCTCACTCAGTTTGCCGGGGAGTCGGTGGCGACGCAGAATTTGTACGGTATTTTTTCCAAAGACCCCTACACCCGGAGTTATGGTGCGCAATGTTTAATGGCCAGAAGACTTATCGAAAGGGGAGTCCGGTTTATAGAATTGACTTGCCCGAGAGTGGGCGGTAATGCCGACCGCTGGGATCAGCATAGCGAACTCAAACGAGGGCATGAGGACAATGCACATGCAGTGGATCAGCCGATTGCTGGATTGCTTAAAGATTTGAAAGTAAGAGGTTTACTCGATCAGACATTGGTTGTATGGACTGGCGAATTTGGCCGTACGCCGTTTGCTCAGGGAACCGATGGCCGCGACCACAATCCGTCTGCATTCAGTATGTGGATGGCGGGTGCGGGTATCAAAGGCGGTACTATTTTTGGTCAGACCGACGAGTATGGCTACCGGGTCGTGGAAAATAAAGTGACCATCCATGATCTCCACGCTACCATGCTGCATTTGCTTGGTGTTGATCATACGAGCCTCACCTTTCCATTTAGCGGTCGCAATTTCAGACTAACTGATGTACACGGAAATGTTATAAAACAAATCCTTTCCTGATGATGAATCTGATCAAAAAAGTATCCCTATTGTTTGTTGTTGTCGGTTGTTTGTTCGGTTTTGCAAGAAGGCAAATCGTGACTGAAAACCTGGAAGAGAAGGCACAGCATTCTTTTTTCATAGCGGGACCGGATTTTACCGGTATCATCGGAGAGGACGGAAAAGAGGTCTGGAATGCAGGAAAGGCCGCTGCGCGGGACGGTTTTGTGTTACAAAACGGACATATACTGATCTGTTGGGCGGACGAAGTGTTGGAATTTGACCAAAATAAGAAAGTCGTTTTCACTTTCAAACGTGATTCGGAAGGGAAGGAACTTGGTACTGCTGTTCGGTTAAGGAATGGAAATACATTGATTACCGAATCAGGTAAAAATCCATGTTTGCTGGAAGTTGACGGTTCTGGGGGAATCATCAAAAAGATTCCATTACTTCCTGAAACGGATAATGTGCATATGCAGACCAGGATGGCACGGAAGCTCGAAAATGGCCATTATATAGTGCCGCATTTGCTGGCTTTTGCAGTCAAGGAATACGATACTGAGGGTAAGGTAGTGAAGACATTCAAAACAGATACCGAAGAATTGGGTGGTATCAAAGCCGAAAACTGGCCTTTTACTGCTATTGTGCTGGGTAACGGAAATACATTGGTGAGCCTTACCCATGGCAATAAAGTAGTGGAGTTTGATCCAAAAGGGAATATAGTTTGGAAGATTTCGAATGATGATTTTGCAGAAAAACCTTTTCAGGATCCCTGTGGTATTCAGCGACTTCCCAATGGAAACACGGTGATAGCCAGCTACGGTGCGCAAAAAGGGATCAAGATTTTTGAGGTAACCCGTGACAAAAAGATCGTGTGGACATACATGGGCCATCGGGCACACGAACTGCAAATTTTAACTACCAATGGAAAACCATTGACTGGTAAACTTCTTAAATGACCGGTTTGCAGATACTTTTAATGAATATCTTCGCGACGGCATTATCCTAAACCATTTTATGAAAAATAAGTACTTCCAATTTTTGGCCTGCATTTTAATTGCAGTTCTTAGCATTCCAACGATCGTTTTTGGTCAAAAAAAGCAGAAACCCAATGTCATTTTTATCTATGCCGATGATGTTGGTTATGGCGATCTGAGCTCTTATGGTGCCACCAAGATCAGCACGCCGAACATTGACAGGCTTGCGAAAGAGGGCATCCGGTTTACCAATGCCCACGCAACTTCCGCGACTTGCACACCATCGCGTTTTGCCTTGATGACAGGCAAATATCCCTGGCGGCAAAAAGGCACCGGCGTTTTGCCAGGTGACGCATCGCTGATCATTCCGACCGAAAATTTGACGCTTCCCAAAGTTTTTCAGGACGCGGGATACAAAACTGCTTCAGTAGGAAAGTGGCATCTGGGTCTCGGAGAAAATAACAAACAGATTAACTGGAACAAGCCAATCAATAAAGGCCCGAACGAAACGGGTTTCGACTACGCCTTTTTCTTCCCGGCTACTTCGGATCGCGTACCTACTGTTTTTATTGAAAATCACGATGTTTTGGGCTTGGATAGGGAGGACCCAATTGAGGTAGATTATTCCAAAAAGATTGGTAATGAACCCACCGGAAAGGAAAATCCTGAGCTTTTGAAGTTGCCCGCGTCACCGAATCACGGCCATAACAATACCATTGTCAATGGAATAGGGCGCATAGGCTGGATGACCGGTGGTAAGCAGGCGCGCTGGACCGACGAGGAGATCGCTCATGTATTTTTAAGCAAAGCAGAGCAGTTTATTGAACAAAACAGCAAGAATCCATTCTTCCTTTATTTTTCTCTGAATGATATCCACGTACCGCGAATGCCCAGTACACAATTCAAAGGGAAAAGTAGCATGGGATTACGGGGAGATGTGATCCTGCAAATGGACTGGACGGTGGGGGAGATCCTGAAAAAACTAGACGAGCTGAAAATTGCGGATAATACATTGCTCATCTTTTCCAGCGATAATGGTCCGGTGATCGATGATGGCTATGCCGACAAAGCTGTGGAACTTTCAAAAGGCCACAAAGCCGCCGGTGCATTGAGAGGCGGAAAATATAGCGCCTTCGAGGGCGGAAGCCGGGTGCCGTGGCTGGCGCGCTGGCCGCAGGCGATCAAACCAGGAACAGAGTCGGACGCATTGATCTGCCAGATTGACCTGATGGCTTCGTTCTCACATTTTTTCCAGCAAAAAATAGGAATTGATGATGGCGTAGATAGCTACAATGTAATGGATGCGATGTTAGGCAAAACAAAAACCGGTCGCACATTTCTGGTAAAACAGGGAGGTGCATTGTCCCTTACCCAGGGAACTTGGAAGTACATTGAACCGCGCGAGGGGAAAGCCATACAAGAATTAACAAACACCGAAACCGGTAACAATCCCAAGCCACAACTCTACGACCTGAGCAAAGATCTCGGCGAAAAAACCAACCTGGCTGATAAGTATCCTGCAAAAGTGAAAGCGATGTCGGCGGAGTTGGAGAGGATTCGCGACGGCGGGCGGAGCCGGTAATCTGAGCTCAATGTATTTTTGTTTAATAAAGTTTGAAGTACACTTCAAACTTTATCATTAACTAGGGTATGTTTTCGGTATACTTTAAAGAATATAGATCCAGGGGGCATTAGTTTGATGATGTTACGTACCTACGGCACTTTTATGTTCGGAATTTGCAATTGCTACCGATGTTACGTCCCGATGGGACTGAATAGTAAATTCCGTAGGGATGTAATATCGGTAGTAGCGACAACGTCGCCAGACGTCGCCAGGTTAAATCCGATTACATTACCATTCCAAAAAAACTATTACAAATTTATCCCAACCATAAAGTGACCATTACAAATTTGTAACGTCTAAACATAAACCGCTATCTGTTTATGTTTAGACGTCACCTTTCCACTTTCGCCAAATTCTGGGCCGTTGTTTTATTGCTGTTCCCTCAAATTGGCGTTGCCCAGGTCACTTACTTTCATCAGGATTTTTCCCAAAGCCGTTCTTTTGTGAATGCAGAGCCTGATACCGGGCAGTTCAGCCACATCATACAGACTGTTCCGGCTCTTTCCTATTCCAAGTTTTACAAAGGACATATGGACCTCGTGCGTACCCAGCAGGATTCCGCCACGGGCGGGATCATCAGGGCGATGCGGGCTACTCCTTTTACTCCCAATCCTGAAACACTGTTCATTCAGATTAAGCTCAGCGCTGAAAGCATCCAATCCACATCTGTGAATGCGATTTACTTTTACGCCGGCGAGGATTTCGACCCGGAACACAATTCGTTTCCAGGCAATGCCCTGATGTTTGCCAAATGCGCCATTAACTTTCAAGGCAATTCTTTTAACCTGAAAGACATGGGCACGCTCGCGACGAGCAAAAGCATTGAAACAAAAAAGGATGTGACATTGACCTGGGTACTCAATAATTCGGACCAGCTCCACACTTACAAGCTGTTTCCATCGGATCAGGACGAGTACATTACCTTGCCGGGAAGCTTCGACTTGTGGGTGGACCATGAGCCGGTAAGCCGTAATAGTAAAGCCTATCCGGGAAATTCAATGTTCTCGAAATCAAAGCTTTCCAATTTTGAGATCCGGTTTCGCAATGGTATCGGCAAGATCCGCATTTACGATATCCTGATCAGAGAGGCGGCGTCTGACCTGAAACCGGGGGAGGTAATGGTTACACCTAATCCAATCAAAGACAATGTAATCAGGCTGAAATCGCTGGATGTCGATCCGTTATCGATCCAACTGGTCAATTTGAAAGGTCGCCGGATCTCTATAAAAAGGCAGGTCGTTTCAATGGATCAAATTGAAATTTATCCTCAGTTACCAATGGCGTCGGGAATATATGTACTATCCTTTCGGAACCGGCTGGGTAAGAGGAAATCAGTGCGGGTAATGGTGGAATAAATCAGATAGGATGAAAATTGGATTAAATTAAACTAATCTTTTAAAATAAGTTGGCTTTGCCGCTAAGTTTGAGTTATTTAGATTTCCCTTTCGGCATGTTATGAAATTACCTTCTCATTTTTCAGGAGCTTCGGATGATAAGTTGGTATGGCAGAAATTTCTGACCGGTGATGTAGAGGCTTTCGAGTATCTGATGTCCAGCCAGTTTCGCACGCTTTTTCAGTATGGAAGCAAGTTCTCGAAAGACAAGGAATTCATCAAAGACAGCATTCAGGACCTCTTTCTTTTGCTTTGGGAAAAGCGTGAAAACCTTAACTCCAATGCAGCTGTGAAGCCCTACCTGATGGCCTCGTTACGCAGGTTGATGCACAGGAGCATCGCCGCCAAATCTTGGGTAGGTAATGAAGCGTTGGCAGAAAAAGAAGGTGTTTTTGAACTGGAATTTTCAGTAGAGCAGGAGTACATTGACCAGGAATCAAAATTGGTACGCGCCCGCCAGCTTGAAAAATTATTGAAAGAGTTGCCCAAGAGACAAAAAGAAGTCGTTTACCTCAAATATTTTCAGGAGCTCAACCGCGACCAGATTTCGGAGATCATGGCGATCTCTCCGCAGACCGTTTCCAACCTTCTTCAAATCGCCATTGGACAGCTAAAAAAGCACTGGAAGGCAGAATTCCTTACCTTTTTTCTGATCCATTTATTCATGTAATGCCGGGTTATAATCCTATACGGCCCAGGGCTTTATTCTTTTTTTTAGAAATAATTTAAAATTTATTGGTATCCGGTAAAGGTTTATGTCTATCATACCTTAGACGCAAATATCTTGTATGGATCGCTATATTGATTTTTCGGTTGAGGATTTTGTCTGGGACACATTCTTTCGCCAGTGGGTTTTATCGCCTACCCGGGAAACGGACATGGTTTGGAATGACTGGATAGAAAGTAATCCCGAAATCCTTGAAAAAATTCAGCAGGCGCAAGCCATTGTGCTTTCGCTGCGCCTGCATGAAGCCGAAATCGGCGACGACGAGATTAACCAGGTCGTAAAGCAAACCATTACGAAAATCGGGCAGCCACTTGCTGGCAGCGATCATTCCAAATACAAGTTGCCGGTATTCTCCATTCCCTGGCTGCAATTTGCCGCGTCCGTCGCGGTTATCCTCCTGCTAGGCTGGGTTGCGTATGCATTCCTTATCAAAAAGGAAACGCGGCAGCAGGCGGCTACTGAGAATTCAATGATATTGAATGATGGTGCGATGACGGAAAAGGTCAACACGACCGACAAAGCCATTGTCATTAGCCTGGAAGATGGCAGCCACATTACACTCGCGCCGAAAGGCAAGATCAGGTATGCGGATAAGTTTTCTTTGGCGAGACGCGAGGTACGTCTGGAAGGAGAGGCATTTTTCGACATTGCCAAAGATCCGGACCGCCCTTTTTTGGTTTATTCCAATGGCCTTATCACCAAAGTACTGGGTACCAGTTTCAGGATCAAAGCTTATGATTTTTCGGATGAGGTAACCGTCGAGGTAAAAACGGGGAGGGTTTCTGTGTTCGCCCAGTCTGATCCGAATGTGAAGGAAAAGGCATCCAATCGTGAGCTGGAAGGTGTGGTACTAAATCCAAATCAGAAAATTATCTACGCACGGGATGAAGTGAGAATGGTGAAAACGCTGGTGGAGAAACCTGAGATAGTCGTTTCCAAAGCAGAAACCCCACAGTTTGAATTCGAAGACACGCCTGCCAGTGAAGTTTTCACAACGATCGGAAAAGCTTATGGGATTGATATCCTCTTTGACGAAGAATTATTGAAAGGCTGTCCGTTAACGGCGACACTCGATAACCAGACGCTTCATGAAAAGCTGTCGATCATTTGCAAAGCAGTGGAAGCTAACTATGAAATTCTGGACGGGCAGATCGTAGTGCATAGCAAAGGCTGCAAAAACTGAATCTACAAACGCTTAATAAAGTATATCAATTTGTTGACTTTAACCCTCTGAAAACGAAACAGAAAGAATGATTTAAAAAAAGAGCCGGCAATGTTCCCGCATTACCGACTCGGTTTATCCCTTTTGGTTGTCGCCATTTTTCCTCCGTGAAGGAGGCAGGGATCGTTTTGCCAATTTTCAACTTAACAAAACAATCAAATCTATGAAAAAACCCTTTAAATACCACCAGGTATTAATTTGGACAATGCGAATAACTGCTATACAATTGATGCTTGCGGTCTGGTTTATCGGGACCGGTTATGCCCATGAAGGTAACGCCCAGTCGTTGCTTTCACAGAAAATAACAATAGTTGCCAACGGCAGCGAAGTGAAGAAGGTGCTGAATCAGGTCGAAAAGCAGGTGGATGTTCGCTTCGTTTTTAGTTCAAAAATTATAAAATCTGCGCGAAAAGTAACGGTTTCTTCTCAGAACAAACCTCTGTATGAGGTACTGGACGAAATTCTGACGCCGCTGGGACTTGAATATGAAGTTTCTGGTAAAATCATCATTTTAAGAAGATCAGAAAACAGTCCCCTGGTAACCCCACCGGCAGAGACAGCTCCCTCCGGTACCGCGCCCAAACGAAAATTGACGGGTAAAGTCCTGGACGAAACGGGCGGCGGCTTACCTGGTGTGAGCATTGTATTGAAAGGAACCCAGACGGGTACCACGACTAATCCGGACGGGGAGTTTCAGATGGAAATGGCCGAAGATCTGGCCCCCAATTCGGTACTCGTGTTCAGTTTCGTGGGGTACCAGTCACAGGAAATTGTGTTGGGCAGCCAAACCAGCCTGATCGTTAATATGGTGCTGGAAGACAAATCTTTGCAGGAAATTGTCGTGATAGGTTACGGCCAGGTGAAGAAAAGTGACCTTACCGGCTCTGTGGCGTCTATTAAAGCTGCGGATGTGAATGCATATCCGGCGACCAACCTCGTGCAGTCGCTTGCGGGCAGGGCCGCGGGTGTGTATGTATCTCAAAATACGGGTGCGCCGGGAAGTCCGATCAGTGTGCGGGTGAGGGGAACGAATTCGATCCAGGGAAGTAATGAGCCATTATATGTTGTTGATGGATTTCCGTACTCCGGTAACCCTACCTTACTCAACAATGCAGATATTGAATCCATTGAAGTATTAAAAGATGCTTCGGCGACGGCGATTTATGGTTCGAGGGGAGCCAATGGTGTAGTTTTGATCACTACAAAACGAGGGAAAGCAGGCCGCGTTAATGTAAGCTACGAAGGATATTACGGTACGCAAACGGTGAGGAAGAAGCTTGATCTGATGAATGCGACTGAATATGCCAATTTTTACAATGAACAAGCTGCTAATGATGGCCTGGCTCCGCATTTTACGCAAGATCAGATCAATGGTTTCGGAAAGGGAACTGACTGGCAAGACCTTGTTTTTCAGAAAGCGCCTGTTCAGAACCACGCCATTACGGTGAGCGGCGGTACTGATAAAACCAGATTCTCGCTTTCGGCCAGCAATTTCAATCAGGACGGGATCATTATTGGAAGCAACTATGTCCGCAATGCATTGCGTTTCAACCTGAGCTCAGATATTGGCAAGAAATTTAAATTTGACCTGAGTTCGATATTAAGCCGCATTGACTCCGACCGTAAGAATTCTGACAAGGGAAACCGCGGAGGAACTTTGATGTCGGCAATGCTATCCGGCTACCCAACTATCGCTCCCACATTGCCTGATGGCTCTTATTCGAAACTGGCCGAAGCATATGCCTGGGGCTCCAATGTGATTACTAACCCATTAAACTTCCTTCACCAATATTCCGACTTTATACGCTCCAATAAGATCCTGACCAACGGTGCATTGACATTTGAACCGGTGAAAGGACTGACGATCAAAACACTTGCGGGTATCGAAACCACGGAGGACCGTACGGACACTTATACTACTACCAAGTTTGTGAACTCAAAAGGTTCAGCAAGCATTGGGACGGCGCGGGTGAGCAGCATTCTCAGTGAAAATACCGTGAATTACAATAAGGAAATCGGTAAGCATAGCATCTCCGCAGTGGCAGGTTTCACCTATCAGGATTTTGTGAATACAACTCTGAATGCGAGTGGAAGTGGTTTTATCAGCGATAATCAGGAAACTTACGACATCGGTGCCGCTACTACACAGGGAGTTCCGAGCTCGTCTTACCAAAAATGGGTGCTGCTTTCGTACCTGGCACGGGTTAATTACTCATTCAACAGCAAAATACTGGCTACTGTCAGTTTCCGTACTGACGGTTCGTCCAGATACAGCGAAGGCCAGAAATGGGGCTATTTTCCGTCGGCTGCATTGGCCTGGCGTTTATCTGAAGAAGAATTTATCAAAAGGATTCCTTTCATCTCGGACCTGAAAATACGGGCGGGATATGGTGAAACCGGTAATACTTCTATTGCCCCCTATTTTACATTGAATCAGCTTGCTTCCGGACAAGTAGTTTTCGGCGACGCCCTCAATACTTCCTACGCACCGGGAACACGTCTTGCCGGATCATTGAAATGGGAAACGACAGCTCAATCGGACATTGGAATTGATGTGGGATTGTTGAACAACCGAATCAATTTAACGGCTGATTACTATATCAAAAACACCCGCGATCTGCTCAACAACGTCTCTCTGCCATCGTCGTTGGGATACATTTATACCATTCAGAATATTGGAAAAATCCAGAACAAAGGTTTCGAGTTCTCAGTGAACGCGACGGTTCTGGAAGGTGCATTCAAATGGAATGTGGCTACTAATTTATCGATCAACAGAAACAAAGTAGTGAAGCTGTATGGCGGGAACGATATCCTGGGCCAAACAATTGGAGCTGCTGTGAATGACAATGTGAACATTCTGAGAGAAGGTTATCCGTTAGGCTCTTTTTATGGCTATGTTGAAAAAGGATACGATGAGAAGGGGCTCATTGCATACGAAGACTACAACAACAATGGCAGCCGCGACGCCGGGGACAAAAGAATCATCGGAAACCCGAATCCCAAATTTACCTATGGTTTCAATTCGACGATGTCCTTCAAAAACTTCGAGCTGACAATGTTCCTTCAAGGTTCCCAGGGCAACGATGTGTTCAATCTGAGTGCGCAGGGACAGGGTTATGACTACGGACAGGCATTAAACATGCCAAGAGAAGTGTACCTGAACCACTGGACTCCCCAGAATACCAATGCCAAATACCCGATCATCAAAACGTCTTCTCAGGCGCAAATGTCGAATCGTTTCGTAGAGAATGCATCGTACCTGCGTTTCAAAAACATTCAGTTGGCCTACAATCTGCCGGTTACCAAGTTGCATATCAAATGGATGACGCAAGCGCAATTGTATGTAAGCGCGCAAAACCTGATCACATTCACCAAATACTCATGGTATGACCCGGAAGTCAATTCTTACGGAGGCGGTAACTCCTTTGTCCAGGGCATCGACCATTACGTTTATCCGACGGCAAAGACAACGACGGTAGGACTTAGAGTAGGATTTTAAGATAGTTTTTAACAACTGGTTAAAGAGATATAAATATGAATAAGACATTCGTTTGTTTGTTTTTGGCAATGATTTTAACGGCCTGCTCCGATCTGCTCGAAGAAAAGCCGAAATCGCTGGCCTCAGAGAATTTTTACAATACTGCCGCAGAAGCTAAGGCCGCAGTCAATGCGATTTACGGCCCGATGCGTGGCGATAATGGGTTGTCTATCAACTATCCGGCGCAATTGGAAGGTCTGGCGGATTATGGGAATTCCAGAGGAACGCAAACACCCGTCAGCCTTTATCAGGGGCTTGATAATACAAACATTAACAGGGTAGGCGTGATTTGGGACAATTTTTACCAGTCGATCCGAAATGCAAACCTGGTGATCAGCAATGTTCCGAAAGGGACGAATATGACCGATGCTGAAAAAACGCTGTACGTGGCGGAAGCCAAATATCTGAGATCGCTCCTTTACTTCGCGCTGGTACGTAACTGGGCAGGCGTGCCGCTTCGTACGGAGGAGAATATGACCGTAGCAGATGTTCCCAGATCCAGCGTGGAAGACGTATACAAACTGATCCTGGCCGATGCATTGGAAGCTGAAAAAGGACTTCCGGACGCACCTACCGAAATCGGACGTCCAACCATTTGGGCGGCCAAGACATTGCTTTCGGAAATTTATCTTTATCAGGAAAATTGGGAATTGTCGAGTGCAAAAGCAAAGGAAGTCGTCGATTCCAAAAAGTATTCGCTTGTGGAAGTAGCAACTTCCGAGGATTTTCAGAAAATATATGGCCCCGAGGTTGTGAACACGACGGAGGAGGTATTTTATTTCAAATACTCCCGCCAGCAGGGTTTTGGCCTCGTAAGTTACGCACACCGAAAAACGGCCCAGTACGCCTACTTCGGCCCCGGTGGCGTGTATGCTCAGTATACCGATTCAGTTTCGAATTCTGTGATCAAAAACTGGGATTTCAAAGATCTTCGTAAGAAACACATTCTATATAATGTCGACATTGGTCTAGGGTCCACGTCTTGCCTTTACAGAAAATACCGTGATCCGGCTGCGACCTCAGGGGCAGGAGCGGGAGCAGGGAACGACTATCCATGGTACCGGTTTGCGGACGTGCTGCTATTCCACGCAGAGGCCGATGCACGAGCTAAAGGCGCACCAACCGCGGAAGCGCTCGAAAGCTTGAACAGGGTACACCGCCGGGCATATGGGTTGCCTTCCGGCGCGGTGTCAGCAGTGGATTTCAAATTGGCTGATTTTACACTCAAAACTTTTATTGATAAAGTGGTGCAGGAAAGAGGCTACGAAACTATGTATGAAGGAAAGCGCTGGAACGATCTGAAAAGACTGGGAATAGCTAAGCAACGGATTTTGGAAGTAAAGAATATAGTGGTAGCAGACAAACACATGCTTTGGCCTATTCCTAATTCCGAAATCCTGTACAACAAGGCATTAACGGCCAAGGATCAGAACCCGGGCTACTAATACCTTCATTTGATCGAATTAAAACAAGAGAATATGAGCAAAATACTAGCACAGGCAGCCTGTTTGATCGCATTTCTTTTATCCGGGTTTCGGCCCGGAACTCCGCCTGCCGACCCAGTGGATATTTGTATTTACGGGGCAACTTCCGCTGGTGTGATCGCTGCCTATACTGCGAAGAAAATGGGTAAGTCCGTGATCCTGATCGAGCCGGGCAATCACCTCGGTGGCATGACTTCGGGCGGCCTCGGCTACACGGATATTGGTAATAAGTATGCGATCACAGGCTTGTCAAGAGACTTTTACCGCAAGATTGGCAAGCATTACGGCAAGTTTGAACAATGGACATTTGAGCCGCACATTGCCAAAAAGTATTTGCAGCAATACCTTGACGAAGCGGGGATCAATGTGGTTTATCATCATAGGATTAAAGGCCTTGTTAAATCGGGCACGGATATCAAATCGATTATAATCGAAAACAGTGTCAAGCCGGAGATGCAAACGAGCCGGGTTGTTTCGGCAAAGGTCTTTATGGATTGTACCTACGAGGGTGATCTGATGGCGAAGGCAAATGTTAAGTATGCCGTCGGCCGTGAAGCCAATGCTGATTACAACGAGACGATCAATGGTGTGCAGTTCATGACAGGACACCAAATCCCGGATGGTATCGATCCTTACCGAACTGAGGGCAAGCCGGAAAGTGGTTTGCTTTGGGGAATATCCAATGGAAAACTGGATGCCACCGGTTCAGGGGATAAGAAAGTTCAGGCTTACAATTACCGTATCTGTTTGTCGTCTGACCCAAACAACATGGTGCCTATTACCAAACCGGAAGGCTACGATCCGGCGCGTTATGAGCTGCTTGCGAGACTCATTAAGGCTCATCCTGAGGAAAAATCGCTCTCCGATTATTTTATATGGAGCAAGATGCCCAACAATAAAACGGACATTAACAATCGGGGTGGGTTTTCAACGGACATGATCGGTATGAACTACGACTATCCGGATGGAACTTATGAAACGCGGGAAAGGATCATTAAAGCGCACGAAAGCTATACGAAAGGATTACTTTACTTTTTCGGCCATGATCCCCGGGTTCCTTCTGAAATCAGTCAGGCCATGTTGAAATGGGGCTATCCCAAAGACGAATACACCGACACCGGTAACTGGTCCCCGCAACTGTATGTGCGTGAAGCGCGGCGAATGATAGGAGATTACATCATGACCCAGGCAAATTGTGAAGGAAAGGAAGTGGTAAAAGACGGAGTAGGAATGGCTGCTTATACCATGGACTCGCACAACATTCAGCGCATTGTGGTGAAGGGAATGGCGAAAAATGAAGGTAATGTTGAAATCGGAGGATTTGGCCCATATCCCATTGCCTACGGTTCGCTTGTTCCCAAAGCCAAGGAATGTACTAATCTGCTGGTACCGGTTTGTCTGTCCGCCACGCACATTGCCTACGGTTCGATCAGAATGGAGCCTGTGTTTATGGTACTCGCGCAGTCGGCAGCGGTTGGAGCGGTAATGGCCATTGATTCAAAAGTGCCGGTTCAGAAAATCAATGTTGCGCAATTGCAGGCGAAGCTGAAAGCTGATCCGCTTGTGAATGGTGCGACGCCTGAGATTTTGGTTGACAATGAAGATACTGGTCACGTTACCGTGAAAGGTGCCTGGTCAACTGTTAAAAAAGGAGGTTATGGTCCCTCATTCCTCTCTACCAAAGAGGATGATACCAACATTGGAACAGTCACTTTTACGCCTGATATTCCGGTTTCCAAAGCGTACAATATCTATGTATATTTTCCAAAAGTTGCCAAACTAGCCCCTGAAATGAAGCTGGCTGTGACTTATGGTAAAGAAGTTAAGAACATTACTGTCAAAGAAAAGGACATTGTCGTGGAAGGTCAGACTTCGGGGGAATGGTACAATCTTGGAAAGTTCAATCTGCCCAAAGGCAGCGGTTCACAGGTTAGTATTTCATCAGATGGTGAGAAAGGGGCTGTGGTTGCCGATGCAATTCTGTTTGTCCCTGATTCAAAATAATTTCTAAATCCTAATATGATTCATTAATGAGAAAATTACTTTTTCTGTTCTCGCTGACGGTATTCATCTGCCAGACTCAGTCAGCCGAGATTTTTGCCCAAAATAATCCCGGCGCCGAAACTTATGAGGCCGACGTCATTGTATACGGCGGTACTTCCGGCGCGGTAACCGCAGCTGTACAGGTGGTAAAGCAGGGCAAGACGGTGATAGTGGTATCGCCGGACAAGCATCTTGGCGGTTTATCGGCAGGAGGACTTGGTTTCACGGACACCGGTAATAAGGCGGTGATCGGCGGGCTGGCCCGTGAATTTTACCACCGCGTGTTCATGCATTACGACACTCCTGACGCCTGGCAATGGCAAAAGAAAGAAGAGTATGGCAATAAAGGGCAAGGTACACCCGCTATGGACGGCACCGATCGGACCATGTGGATTTTCGAACCGCATGTGGCTGAGAAAGTTTTCGAAGACTTTGTCAAAGAAAACAATGTGAAAATTTATCGTGATGAGTGGCTGGACAGGGGCAAAGGTCTTGTTAAGATGAATGGCAGGATCGTTTCTTTCAAAACCCTGAGTGGTAAAACATTCAAAGGTAAAATGTTCATTGACGCTACCTATGAGGGTGACCTGATGGCTGCTGCTGGTGTGAAATATCACGTAGGCAGGGAATCAAACAGCGTGTATAACGAGGAGTGGAATGGAGTTCAGGCCGGGGTTTTTCAGCATGGACATTATTTCAAAAAGGATGTGAGCCCTTACAAAATCGAGGGCGATCCGAAAAGCGGTTTGCTGCCTTATGTTTCAAATGAAAAAATAGCTAAGAATGGTAGCGGTGACCACAAAATCCAGGCATACTGTTTCCGTATGTGCCTTTCGGCAAATCCGGACAACCGCATTCCGTTCGAGAAACCGGCAGGGTACGATCCAGACAAATACGAGCTGCTGGCCAGGGTTTACAACGCTGGCTGGACGGAAACATTTGACAAATACGACCCGATCCCCAACAAAAAAACGGATACCAACAACCACGGGCCATTCAGTACCGATTACATTGGTATGAACTATGATTACCCGGATGCGACCTATGAAAGAAGAAAAGAGATCATCCGCGATCATGAGCTTTATCAGAAAGGGTTGATGTATTTCCTTTCCAATGATCCAAGGGTACCTGCTGATGTGCAGGCGGAGATGAAGAAGTGGGGGCTACCGAAAGATGAGTTTAAAGATAATGGCGGCTGGCCGCATCAGATCTACGTGCGTGAGGCGCGGCGTATGATCGGGCTTGGCGTGATGACTGAAAACGAAACGCTGGGCAAGGCTCCGGTGTCTCAATCTGTTGGAATGGGGTCTTATTCATTGGATGCGCACAATGCTCAGCGATATGTGAAGGAAGATGGTTTTGTGCAAAATGAAGGTGATATTGGTGTACATCCCAAAAAGCCCTACGCCATTTCATATGCTTCCCTGGTTCCTAAAAAAGATGAATGCCAAAATCTATTTGTGCCGGTATGTTTGTCGAGCTCGCACATCGCTTACGGCTCCATTCGAATGGAACCAGTGTTTATGATCCTGGGGCAAAGCGCTGCTTCCGCGGCAGTTCAGGCAATCGATCGTAACGTTTCAGTGCAGGATGTGGACTACGCGAAACTGAAAGAGCAACTTCTGAAAGACAAACAGAAACTGGAATTTTAAGAAACCTGATCCATGTTTGACTAACTATTTGAAGCTAAACACATGAGCGTTAAACACAACTTTCTCTTTAAATTTTAGAAATTAACAAACAAATAGCCGGTCTTATGTCCGGCTATTTGCATAATATTGCACTAATTCCGATGAAACCCATACAAACAGAAATGACGACCCTTTCAGCACCTCGTTCAGATGCTTCCCATCTTTTTAGTGCGCCGGTTATAGTTGCAGCCCTCGGTTATTTTGTCGACATATATGATTTGCTGCTGTTCGGTATCGTACGGCTACCCAGTCTGGCGTCGCTAGGCTTGTCCGAAACGGAAATTTCCCTTACCGGTGCCAGCATTCTCAACTGGCAAATGACTGGTTTGTTACTTGGCGGGATACTTTGGGGTGTTTTGGGGGATAAAAAAGGCAGGCTGTCTGTTTTGTTCGGCTCCATCATTACCTACTCCCTGGCCAACATTGCCTGCGGATTTGTACAGGATGTCAATGTATACAAGGTGTTTCGTTTCATTGCAGGAATCGGCCTTGCTGGCGAGCTAGGAGCAGGTATCACACTCGTTTCCGAAATCCTTCCGAAGCATTTGCGCGCGATTGGCACTTCGCTGGTAGCCGGAATCGGGCTGCTGGGAGCTGTGGTTGCCTATTTTACGGTAGAGTTTTTTGACTGGCGTTATGCCTACTTCATTGGTGGCGGTTTAGGAATTTCGTTGTTGCTGCTGCGCATTGGGGTGTTTGAGTCAGGGATATTTAAAGATCTCAAAAATCAGAAACATGTTGAAAAGGGTAACTTCTTCGCACTCTTTACCAATAAAGACAGACTGTTCAGATATCTGAAATGCATTGGTATCGGTCTGCCTACATGGTTTGTGATAGGCATTCTGGCTACTTTCAGCAACGAGTTCGGTAAGGCGCTGGGCATTGCCGAGGCTGTCAAACCGGGGCTTTCGATCATGTGGTGCTATGTGGGACTTTCAATGGGAGACCTGGCGAGCGGGTTCCTGAGCCACTGGCTGGAATCGAGAAAGAAAGCTGTACTTTATCTGATGCTTTTTACGTTGGTATGGAGTGGTGTTTATTTGTTCGCCGGTATTAAATCTGTCACGCATTTGTACACAGTTGCAGCATTGCTGGGCTTCGGGATAGGTTACTGGGCAATGTTCGTAACCATTGGTGCTGAGCAGTTTGGGACTAATTTGCGAGCTACGGCGGCTACTACTGTTCCGAATATGGTAAGGGGAACTGTTGTGTTAATGACAACATTATTTGCTACTTTTAAAGACTCGTTTTCAGTGATTAATTCGGGGGCATTGGTAGGATTGATCTGTTTCGTGATCGGTATTTTTTGTATCATCACCATACCCGAAACACACGGACGCGATCTGGATTTTCTGGAAGAGTAGAGCCGGAGGCGTCATGAAATGGTCAGGTAGTAGTCATGAGGTGGTCAGGGGTAGTCAGGTATTGTCAGAGGTAGTCATGAAATGGTCATTTGTTGTCACGATATAGTCAGGGCGAGGTATTACGACAAGTGACAATCCATGACTAAAAGAAAAGTGACTATAAATGACAAAAAGTGACAATCATGACCATAAATGACCATTCATGACTCAACAAGTCACTTGACGAAGATTTTATTATTAACATTAAAATACAAAAGAAATGGAGAGACGCGTAGCGCTTAAAAGTATGGCGGTTGCCATGGGCGCAATGGCGGGTTTGCCTGCCTGGGCATCCGGATGGAGCAAAGGAACTTTACCGAAAGGAAGACTTCTTTCCGCTGATCAATCGAAAAACCTGGCGGCTATCGTGGAAGCGATTATTCCTAAAACCGATACGCCGGGAGCAGGAGAGCTGGGGGTAGGTGATTTTGTTCAAAAAATGGTGAAGGATTGCTACGACAGCAAAGCGCAGGCCAGTCTTGCAAGTGGTGTTTCCAATGTGGACGAGCAGAGCATACAGCGTTTTGGGAAATCATTTGTAGATGCAGGCAAAGATCAGAAATTGCAGATTTTGCAGGATATAGATAAAGGTAGCGATGCCAGCCAGAAAGCATTTCTGGGAATGGTGAAAAACCTCACGATCCAGGGCTATATGACCTCGGAATATGTGATGACCAATATCACGCATTATGAAATGATCCCGGGGCGTTATCACGGATGTGTACCGGTTAAAAAAGGATAACGGGCCCATTAGCCCCGTCCTCCTCATTTTATTAAAGATTAACTATGGCGAATTTTAATATAGATAGTAAAAAAGCCCGCACGTATGATGCCATTGTTATTGGCTCAGGAATCAGCGGAGGCTGGTCGGCAAAGGAGCTGACAGAAAAGGGCCTGAAAACCCTGGTACTGGAACGTGGCCGCGATGTGCAGCACATTAAGGATTATCCCACTACCAACATGATGCCGTGGGAGTTTGCGCACCGCGAGCGACTGCCCAAAGAAATTACGGACGCGAACCCGATCGCTAGCAGATGTTATAATTTCAAAGAATCTTCTGCCCATTTTTTTGCAAAAGACAATGAGCATCCATATGTACAGGAAAAGCCTTTCGACTGGATACGTGGGTACCAGGTAGGAGGTAAGTCGCTACTATGGGCGCGTCAGACACAGCGATGGAGCAAGTATGATTTTGAAGGACCGGCACGTGATAAATTTGCCGTGGAATGGCCGATCGGCTACGACGACATTGCTCCCTGGTACAGCCACGTGGAGAAATTCGCGGGTATTACCGGTAATAAAGACGGAATTGATACATTACCAGACGGGGAGTTCCTTGCACCACATGACTTGAACTGCGTTGAAAAATATTTCAAAGAGCAAGTCGGCAAGCAGTACAAAGACCGTCATATTATCATTGGTCGCGCAGCCCACATCACCGATCCGCAGCAGATCCACCTTGATCAGGGTCGTGCGAAATGCCAGCACCGCGTAATATGCGAGCGTGGCTGTCCGTTTGGAGGATATTTCAGCAGTAACTCGTCGACCATTCCCTGGGCGATGAAAACCGGGAACCTGACGATGCGTCCGCACTCGGTTGTGCACTCCATTATTTATGATGACAAGAAACAGAAAGCGACGGGAGTGCGTGTTATTGACGCGAATACGAAGCAAATGATGGAGTTTTATGCAGATATTATTTTTGTAAATGCAGCTGCATTGAATTCAAATCTTGTACTGCTCAATTCGACTTCTTCCCGTTTTCCTAACGGACTAGGAAATGACAGCGGTGTGCTGGGCAAGTATGTGGCGTTCCACAACTACCGCGCGAGCGTATCCGGTGAGTACGAAGGCTTCCTGGACTCTACTACCGACGGTAAGCGCCCGAACAGCGGCTACATCCCAAGGTTCCGCAATGTATATAAACAGGAAACAGACTTCCTGAGAGGCTATGCAGCAGGTTTTGGAGCCAACAGAAATACATATTCCGACCGTAACGGATTGGGAGAATCATTGAAATCGAACCTTCATGAAACCAAATACGGCAACTGGAGTGTAGGCTCACATATGATGGGCGAGACGATTCCAAAGGAAAGTAATTACGTAGCGCTGGACAAAGACTTGAAAGATCCGTTTGGCATTGCTCAGCTCAAAATCTCCGTAGGTTATGATGACAATGACGAGAAAATGATCAAAGACTATGTAGAGCAGGTGAGTGAGATGTTTACCAATGCCGGGTTCAAAAATGTGAAATCGCACGACGGGAATAGAAATCCGGGTAACGACATTCACGAAATGGGCGGTGTACGCATGGGTAAAGACCCGAAAACGTCCATGCTGAACCAATGGAACCAGTTGCACGCCTGCAAAAACGTGTTTGTAACAGACGGAGCGTGCATGACTTCCACTTCTACGCAAAACCCATCCCTCACTTACATGGCGCTTTCGGCCCGGGCTGTGGACTATGCGGTGAAGCAAATGAAGGCGAAGAATTTATAAAATCTGTTTGTTTTTTAGTGAAAGGCTGTCATTTTCAAAATGGTGGCCTTTTTGCTTTTAGAGGCATTAACCCTATATAAATAAAAAAAGTTTTAGTTTTTTTTAATCAAGAGTAAGGGGATTCAAATACAAAAAAGTCTTTTTATTATTACATAAATAAAGACTCAATGCAAGATCCTTTGCTTAACAACGAGACGAAGCGTTCAAATCCATTTGTGTCACCGCTACACGAAGCAAAGGGTGGTGCGAACGAAATTGATTCGGCGATATTTTTAAAGGCGACGTTCGAGCAAAACCCTTCAAAAGGTCTGGAATTGCTGTTCAGGCGCTTTTATAACCCGTTATGCAGTCACGCGGTGCGGTTTGTTTACTCCAAACAAATTGCTGAGGACCTGGTGAGTGAGGTGTTCTTTCAATTTTACCGCACGAGGGCTTACGAAAACATTAACTCTTCCTACACGAGCTACCTGTTCAGGTCGGTGCGTAACGAATGCTATACGTATATGCGTAGAGAGTTCGGGAAAATGGACACGCTTGAGATAACCGACGAGTACACCATATCAACTTACCACCAGCAGCCGGATGCGGAGATTCATTACAATAATCTTTTCCTGAAGGTAAATGAAGTCATTGCCCGGCTACCTACGCAATGCCAGAAGGTCTTTCTGCTTAGCCGGTTTGAAAATAAAAAATACCATGAAATAGCGGATGAGCTGCATATATCGCCCAAAACGGTAGAGGTGCATATATCCAAAGCATTGAAACACCTGCGATCCGCTCTGAACGGCGAATGGATGATCTCCATTAGTCTGACCCTCCTGAGTAGCATCATCGAGATCTGAAAATAGCTAGTAACGGCCTGTGTTGTACCTGGACTAAAACCAAAATGAAAACAATTATATCGAAGTATACTCTTTTTGAGTATTTGGCCGGGCGAGCCAATCCGCTGGAAAGGCAGCAGGTGGAGGACTGGATCATTGAAAAAGAGAATTCTGAAATTTTCCATCAATGGTTAATGGAATACGAAACCAAATGCCCTCAGTTCATCCCTGATCAGGACGTGGCGATTGAATACCTGCTTCGCCGACTGGAAACAGATATGAGTATTGAGCAGCAGCGGCTTGCGGATGAGCCCCCACGTGCTTTGTTCGTGCCGAACCGGAATAGCCGCTTCTGGCTGATTGCCGCCTCCGTAACATTGCTGGTGAGCTGCGGCTGGTGGTTTCGTGAAGCGATCCAGTACAAATCCTACCAGACGGCTTACGGCCAAACAACGAACGTATACCTGGAAGACGGAAGTAAGGTAGCGCTGAACTCTAATTCAAAATTGAAAATGCCCCGCCTGGGCTTTGATCATGATGTAAGAGAAGTAATACTGGAAGGAGAGGCAGAGTTTTCGGTGAGCCATACGATTGATAATAAGCGATTTGTCGTAAAAACATCGGATCAGTTCCAGGTGGAGGTGCTAGGAACAACTTTCTCAGTCTTTGCCCGGCCGAGAGGCACGAAAGTCGCGCTGAAATGTGGCAGTGTAAGGATCGATTATTCTCAAAATAACGAACGGAAAGAGGTAATGATGGAACCCGGTGACCTGGCATTCCTGGACCAGAGCGGAGCTGTGCAGCTTGCAAAGAAACAAGACACCAAGACGTTTGCAGCCTGGACAGAACAGCGATACGTTTTTAATGCTACGGCTGTAAAAGACATCCTTGCGATGATCGAAGAGAACTTTGGCCAGAAGGTGGTGCTATCGGATTCCAATATAGCCAACCGCACCATTACGGGTAATTTCAAAACCAAGAATGCTGACGAACTTTTGAAAACCATATCAGAAGTGCTTGATATGAAAATTGAGCAAAACGGTAATACCACTCTTTTAATGAATAACTAATATCCATAAAACACTTTACTATGAATCTAACGCTATCCGCTAAGCAATGGGTGGGAATAGGGCTTGTGCTCATGACGCAATGTCCGCAAGTTGCCCGCTCACAGGTTATTGCCTTCGCATCTATGCCGCCTAACCAGCATAGTACTGTCAGACAGGAAATGAAGCTCAAAAATGTGCTGCTTGATCTTCAGAAGCACTATGGTGTAGAGATCGTTTTTGAGGACCGTTTGGTGGGTTCAATGAATGTGACGGCAGGCGTGCTGGATCTGACACAGCCCATTGAAAAGAATCTGGATATTGTATTGGGACGTAATGGTCTGAAATATAAAAAGACACGGAAAAATACATTCGTAGTCACAGAAGATAAAGTAAAGGAAGTAGCTCCGATCAAAGAGGAAAAGAAAGAATCGGCCGCACTGTCGGACCAGATACTGAACACTGAAAGCCCGGCTGCACAGATCAGTACCCAGCAATTGGTCGATCGGAGTGTCAAAGGTAAAGTCTCGGATGAGTCGGGTGCCGGTTTACCCGGAGTAAGCGTGGTACTGAAAGGTACGCAGCGCGGGACGTCTTCCGGTGCAAACGGCGAGTTTACACTGGATATCCCCGATGGCAGCCAGAGTGTGCTTGTTTTTAGTTTTGTAGGTTACAAATCACAGGAAGTGAACGTTGGCAGCCAATCCGACATTAAAGTAAGCATGGCACCGGATGAGAATTCACTGGATGAAATTGTAGTCGTTGGTTATGGTAGCGTAAGAAAATCGGATTTGACCGGAGCTGTTGGTACGATTAAAGGAGATGTTTTGCAGGAAAGACCGGCGTCGTCGCTGAACCAGGGACTTTCGGGTCGCATTGCCGGTGTGAACGTGTCTTCCAACTCGGGCCGTCCGGGCGGTAGGGCCAATATCCGGATTCGTGGAGCGAGCTCGATCAGTGTTTCCAATAACCCATTGTATGTCATCGACGGAGTGATCCTGAATGCAGTCGACCTTGCGAACGGAAGTACCCCCATTGATTATTTAAACCCTAATGATATTGCCTCCATTGAGGTACTTAAAGATGCGTCTTCCACGGCGATCTACGGTGCGAGGGGTGCGAACGGCGTTATTTTGGTGACTACCAAACGCG
The DNA here is from genome assembly GCF_026625565.1 of Dyadobacter pollutisoli. Taxonomy (NCBI): domain Bacteria; kingdom Pseudomonadati; phylum Bacteroidota; class Cytophagia; order Cytophagales; family Spirosomataceae; genus Dyadobacter; species Dyadobacter pollutisoli. The sequence goes on from NZ_CP112998.1 coordinate 7,336,970, forward strand.
GTACTTCAAGCGGCGGCCGGGTTACTTACGACACCGACTACAGCATAGGTATAGCTCCCAAAAAGCTGCCTGTACTTAATTCGAAGGAATTCCTGGCTGTGGAAGAGACCATTTATGCCAATGCTGCGAAATACGATCCCGTGGGCTGGGCAACGGGAACAAAGTACACGGATCCCAAGAAGAAACGTACGAACCCATTGCTGTTCGATTCAAGTGGAAACCCGCTGTATGATACCGACTGGCAGGAGGAGACATTTCGAAAGGCTTTTTCACAAAATCACCAGCTAGGATTAACGGGTGGTAGCGAAAAAGGCAGCTATGGCGCTTTCCTGAACTATCGTAATGAAAATGGGATCGTGAAGGATTCGTGGCAGAAAAGATTTGCCGGTCGTTTCGTATTTGACAGCCAAATCAAAAGCTGGCTGAAAGTGGGCGGCACGCTGGGTTATACAGACCAAAACGAAAAGCAGATCGATCAGCTTGGCGGCGGCGGTATTACGGCCATGCGTCAGGTTCTGGAAGCTTTACCTATCATTCCGGTGAAATATCCTGACGGGAAATGGGCAAGTAACAGAGATTATCCGGGGATGGAAGGTGGCGACAGCCCACTCAGGGTCGTTGCAGAAAGATTGTCCTACCTCAGAACGCAAACAATGCTAGGTAATATTTATGCGACAATCCGCCTGGCCGATGGTCTTGATTTCAAATCCACGGTGGGAACTAACGTGATCAACCAGCGGGAGGACTATTTTGCCGCAGCAGGTCTGCAATATATTTCCAATAATGGTGACGCATCGATTACGAGCAGAAGGTTCAACTCATGGCAATTTGAAAATTACCTGACCTATTTCAAGGATTTTGGTAAAATACATTCCGTCAATGCCATGTTGGGGTTGTCGTGGCAGCATGTTGACCGTTTCGATAACCTTGCCAGAAGCCAGAATTTTACAGATACTTATTTTCAATTCAATAACCTTGGTGCCGGAGCGACTGCGCTTGCGCCTTCGTCAAGTGCTTCTGCCTACGGACTCAATTCGTACTTTGCTAGGGTTAACTATGGCCTAATGGACAAGTACCTGGTGACTTTCACCGGCCGGATCGATGGTTCATCCAAATTCGGAGATGCCAACCGTTACGCATTCTTCCCGTCGGCGGCTGTTGCATGGAGAGTTAGCGAAGAAGAATTCCTGAAAGGTGTTCCGGCCATTTCCAACCTGAAACTGCGTGCAAGCTACGGTGCAACTGGTAACTCTGAAATCCCTGCTTACCGAGCTTTGGCGGGTATGGCCAGTTATGACGTGATTTTTGGTGGCGCACGTAACATTGGAACAGGGGTCGGCAGAATGTCAAACTCTAACCTTCAATGGGAGAAAACACAGCAGGTTGACTTCGGTGTCGAATTGGGTTTGTTTTCAAACAGACTTAGCTTCGAACTCGATTTGTACAGAAGAAAAGTGAACGAAATGTTGCTGGATGCGCCGCTTCCATTGAGCAGCGGCTATGCGAGCATCTTCACCAATGTTGGAAGTATGGAAAACAAAGGCGTGGAATTTGCTGTGAATTCTATGAACATTAAGGCAGGCGACTTCTCATGGAGCACCACCTTCAATATTTCGGTAAATAAAAACAAAGTGCTTGCATTGTCAGGCGGTAGCGATATTTACTCGGGTGCTACGGTAATCAGGGTAGGAGAGCCGGTTGGATCCTTCTTTGGCCGGGTACATGAGGGAATATGGTCAACTGCGGAAGCGGAGCAGGCGAAAAAATACAACATGCTTCCCGGTGATGTCAAATATAAGGACCTTAACAACGACGGAGCCATTAATGACAATGACAGGACCATTATCGGTAAAGGTATTCCCGACGGCTTTGGAACATTCCTGAACACATTCCAGTATAAAGCCTGGTCGCTGACGGTGGATCTGCAATATATGTACGGAAACGATGTGATCGACAGAAGTATCCACTCTGCGGAAGACAGGCAGGGTATCGCAAACAGTTACAAAACTGTATTGAACGCCTGGACAGAAACCAACCAGAATACAACAGTAGCGCAGATACGTCCGATCAATGCATACTATACGACCAATAACGATAGTCACAAAGTGACCGACGCCTCATTCATTCGTGGCAGGAACCTGCTGCTGGCCTATTCTTTCCCTTCTACGCTAGTTTCGAAGTTGAAATTAGACAGGCTGAGAGTTTATGGATCCATTCAGAACTTCTTTGTAGCGACCAAGTATAAAGGCTATGATCCGGAAGTATCGAACTCGGGATCACCGTTTGACCAGGGTTTTGGTCTGTATGATTATCCCAAGCCAAGGGTATTTATGCTGGGTTTAAACATCGGTTTATAAAATCTACTACTGACTCTTACTTGAAGTAAAATGAATAAATTATCAAAAAGAATCGGCCTGCTCACCACCGTTTTGAGCATATTCTGGGCGACAGGATGTAGCGACTTCCTGGACGAATCAGATCCAAGTAATTTCACGGTTGAAAACTATTTCACACAACCGGCCCACGCGAGAAGTTCAGTCAATGCGATATATGCGCCTATGCGTGATCCAATGAATAGTGGCTTTGGTGGTGGCGCCTGGATGATGACAGAGTTCGCTACCGGTCTTGCTGCCACCGATCTCGGTCAGGCTGTTAACAGCTATTTTATCAAGGACCTGAGAAATACCTCGGACAATGGATACGGACAGACTTACTGGACTTCCTATTACAGAGGGATTGCAAATGCCAACCTTTCGATTGCAAAGGTACCCACAGTGCCCGGACTGGATGCCGCCGAAGGCAAGAAGTTGCTCGGCGAAGCTTACTTTCTGAGAGCATGGTACTATTTCAACCTGGTTCGGATGTTTGGTAACATTCCATTGGTTACCGAGCCTATCAGTTTGGAATCGGAACAATTGAAACCGTCGGCTGCAACACCGGAGGAAGTTTACAATCTGATCGTATCAGATTTAAAGACGGCTGAGGCGTCTGGCCTGCCATGGACAGATAATACTGGCAAAGTGAATATGGGTGCAGTTAAGTCCTTGCTTTCTCAGGTTTACCTCACAATGGCTGGATACCCGTTGCAAAAAGGTGCGTCACATTATGATCTTGCAGCTAAGAAAGCAGAAGAAGTTATTGATTCGAAACAGTTCAAATTGTTCGCGTCGTACAACGATTTTCACGACCCGTCGAAGAAAAATATCGACGAGAACATCTTCATGATCCAATTCAGAACGCAGATTCTCCCTTCTAACTGGCAGGTATCGATTATTCCTTATAACAAGAATATCTCACAGTATTCTGATGAAACGGGAGGAATCTATTCTACGGGGGACTTTGCGAAGTCTTACGATCCGGCTGACTTACGTATCAAGGAGAAGCAATTCTTCTTTACGAAATTTACTAATGAGTCAAACCGTAATCTGGAAGTGGATTTGGGTGGATATTTTATCTACAAGCATTTCGACCAGACGGCACAGACCAGCTCCGCAAATAGCGATTTGAACTGGCCGGTGATCAGGTATGCTGATGTTTTGCTGACTTATGCAGAGGCTGCCAACGAAGCTGGAGGACCATCGGCCAAAGTGCTGGAAGCGGTCAATGCGATCAGAACGAGGGCTCAGTTGCCTGCACTTGCAGGTCTTGCGAAAGACAAGTTACGTGAGGCAATCTGGCGTGAGCGCTGGTACGAACTATGCTTTGAGAACATTACCTGGTTTGACATGGTGAGGTTGCGCAAAGCCTTCAATGTTAAAACAAAGGAGTTTGAAAATTACGTTGGTCACAAATTCTCATACGGCCCGACATTGACGGAAAGAGAACTTGTTTTCCCGATCCCAACACCTGAAATCAGGAACAATACGAATCTGAGACAGAATAATGGTTATTGAAATGCCCAGCCTGTTAAGCAAGAAAAGCCGCCTATTGGGCGGCTTTTCTTGCTTATATAATCCAATTGATCAAATAAAACGGTTGATCAGATTTTCCAGATATTCTTGTCTGCCGGAAGTAGTTGCCGGTTCGCCTTTGCTTGCTGCCAGGTCGAACAGGTCTTCCAGTTTCAATGCACCTTTTTCGAATTCGGCACCTTTGCCGGCGTCAAAGCTTGCATAGCGGTTACTGCGGATCTTATCGTACTCACCGTTTTGAATGATCTTATCAGCTACCAGTAATGCTCTTGCTACTGTGTCGATACCACCAATGTGTGCGTGGAAAACATCTTCCACATCGGTAGAGTTACGGCGACGTTTTGCATCAAAGTTGATACCGCCACCTTTCAGGCCACCTGCTTTCAGGATCACCAAAAGTGCTTTGGTCCATTCAGCGATATCGTTCGGGAACTGGTCGGTATCCCATCCGTTCTGGTAATCACCGCGGTTAGCGTCGATAGAACCCAGTATGCCGGCATCAGCAGCCACTTGTAGTTCATGCTCAAATGTGTGACCAGCCAATGTAGCGTGGTTAACTTCAAGGTTCAATGCGAAATCCTCCAATAAATCGTGCTGACGAAGGAAACCGATAACGGTTGCTGCATCGTAGTCATACTGGTGCTTGGTAGGCTCACAAGGCTTAGGTTCAATGAAGAACTTACCTTTGAATCCATTCGCACGGGCATAAGCCACAGAAAGTTTAAGCATTTGAGCAAAGTGCTCCTGCTCGCGCTTCATGTCGGTATTCAGCAATGTCATATATCCTTCGCGACCACCCCAGAACACGTAGTTTTCGCCACCCAATGCGATCGTAGCATCAAGGGCCATTTTTACTTGCGCACCTGCATGGGTAACCACATCAAAGTCAGGATTTGTAGAAGCACCGTTCATATAGCGATGATGGCTAAACAAATTGGCAGTTCCCCAAAGCAATTTCACTCCGGAAGCCTTTTGTTTCTCACCCAGGTAAGCGGTCAATGCCTGTAAACGCTTTTCGTTGGTGCGTACATCGTCCGCATAGTCAACCACATCCACATCGTGGAAGCAATAGTAGGGCGCGCCCAATTTTGTGATCAATTCAAATGCAGCATCAGCTTTGTCTTTTGCACGGTCAACAGCGTCTGGCTTTTTGTCCCATGGGTAAAAGAGTGTAGGACCTCCGAAAGGATCAAGCCCCGCTCCGCAGAAAGTGTGCCAGTATGCGATGGCAAAACGAAGGTGCTCCTTCATGCTTTTGCCTGCTACGATGCGGTTTTCATCATAAAACCGGTAAGCTAGGGGATTATCCGTTTCAGGGCCTTCAAAACCAATTTTCCCGATTCCTTTAAAGTACTCCTGTTCTCCGAGTAAAATGCTCATTGTGTTTTAGTTAATCGTTCTGTAATTTTTCAAAGAAATTCCGCGCTTATTCTTTCAAAATGCCGTCTACTTATTATTAAGTGTATTATTGACATTTTATACTGCAATACTATTACTTTTTTTTGAAAATATTGCAGTGAAAATAAAAAGAGGAGCAGAAATCAATTCTGCTCCTCTTTTTCAAATATTTTTTACGCCTGATCAGAAGAATTTGGCGCGGCGGTCTTCAATTTTAGCATTCTCACGAATAGCTTCATTTACCAGATACGACATGCGGCTTTCCAGTGATTGGGTCAGCTGTGTTTTGTATTGGGTAAAGTCAGCAATTTTAGGGGCGTCAGTTTTGTTGATCTGTTCCATGATGAAAACACCATTCTCGCCGGTAAACACATCTGACTTCTGCCCAGCTTTCAAGCCAAATCCTTTTCCTAATGCGATCGGGTCGAAACCAGCGCTTGTAAGGAAGCCGGTTGCCAGTGAAATGTCAGTAGCAGATTCAACCAATGCACCTGCACCGTATTTCTTAGCAATGCTTTCCAGGTCTCCGGTAGCACCTTTCAACTTGGCAGTAATTTGCTCAGACTTGATCTGATTACGAACCTTCGTAGTCAACTCGTCGCGGAAATCGTCCACTTTCACATCTTTCGCGTCTGATTTGCCAACCAGCACGGCCACGATATATTGTTCTTCAGTTTCGAAAACCTGAGAAACCGAATTGATTTTTGAATCATCTTTGAAAGCCCATCTTACGATGTCACGGCCATTCTGGATTGCATTAATGTTCGTTGCTGACTCAGGGATTCGGTTTGCAGTTGCTACAACCAATGCTTTGTTTTTCTTAACTGCTTCGTCGAACTGTTCTTTTGTTTTTACAGCATTGGCAAATTCGTCTGCCTTTCTGTAAGCTTCGTCGCGGGTCGCCTGGCTTGGGGCGATGGTTTTTCCGATCGCAGCGATGCGGTATAATGTATTGGATTTCGGATCGGTTACTTTAATGATGTGGAAGCCGAATTGACTTTCTACCAATCTTGGGATAAGGCCAGGAGCAGTTGCCGAGAAAACAGCCTCTTCAAATGGCTTAACCATGGTACCGTTGTTCTGGAAATAGCCAACATCACCACCACGTTGAGCAGATCCCTGGTCTGTGCTGGAAGTAGCTGCTAATGCTTCGAAATTGGCGCCGGCGCGGATCTGAGCGAGAATTCCTTCTGCTTTGATGCGTGCAGCGGCTTTTGCTGAGTCAGACTGGTTTTCAAAGCCGATCAAAATGTGGCTGGCCTTAGCAGAAGACACAGTATCTACTTTGGTACCACCATATTTGTAAATGAAATAAGTGTTGCCTTCACGGTATGGGCCATATACGCCACCTGGAACGAATGTTTTTACCGCTTCTTTCAATTGGTCAGTCATAGTTGCGTATGACATATTGATAGGCAATGGAATGTCAGAATTTGTGCTGGCGAAAACAGAATCGTTAGTAGCTGTTGCAAGACCACGGGCCAATTCTTTGATCTGGGTGTACAATGCCGCGCTATCGTCTTTTGCAGGTTGGATCGGAAATGTAACGTATTCGATAGAACGGGTATCAGTTCCTTTATACTCTTTGCGGTGCGCGCTAAGGTAATCTTCAAGCTGTGAATCTGTTACCTTGATAGTCGTATCAACCACAGAAAAATAAGGTACATATAGATAACGCAAAGTGGCTTTGGAAGTTTGCGCTACATATTCTTTCTCAGCCTGAGCTTTCGGAGTGTAGGTGGAAAGCTTCAGAAGGTTTTCATATTTGGCACGGGTGCGTTCTTCACGCAGGCTTTTCTCAAAGTTCTCCCATGATTTTTGTTGCTCAACAGGTAATGTTTTGAGGTTTTTCAGATAGTTGATTACGGCTGTTTTATCAAAACGTCCGGTTGTAGGATCTGAAAAAGCCTGAAGAATCGAAGGGCTGATGTGATTTCCCTGAACCATGTCAACCAGTTCCTGATCTGTAACTGTAAGTCCAAGATCATCAAACTGCTTTTTGTAGGCTATATCAACCACAAACTGGTTCCAGGCCTGGTCTCTCAGAGAGGCAAGCTCGTTCTCATTCAGGCTGCGGCCCGACTGTGCTTCATAATTCTGACGAAAGCCATCCACTCGGCTTTGAAAATCCTTGATATTAATTTCTTTTCCGGCAATTTCTCCCACTACCTGGTTATTGCCGCCTCCGAGAATCGAATTAGGGCCTAAAAGGTCGCCACCGACCATAAAAAGAATTAAACTGATAGCAATCACCGTCACAGCGATCCCTGATTTTTCTCTGATTTTGTTAATTAAAGCCATTTTCTCGATTCAAATTAGTCCGCAAAATAAAATCTTTTCTTCATGGAATGCAAGACCTTATATTTCAATTTCTAATAATTGACAGCATAAGTACCTGCGCTGTTGCTGCGCGGCGTTGAATAAAACGATAAAAAAATGCTTACTGCATGTGTTTCAGATTGAAAGCATACAGAATAATCATGAAAATGCTGAGAAACACACCGGCCATCGCGGTGATAACTCCCAGCCAGCCGCCGATCATGATCAAAGGCGCAAGAAATGCAACCGCTATGCCCCCCAAATAGAGATAAAAGCCCTTTTTTTCGAGATTCCACATCAGGTATGCAGCATATAACGAAAGGGATTCGAAGATCAACATAATGATAGCGCCTGTTTTGATTGATTCCGCGGTGGTCTGTTCAATAACCGCTTCGAACATGGCATCCATGGTCTTGGTATCTGCCGTGGCCGACTGCCTGTCGATGTTCTCGCGGACGGCTTCAAAAGTTTCTCTGGTCTTATCGGCCATTACTCCCGGGTTCCATAACCTTTCGGATTGTGTCCAAAGTCCGGAAACGGCACTCATAAATGTAAGGAAACACAATATGGTAAGAAACGTTGGTCGATTAACTGGTGCACTCATTTGTTAAAAAATAAATCAGCAGATTTTTCTGATGAAGGATGTAAAATTTGTGGTTTTAGATGAAAACACCAAAGGCATTTGAATATTCTTGTAAGGGGACATACATTTGTCATTTTAGTCCAAAAATTACAATAACGCAAAAAACCGTATTACTATGAGCCTTCAAATCCTGACTGACCGCATTAAAGATATTCTTGGAACTGATAGTGGCCTTGGAGCAACTGCCAAATTCAAGACGGAGGAAGGCAGCGTCTTTGTAGACGGAAAAACAGTACCGAACTCGGTTTCCAATGAGGATGCAGAGGCAGATTGTACTTTCGAAGTTTCGACAAAAAATGCATTGAAACTGCTTGACGGCGACCTGAATGCGATGATGGCATTGATGACCGGGAAATTGAAAATCGATGGCGATATGGGTGTGGCTATGAAAATCGCTGAAACTTTCGGGGGCAAATAGTAGTCTTTGAAAATGGCCGTCTTTTCCCGTTGGACCAGTAGACTTTCACCAACGAATTTTGCAACCAATGGAAAATCAGGAAGAGGTTTCTAACAAGGATATTAAACGAAGGGACTTTATAAAAGCCGGAGCATTAGCCGCCGGTAGTTTTATGATCGTGCCACGCCATGTGCTGGGTAAAGGCTTCATTCCGCCCAGCGATAAGTTGAACATTGCGGCGGTGGGCTGTGGCGGAAAGGCTGACGTGAACATTCGGCTGGCCTATAATAACGGTGCCGAGAACTTTGTCGCGTTGTGCGATGTAGACGACCGGCAGTCGGAAAAATATAGAAAGCAGTTTCCTAATGCGCCCTATTATAAGGATTACAGAAAAATGCTTGAAAAGGAGGCTAAGAACATCGACGCCGTCATTGTTACCACTCCCGACCACATGCATTTTCCTGTGGCTATGGCCGCCATTGAATTGGGAAAGCACGTATATGTTGAAAAACCGCTGACCAAGGACATTTGGGAAGCGAGAAATTTGACACTAGCTGCTAAAAAGTACAAGGTTGTTACTCAAATGGGAAACCAGGGTAGTAGTAGCGACGGCACGAGACAAACCGAGGCATTGGTGCAGTCGGGTGTGCTGGGGGATGTACATACTATAGAGGTATGGACGGACCGCCCGGTTTGGCCGCAAGGCGTGAAATCGCCCAGAGACAAAGGAGAGTCGCAGCCGGTTCCGGCAGGTGTTGATTGGGACCTGTGGCTGGGTACAGCTCCCAAACGTGATTATCATGAAGCTTATATGCCTTTCAGATGGCGCGGATACTGGGATTTCGGGACAGGGGCGCTGGGGGATATGGGCTGCCACTTTATAGATGTTCCCTTCCGGGCAATGAAACTTGGATACCCTACTTCGGTTGAATGTAGCGTAGGGTCAGTTTACTCCGACTTTTTCCAACAGGCGTTTTTCGACGATGTGTGCCCGCCTTCTGCCAACATACATTTGAAATTCGCTTCCAAAACGCCCGGTAAGGAGATAAGCTTTAACTGGTACGACGGAGGCATGCGACCGCAACTTCCTGATGGCTGTGATTATAAAAGGGTTTTTGGCAGCGTCGACGGCGGTATGCTTTTCATTGGTACCAAAGGCATATTAAGCGCTGAAATGTTTGGAGAGAACCCCAAATTATGGCCGGAGAAGAAATTTGAAACAGTAAGAATAGCTACAAAGCCCCGCGCATTGGTACCGGGAAGTTGGGAAGGCCATCAGCAGCAATTTGTTCAGGCTTGCAAAAAAGGATATGGCACCTACACAAGCTCGTCTTTTGAAGAGTCGGGACCATTGACAGAAATCGTACTGATGGGGAACCTGGCGGTAAGATCCTACTTATATCGGGAAAGCAAAGCCGATGGAAAAGGAGTGAATTTCCCCGGAAGGCAAAAACTGATCTGGGACGGCGCTAATATGAAGATTACTAATTTTGATATCGCCAATCAGTTTGTCAAAAGAGAGTACCGGACTGGCTGGTAACACTTCGACTGCGCTCAGTGTGACAAGACCGATGATCTGTCACACTGAGCGTTGTCCTGTTGAACGGAGCCGAAACACTATAACTCCAATTCTCGCAAGTACATTTGGACGGTATTCTCCAAGCCAATGTATAGCGCGTCGGAAATCAATGCGTGCCCAATGGAAACTTCGTCCATCCAGGGAATGCTTTGTTTTAAAAAATGAAGATTGTCCAGACTTAAATCATGGCCGGCATTTAACCCAAGCCCAACTTCCCGCGCCTTCTCTGCTGCGCGGATAAATGGCAAGACAGCTTTTTGTCTATTTTCAAAGTAGCCTGCCGCGTAAGGTTCGGTATAGAGTTCCACACGGTCGGCGCCGCATATTTTTGCTCCTTCCACCATATTTTCATCGGGATCTACAAAGACCGAAACCCTGATACCGGCTGATTTGAATATTTGTACCAGATCAATCAGCTCGCTCCTGTTTTTGACCGTGTCCCAGCCTGCATTGGAAGTAATGGCATGCAATGCGTCGGGTACCAACGTCACCTGGTCCGGTTTGTTTGCCAAAACGAGTTCCACAAACTTTTTTTCGGACGGATTACCTTCAATGTTGAACTCGGTAGTCACGACTTCTTTTAGATCAAACACGTCCTGGTAGCGGATATGCCGCTCGTCGGGGCGCGGATGGACGGTAATACCCTGCGCTCCAAACCGCTCACAATCCAGCGCTACTTTCAAAACATTGGGATTGTCACCTCCGCGTGAGTTCCTGAGCGTGGCGATTTTGTTGATGTTAACGCTTAGACGGGTCATTTTTTAATTTTGAATGAGTGAATGAGTGAATGATAGGGTCGACGGCGCGATGAAAGTGTGGGTGAATAGCGGTTTTGTCAATTAGAGAATGACCGAATGACTGACAATTTCTACGGATTCCTTTAACTTTGAACCCTCAATGGCAAATTTAGCATTCACACATTAATATTCACTCATTCACTAATTCAAAATTCACTCATTAAACATATGTCACTTAAAAGTCAGGTTGAATCAGGCATTAAAGATGCCATGCGGGCCAAAGATCAGGATACATTACGTGCATTGCGCGCTATTAAGTCACTTATACTGCTGGACGAAACAAAGGGCGGCGGAACAGGCGAATTGACTGCGGATGACGAACTTAAACTGTTGACCAAAGCGGCCAAGCAACGCAGAGAGTCGGCTGATATTTACAAGGCGCAGGGCCGTCCTGACCTCCTTGAAAAAGAAGAAGCTGAACTGGCCGTGATCGAGCAATTCCTTCCGAAACAACTGACCGAAGATGAGGTGAAAGCCAAATTACAGGAAATTATTGCGCGGGTAGGGGCAGCCGGGCCTTCTGATATGGGTAAAGTAATGGGCGTAGCAACGAAAGAACTGGCCGGACAAGCTGACGGCAGAGTAGTGTCTACATTAGTGAAGGGATTATTGGCATGAAGTTACTGGATGTGCTCATCCTCATTCCCCTGCTCTGGGGAGCATTACATGGTTACCGCAAAGGCTTATTGATTGAAATAATTGGTATTGCAGGCCTCGTGGTAGCCATGATATTGGGTTTCAAGTTTCTGGGATTGGGAATGGAAATCTTGACCCCCTATTTCAGTGATGGTACCGCCAGGAAAATCCTTCCTTATATTGGGTTTTCAGCGATATTCTTCCCTACCATTTTTCTGCTGAATCAATTTGGCTACATGATCCGAAGATCGCTGCGCTATTCGATTTTGGGTACATTCGATAGTTTTGCCGGCGCAATGGTCGGTATATTTACCTGGGTTTTCGGGATCAGCGTATTTTTCTGGCTGGTGAATGCGATAGGGGTGAAGATCCCTGCTCACCGGACCGACGATACCTATCTTTACCCATTGGTCGTGCCGGTTGCACCCACGGTAATTACAAAAGCATTGACATTGATGCCCGATGGAACGGACCTGATCAGCGAGTGGAAAAGGGATTATCTGGACAAATGAACTTTCAAAATCCGTGTGCGGTTAAGCTTTCATTGTTGAGTTTCAGTACCTTTGCGAAATAAATCGTCAAGTACCCCGCGTATTTGACATATAGAAGAAAAAATGACCGAAATACAGAATAAGCAGGACATCCGGAAATTAAGCATTGACCAGATCAAAACCTGGATGACTAATCATGGAGAAAAAGCTTTCAGGGCGAAGCAGATTCACGAATGGATCTGGAAGAAATCAGCCCATTCATTTGATGAAATGACCAACCTGTCACTGGCCACCCGCCAGCTGATGAACGATAACTTTCTGATACATTCAATGGGCGTTGCTAAGCAGCAGCAAAGCAACGATGGTACCATTAAATCAGCATTCAAACTTTTTGACGGAAACCTGGTAGAAGGCGTCTTGATACCCGCTACCGACCGGATGACAGCCTGTGTAAGCAGCCAGGTAGGATGTTCGCTAACCTGCAAATTCTGCGCGACGGGGTATATGGACCGCAAGCGTAACCTGGAAGCAGGCGAGATTTACGACCAGGTAGTAGCCATTGCACGCCAGGCGGAAGCTAGTTTTAATGCCCCCCTCACCAACATTGTTTACATGGGAATGGGCGAGCCGTTACTAAACTATGCCAATGTGCTGCAATCCATTGAACACATTACTTCGCCCGAAGGACTGAATATGTCACCCAAGCGTATCACGGTTTCTACCGCCGGTATTGCCAAAATGATCAAAAAACTGGGCGACGACGAGGTTCGTTTCCGTTTGGCGCTTTCTCTGCATGCCGCTAATGATGAAAAAAGGAACCAGATCATGCCCATCAATGAATCCAATTCGCTGGATAACCTGGCTGAGGCGCTGAATTACTTTTACAAAAAGACAGGCAACCGCATTACCTTCGAATACATTGTTTTCAATAATTTCAATGATACCCTGCAGGATGCGAAAGAACTTTGGGAATTCACCAAACGTGTTCCGGCCCGTGTCAACATCATTGAGTACAATCCTATCGCAGAAGCCGACTTTAAAAACACAGAGGCTGACCGTCTTGATAAATTTGCCGCTTATCTGGAAGATAGAGGGGTTTCGGTACATGTACGCCGCAGCCGTGGTAAGGATATTGACGCAGCTTGCGGGCAACTGGCGAACAAAGAAACTGCATAAAAGTCATCACGGCTTAACAATTTGTTAATATTGCAACCATGAAGAATAAGTAGTTTTGCGAAGCTTTTTTAATAAACTTATATACTCCTTTTATGTTTGGTCTTGAAACCGACATTTTTCTCCTCCTCGCTTTCAGTATTTTAGCGGCCTGTGCATTCGAATTTGTAAATGGTTTTCACGATACTGCCAACGCAGTTGCCACAGTAATTTATACCAATTCATTAAAACCGAATGTGGCCGTAATGTGGTCAGGTTTTATGAACTTCTGCGGTGTGTTTCTGGGTGGTATTGCCGTTGCAATGGGTATTGTCAACCTGTTACCCGTCGAATTGCTCATTGATCAGAACGTTTACCATAGTGCGGCTATGGTCTTCTCATTATTATTCAGCGCGATTATCTGGAACCTGGGAACCTGGTATTTTGGACTTCCCAGTTCAAGCTCACATACATTGATCGGCTCCATTTTGGGAGTTGGTCTGGCATTTACATTTATGCCCGAAAATTCCGCCGGAGCGGGGGTTAACTGGTCCAAGGCACAGGAGTTATTCACTTCGCTGCTGACTTCGCCGATCTTCGGTTTCGCACTGGCTATCATCATCATGTTTATCCTTCGCCGGGTGCTCGACAAGCCTTTGCGTGAAGTGGTGTTTAGCGAACCCAAAAAAAACCAGGCACCACCTATCTGGATCAGGGCTATCCTGATCACTACTTGTACATTGGTAAGTTTCTTCCACGGATCTAACGACGGTCAAAAAGGAGTGGGGCTTGTCATGCTCATTCTGATCGGTATTGTCCCTGCACATTTTGCACTGGATAACAGCATCAATCCAGTGGACATGAAAGCAGACCTGATTGGCATTGAAACAGCTGTTAACAGCATTGATTCCAGCCGACTATCAGTTTCGGACAGACAACATTTGTTTACAATCAGAAAAGAGGCCGAAACCTTGAATGCACAGATCAGCAAACCTTTGGTCGATAAGAAATTGCCGCTGGAAGACAGAATGAACGCACGCCGCTCATTATTGCTGATCAGCCGTAACCTAAAAACGATCCTGGATAACGGACAGGCTAACCTGAATGTGACAGACAAGGCATTTTTGAAAAAACAGGCATCTAGCGAAACGGGTATCCGCCGCTACACTGATTATGCACCTGACTGGGTTATTTTAATGATCTCACTCTCACTGGGCCTTGGTACCATGGTAGGTTGGAAGCGGATTGTGGTGACGATCGGCGAAAAAATTGGTAAGCAACACCTTACCTATGCGCAAGGTGCTTCTGCTGAATTGGTTGCAGCCAGTACCATTGGGGTTTCATCGTATCTGGGGCTTCCGGTAAGTACCACTCACGTACTTTCTTCGGGTATTGCAGGATCAATGGTGGCAAGCAAAGGTGTTAAAAACTTGCAGGGAGGTACCATCCGGAATATCGTGATCGCCTGGGTATTAACATTGCCTGTTACGATGGTCCTATCGGGTACGCTTTATGTATTCTTCCGCTGGATTCTGTAATTATTCAAAATATTCAATTGGTCAAAAGCCGCAGAGATCATTCTCTGTGGCTTTTGATTTATAGGTCGGTGCCGCACTTTCTTTGGTTTTCATTGGTTTAATATCGTAATTCGGCCTACGCGGTGGCCGTGAATTTTTACGATTAACAAAAAGCCAATTATTCACCATAATGACAACTATTGAAGAGCAGGTAAACCGTTACGGATATGTAACCGAAACGATCGCTGAGGATATTGATTTAATTGCTGAAATAAATCGGTTAAAGAAAGAAAAGAATGCAGTGATCCTTGCACACTATTATGTGAACGAGCAGATTCAGGATCTGGCAGATTACATTGGGGACAGTCTTGGGCTTTCGCAGCAGGCAGCGGCGACTGAGGCGGACATGATCATTTTTTGTGGGGTACATTTTATGGGGGAAACTGCGAAGATTCTCAGTCCCAATAAAAAAGTAGTCATTCCGGACCTGAATGCAGGTTGCTCACTTGCTGACTCTGCTCCTGCCGATAAATTTGCTGCATTTAAAGCCCAATATCCGGATCATATTGTGATCAGCTACATTAACTGTTCTGCGGAAATTAAGGCATTGACTGACATTGTCTGTACCTCGTCCAATGCATTGCAGATCGTAGATAGTCTTCCCAAGGATCAGAAGATCATTTTTGCGCCTGACGCTAACCTGGGCAGGTATGTAGCTCATAAAACAGGCCGTGAAATGGTATTGTGGGATGGCGCGTGCATTGTCCACATTGATATATCAAGAGAAAAACTGAAACAACTCCGCGATGAAAATCCGGACGCATTGCTCATTGCCCACCCGGAATGCAAAGAAGACATTCTGATGCAGGCGGATTTTGTAAGCTCCACTACGGGTCTTTTGAAGTTTGTGAAAGAGTCGGAACATGAGAAATTCATCGTAGCGACAGAGGCTGGTATCCTGCACAAAATGAAGCAATCGGTACCTCACAAAAAACTAATCCCCGCCCCAGGCTCCGACAATAATACCTGTGCTTGCTCCGAATGTCCTTACATGAAGATGAACACATTGGAAAAAGTGTATAACGCCCTGTACTATGAGCAGCCGGAGATTTTTGTTCCTGAGGATATCAGACTAAAAGCTTACGAGTCCGTGGCACGAATGCTTGAATTGAGTAAGGGAATATAGTAAGAGTTTAAAATAGACACCGCCCCGAAAGCTGACAGCCGAGTGCCGATGTCAATAAATATTAAGAAAATGCCCCAATTTGATTTTCTGATTATTGGTTCGGGAATTGCCGGACTTAGCTATGCTGCTAAACTGGCCCGGCACTTTGATGGATTGAAGCAAGAAATTTCAATAGCTGTCATTACCAAAGTTCAGGCCGATGAAACCAACACCAAGTATGCCCAGGGAGGCATAGCGGTAGTTTGGGCAGAATCAGATTCATTTGAAAAGCATATCCAGGATACAATGGATGCGGGCGATGAGGTCAACAAGCGCAATGTCGTTGAGATCGTAGTAAGGGAAGCGCCTGAGCGAATCCAGGAATTGATCGATTATGGAACCCGGTTTGACAAGGAACTGGGAGGAGAATACGATCTGGCCAAAGAAGGCGGACATTCGGATCACCGGATTTTACATTTCAAAGACATTACCGGCGCTGAAATTGAACGGGCGTTGCTGGAAGAAGTCAACAGACATCAAAGCATTCAGATATTTACACATTACTATGCCGTAGAACTGATCACGCAACACCACTTGGGCGAAACAGTGTACCGCTACCGGGAGGATATCAAATGTTTCGGAGCTTATGTGCTGAACAGACAAACTGGCGAGGTAGAGAAATTTCTTGCTAAAACCACTATGCTCGCTACCGGCGGCATTGGCAACATTTATCAGAGTACTACCAATCCAACCATTGCAACCGGCGATGGTATTGCTATGGCTTATCGCGCGAAAGGAATTTGTGATAACATGGAATTCATCCAGTTTCATCCCACCAGCTTTTACCAACCCGGTCAAAAACCGTCTTTCCTGATTTCGGAAGCGGTCCGTGGCTTCGGTGGGATTTTGAAAAGGGCCGACGGGAGCACATTCATGGAAAACTATGATAGCAGGCTTTCTCTCGCCCCCCGCGATATCGTTGCAAGGGCGATTGACTCCGAAATGAAGAAAAACGGGGTTGATCACGTTTATCTGGACGTTCGTCATTGTGATTATGAAAAATTCCTGGAACACTTCCCAAATATCACTGAGTACTGCCTGCAACAAGGGATTGACGTACGAAAAGATATGATCCCAGTAGTTCCGGCGCAACATTATTTGTGTGGTGGTGTGAAGGTAAATGAGTGGGGGAAAACTAATATCAATTTTCTATATGCGGTAGGAGAATGTGCCTGTACGGGCCTGCACGGATCAAACCGTTTAGCTTCTAATTCATTGCTGGAAGCAGTGGTGTTTGGTCACCGTGCTTATGAAAGTACTGTTGCAGATTTCGAAGCCGCTGTAACGCCTGACAACATTCCTGAATGGGATGATTCGGGTACGACACATCCCGAAGAACAGGTTCTCGTCACTGAGATGACACGGGAGCTCAATAGTATCATGTCAAATTATGTGGGTATCGTACGCACCGATCGCAGGATGAAAAGGGCTTATGATCGTTTGGAACTGCTGCATGAAGAGCACGAGCAGCTTTATCGTGAATCAAAAGTGTCGGTTGCCATCTGCGAGCTGCGGAATATGATCTCAGTTTCTTACCTGATCATTAAAATGGCAATGGCCCGACGCGAGAACATCGGGCTGCACTACAATTCAGATCATGTCTAGTTTCGGGCGACTGTTTCTCTATTTTTTCTGGTAACGGCTCTTTGCCAAACGTTTTCTCCAATCTTCTCGCCAAGATGGGTCCCTTCCTCAACGCCGTCGCGGTAGTGGATACCGCCATATACCCTGCTGATGGAAGCGTCCCAATAAGCCTCCTCGAACGATTTAAATGATTTCACCCCTCTACCGTATTTCTTTTCGGTAGTATCAGTGAAAGCAACATTCGCGCCCATCAAATGCGTGAGTATAGTACCGCAGGCTGCTGATATGGAACTATGTCCGCTCACGTATTCTGGGAATGCGGGCGTTTCGAGGAATGGTCGCCAATTTGGGTCCCAGTTGTTATTGATAACCGTTTCCGGGCGGATACGTACAGTCCTGTATTTCTCGTCCCAGCAAGCGACAAATGCGTCATATATCGACAATGCACCCAGTGTATATGCTTCGGTTGCCTGCATAAGATTCAGCTTTTTGTCGGTGGTAACCGTTTTGACAATAGCTAGCCAGTGGCCGGCAGGGGTCATTTTTTTATTGGCAAACATGGCATGGCCCACTACATTGGTGACGAAAGCATTGTCGTCCCAGAAAAAAGCAGTAGCCTTTTGCTCCTCGGTCAGTTTGTTGCCAATGTTGTACACTTCCATTGTAAGCTGCATAAACTTGCTATTCTTGCTGAGGTCGTATTTCGCTGGTGGTGGGCAGCGGAATTGCGTCACCGAATCCAATGCGAACGTTCTTACAGTGTTCCACATAGGTTCACAGGCGTCCGCGTATGCAGGAGGAGTTGGTACCCAGGTTCCTGGCAAATTTGTAACCGTGTAGCGATAACCGCGTATTTCCTTGTAATGATCTTTGGAAGCATAAGCGAGCACATGTTTCGCAACAGAATCACCATAGGCGATCGAGCGGTTATAGACGTCTTCAGGAATGCCCATATCCTGGTACTTTTCAAACAGGCCTTTTTCATAGGCGTCCCACATATTGCCGGAAAACGTAAGCGTCCGTCCTACTACGCTGAAAGCCTTTATACTAGCCAGCGGAAAACAGTAAGCGAGTGATGAATCCGGTTTAAGCGGGGCTTCGAATTTCACCAGTTGACCACCAAGCGATTGGTATTCGGGATAGCCCGGTACCAGCGCTTCGTAAGCCGCCAGAAAGGAATATCCGTAAATCCTGCTAGCCACAGGCGGTTTAAAAATATCATGTATAATGACATCCGTCAGGTGGGTAGTGGTTTCGTGGAAGAGTTTCGGATCAGCGGCTTTGGAATTATATTCTTCCTGAGACACATTTTTCTTGCAACCATAAATTGTCACAAGCAATACGAAGGAGAGTAAACGGAATTTCATTCTGATAAGAAAAGTCAAACGCTATGGATATAATGACGAAGATAAGGAAGAAATAGAATTAGCCCTAAATATGTATAAAAGAATGATTTATTGTAACTTATATATTACTAACAATAACAATTTTCGCTTAAACCGCATTATTTATTGTTATTTTTTAAGAATGCATATTCTAAATCCGTGAAAGCTTTTTTTTGTAAGATATTTAATATCTTTTTGTACAATCAAGCGAGTTTATGAGTAAATTTGGTACTTATCGTACATCACTCTGTAAAATACGAATGTAATTGTGTATGATTCACACAGTAATTTTGAATGACTCACTTGATGTAAAAACTCACTCTAATAAAATTCATATGTAAAAACTTTCCGAACGACTCTTTACTTCTCGCTCGACTGGTTTCCCGTGTGGAGGCCAATGGTTGACTCTACGTTCCGTGCTTATACGGTTAAGCAAATCATCTTACTACCAATTATTTAATTTAACATTTAATCTATGAGATTTTCTACTGGATGGATACCTCGTGCATCATCACGAAGTGTTTTTTCTCTTTTTCTGATCCTTGCCACTGCTATGGGCGCATTCGCACAGAATGCAATCAAGGGGAAGATCAAAGACGAACAAGGACAGTCGCTGCCTGGCGTTAGTGTTGTCGTTAAAGGCACCACCGCAGGTACTGTTTCGGATAATGAAGGAAATTATACCGTTAACGCCGACAGAAACTCTACGCTTGTATTTTCATTTATCGGATACCTGACGCAGGAGATCGCGATAGGAAGCAAAAATAGCCTGGACGTAACACTTGCTGCTGATACGAAGGCATTGGAAGAGGTTGTCGTGGTGGGTTACGGTACTGCTAAAAAAGCTACACTGACTGGATCAGTAACAGCTGTAAAAGGTGCTGAACTTCAAAAAGCACCGGCAGCCAACCTTTCAAATACATTAGGCGGACGTCTTCCGGGTGTATCAACGGTACAGTCCAGCGGAGAACCAGGATATGACGGCTCTGCCATTCGTATCCGTGGAACCAACTCCTTGGGTAACAGCAACGCACTGATCGTTGTGGATGGTGTTCCTAACCGTAGTGGTGGTTTGGACCGTATCAATCCGGCTGATATCGAAAGTATCTCAGTATTGAAAGATGCTGCTGCTGCAATTTACGGTTCACGCGCCGGTAACGGGGTTATCCTGATTACTACCAAACGCGGTAAAACTGGTAAACCACAATTGTCGTACGACATGAACTTCGGTTTGTCACAACCAACACGTACGCCTGAAATGTCAAATGCATCTGAGTATGCCACGATCCGTAATGAATTGCAGATCTACGACAACCTTCCGGTTGGCGAATGGCAAGGGGCATTAACCGGCTTTAACACAACAGGTTCTTACAAAAGAGTTGACAACGGAAACGTGATCAATGCCGTGTTCAGCCCGGATGATATGAAGAAATTCGCGGACGGTACCGATCCTTTCCTGCATCCAAATACAGACTGGTATGGTTCAGTTCTTAGAAATTGGGCTCCTCAGCAACGTCATAATGTGCAGCTGACAGGTGGTAGCGAGAACATTAAATACCTTGCTTCGTTGGGCCACATCAATCAGGATGGTTACTATGTCAACTCTGCAACGGGTTACAAGCAGTATGATATGCGTATCAACCTTGATACCAAGATCAACAAATATGTAACTGCAAATCTCGGCCTTACACTGCGTGAGGAATTCCGTCACTTCCCTTCCGGTGGTAACGGTGCGGGTGCAATTTTCCGGATGTTGATGCGTGGTAAGCCTACAGAAATCGCTATCTGGCCAGACGGTCGTCCGGGCCCGGATATCGAAAATGGTCAGAACCCAGCTGTTATCACTACCAATACAACTGGTTATAACAATGACAAAAGAGACTATATCCAAACAAACGGAGGTCTTGAAATTCAGATTCCAGGTATTACCGGCTTGAAAGTCAATGTGATGGCAGCTTTGGATAAGCAGCACCGCCGCCAGAAAAACTTTGAAACTCCCTGGACATTGTATTTCTGGGACAAAAAGACTTACGAAGCGGATGGAAAAACTCCTTTCCTGACTGGAACCGTACGTTCTACATTCAAAGATCCACGCTTGACAGAGAGCTCGTCACAGGAATTATCTGTTCAGCTGACAGGTCAGGTTTCTTATGAAAAGACCTTCGGCGGACATAATTTTAACGTAATGGGTGGTATCCAACGTGAGAAAGTGGACGGAGACGGTTTCTTCGCTTTCCGCCGCTATTTTATCTCTCCGGTTGTGGATCAGCTTTTCGCTGGTGGAACTGCTGAACAAAACATCGGTAACATTGACCTCTTCAGAAGAGCACGTTTAAGTTATTTCGGACGTGCAGGTTACAACTTTAAAGAAAAATACCTTGCTGAATTCCTTTGGCGTGTAGATGGCTCATACGTGTTCCCAAAACAAGGTCGTTTCGGCTTCTTCCCTGGGGTATCTGCCGGATGGAGAATTTCGGAAGAAGGTTTCTGGAAAAACAGCGTTTCACGTTACGTGAACAATGTCAAAATCCGTGGTTCATGGGGACAAATGGGTGCTGAGCCTTACTTCCTTGGAACCGAGAGCCTGGCGGAATATCAATACTTGTCAACAATGGGCTTTGGTAGCTACATTATCAACGATCAGGTGGCGAAAACCTTACTTGAATCACGTGTGGCCAACAACAGCTTCACATGGGAAGTTGCGAACAACTCTAACTTCGGTATCGAAGGAACATTGCTGAACGATAAGTTGGCATTCGAATTTGACTACTTTGTTAACAACCGTTCTAACATCCTGATCCCAAAAGTAGGTTCTACTCCTTCATCTGCTGGTATCGACGGAAAACTTCCTCCTCAAAACTTGGGTAAACTGCAAAACAAAGGATGGGAATTCAAAGTTAGCTACGATAACAACATCGACGATTTCACCTACTCTGTTAGTGTAAATGGTGGTTATGCTAAAAATAAGATCAAGTTCTGGGATGAAACTCCGGGAGCACCTTCTTATCAGCGTTCAACCGGAATGCCTTACGGTTCTTTCCTTGTTTACCAATTCGACGGTGTGTTTAAAGATCAAGGCGAAGTCGATGCCAATAAACTTGATTACTCACCAATTACAGGAAACCTGAGACCTGGCGATATGAAATTTCAGGATATAAATGGTGACGGCAAAATCAGTGCTGATGACCGTATCCGTTCTGAAAAAGTACAACGTCCATGGTTTACTGGTGGTGCTTCTATCAACCTGGGCTACAAATCATTCGATTTGTCAGTTTTGATGCAGGGAACATTGGGCGGCTTGCAGCTGGTGGGTCTGACAGAATCAGGTGACATTGGAAACTATCTGAAGTATGACTATGATCACCGCTGGACTATTGACAATCCTACCAACGATTACCCACGTTTGACCAACCGTAACAACCGTTACTACACCAACACAGGTCAGGCTGGTTTCAACAATTACTTCCTGAAAAGCAACAACTATCTCCGTGTTAAAAACATCGAATTGGGATACAACCTGCCTTCGGAAATCGGTTCGAAAATTGGTTTGGGTAGTTTCAGAGTTTACGTAAACGGTCTTAACCTGTTCACCTTTGATAAAATCAAGGTTTGGGATCCTGAGGCAACTACTAACAGTGGCCAGTACTATCCTCAGTCAAGAGTTATCAACGCAGGTATCCGTGTAGCATTTTAACGAAAAAGAAATATGAAATTGAAATATAAAAGTTTATTAGTTGTTGCCCTGATGGCTGCCGGTGGCTTATCGTCATGCGATACTGATTTTCTCGATGTAACTCCACCGACAGAAATTCCAGGCGATGCAGTCTGGGGAGACGGTGCACTTTCAGAGGGTTTTGTAACAGGTATTTACGCAGGACTTCAGCAGGGTGGGTTCAGCGAGCAAATGCTTGCTTCACTTACTGACGAGGCTGTGTTTACCCATACAGGACGGAATATTAACACGGTCAATGAAGGGAGTTTGAGTCCTTCAAACCTGGGCTGGGTCGACAATACCTATGGCTGGGGACCTATGTATACTTACATTCGTGCGGCTAACCTTGCCATTCAAAATCTCGGGAAAGCTACTTTTACTGATGAAACGTTAAAAGCACGTTTGAAAGGTGAGGCGTATTTCATGCGCGGCTACTACTACCAGCAGCTTTTGCGCTACTACGGTTCTGTACCTTTGATCAAGAAGCCGTATGCATTGAATGAAGATTATTCTATAACACGGAATACCTACGATGAATGCGTAAAATCTATCGTAAACGACCTTGACAGCGCCGCTTTATTGCTGGATGGAAAAGCAACTGTGAAAGGTCGGGCAACAAAAATTGCTGCCCTGTCGCTTAAATCACGTGTGCTGCTTTATGCTGCGAGTGATCTTCATGATATGCCAACAGCCAAAGCCAAGTCTACAGTATTATCGGGCTTCCCAAATCCTGAGTTTCTTGGGTATGTATCGGGAGACCGTAACGCACGCTGGATGGCAGCTCAGGCAGCCGCGAAAGCTGCTCTGGATGCCAGCAATGGTGGTTATAAACTAACTTTGACAGGTCCCGTTTCTCCCGCGGAAGGTCAGGCTAACTACATTGCATTGGCTATGGCTGGCGCAAGCGGGGATAAAGCCATTGATCCTACCGGAGCCAATGACCTGATTTTTGGAAGGTATTTTACCCCAAGTTTTGGTGAAGGTGCCCGTCAGACAGGTTTGAACAACGGACCTAACGGATACCATAACTGGGCTGGAAACACGCCAATCGGAACATTGGTGGATGACTATGAGATGATGGACGGAACACCATTCGCGTGGACTAATCCAACACACAAAGCCAACCCGTACGTTAACCGTGATCCACGTTTCTATGCAACAGTAATGTATGACGGCGCTAACTGGAAACCGCGTCCTTCCGATGCAAAAGATCCTGCTAACCAAATCCAGACAGGTGCTTACGACCTTTTGGATGACAAAGGGGCATTGATCAACCGTAAAGGATTGGATACGCGCAGCAGCTCAATAGAAGACTGGAATGGTAGCCGCACAGGTTATTATATGCGCAAGTTCATCGATCCAAATCCGTCTTTGTATGACAATACCGATCGTCAGAACATTCCTTGGCCTTTCCTTCGCGTAACTGAGGTGGTGTTCAACTATATCGAGGCAAGCATTGAGGTTGGCCAGGAGGCTGTTGCGTTGGAATGGCTTAACAAAATTCGTTTCCGTGCAGGTATGCCAGCGGTAAAAGCCACCGGCGCAGCCTTGAAAGAAGCTTACCGTAAGGAAAAACGCATTGAAATGTCTTACGAGGAGCAGCGTTACCACGATGCACGTCGCTGGATGATCGCCCCGACTACGCTCGGAAGACCACTGCAGTACATCAACGTATTGGGTAAATTCAAGGCTGGAAAGTCGATGAAAGAGCCATATCACTACGACACGAGCGTTTACGATTACACTTATACTCCGGTAGAGGAAAAATCGCACGAAAACCGTACCTGGGTCGACAAAATGTACTATCGTCCGTTCAGTCGTGATGAAATCAACAGAAATGCTAAACTGGTCCAAAATCCAGGTTATGACAAATAACTAGTTATTCCTTTAATGCCTAATTTTACAGAAACTATGTCTTCACTTGGAAGGCATAGTTTCTTTTTTCTTTTCAACGTGCCTATATGAAGCGAATGAAATCATGGTTTGCAGGAACCGCAATTCTGATCAGTACCACTCTTTTTGTCGGCTGTAAGAAATCGTCCGGGTCGGAAGAGACCAGAGAGACGGTTGGCGGACCGCCGCTTTTCACGCTTTTGGCGCCTGAAAAAACGAAAATAGATTTTGCCAATGCATTGACAGAAGGCTTGAATACCAACGTGTTGATGTACGAATATTTTTATAACGGCGGTGGCGTGGCAGTCGGAGATGTGAATGGAGACGGACTGGATGATATTTACTTTACCGGTAATATGGTCTCCAATAAATTGTATCTCAATAAAGGGGAAATGATTTTTGAAGACATTACCGTTGCAGCAGCAGTGGGAGGCCACGAAAGACCCTGGAAGACAGGTGTTACCATGGCCGACGTGAATGGTGATGGCAAACTGGACATTTACGTTTGCTACTCTGGCAACGTTTCGCTCAAAAGTCTGAAAAACCAGCTGTTTATCAACAAAGGAAACAATGGCCAGGGGATCCCCCAATTTGAAGAAGTAGCGGAAAAATACGGGCTGGGAAATCCAAGCAATAGCACGCAGGCAGCCTTTTTCGATTTTGACAAGGACGGTGACCTTGATATGTTTCTTCTTAACCATAATCCGAAGGCACTGCCTATTTTGGATGAATCCAGTACCGCGGATCTGCTTTCCAAGGATGATCCTGTCATTGGTGTACGGCTTTTCAGGAATGACATGAGAGGCTCAGGTGACCCAATTTTTATAGATGTTACTCGAAAAGCAGGCCTCCGTAGTTCGCCATTAACGTATGGGCTGGGAATCGGCATTGCCGATGTGAACCAGGATGGCTGGCAGGATATGTATATTTCCAATGATTATTCCATTCCCGATTTTTTATACATCAACAACCAAAATGGCACGTTCACTGATGCAATAGATCCGGAAATGGGGCACACTTCCCATTTTTCGATGGGGAACGACATCGCGGATTTTAATAATGATGGTTTGCCGGACATTTTTACATTAGATATGTTACCGGAAGACAATCGTCGGCAAAAATTATTGGCCGGGCTCGACAATTATGAGTTATTTGAGTTCAACATAAAAGTGGGTTTTCACCACCAGTACACCCGGAATATGCTCCAACTCAACGAAGGAATGCGTAAGGGCTCAAAAAAGCCGTTTTTTTCGGAAATTGGTCAGCTCGCCGGTGTTTCCAATACGGACTGGAGCTGGGCAACGCTCTTTGCCGATTATGATAATGATGGCTGGAAAGATCTGTTTATTACCAACGGTAATCTTCGGGATTATACCAATATGGATTTTGTCAAATTCATGGGTGATCATCTGAAAAGGATCGAAGGACAGGTGAAACGCGAGGATGTGCTCAATCTGGTGTATCAGATGCCGTCTTCCAATATGAAAAATTATCTTTTTCAAAATAAAAAGAACCTCACTTTTACCAATGTGGCTGACAGCTGGGGATTGGGAGACATTTCTAACAGCGGAGGCGCAGCCTATGCCGACCTGGATAATGACGGTGATCTGGATCTTGTGGTCAATAACATCAACAAGCCCGCTTTCATTTATCGGAACGATGGAGAGAAGCTTCTGAAGAATAATTTCCTGAAAATAAAGCTGGAAGGCGAAGAGAAAAACACATTAGGCCTCGGAGCAAAAATTACGATTTATCAGGAGGGGCAAAAACAATGTCTGGAACAAATGCCGACCAGGGGTTATCAGTCCAGTGTTTCTCCAGTTCTTCATTTCGGGCTAGGGAAATCGACTGTAATAGATTCATTGTCAATTGTTTGGTTGAATGGTAAAGTTCAGAAAATAACTAACCCGAAGACCAATCAATTGCTGGTACTGTCAGAAAAGAATGCTACCGCTGCTAAAATCGACGGGGAGAATAATGTGCCGTTATATGTGGCGGTTCCGTCGCCAGTGAACTTTAAAAGTCCGATCATTAAGACCAATGACTTCAAACGCCAGCCATTGTTGATCAACCCGATTTCGTTTTCAGGGCCTTGTCTGAAAAAGGGTGATATCAATGGTGACGGGCTGGAAGATATTTTTGCGGGCGGAGGCTCAGGCGAATCGGCCCAGCTCTATATCCAGCAAAAAAATGGATCGTTTACCAACAAAACAGTTCCCGCTTTTGAGGCAGACAAGCAATGCGAAGATACGGATGCACTATTTTTCGACGCCAATGGCGATGGTTTTCAGGATCTGTTTGTGACCAGTGGCGGTTACGCCAGTTTTATGCCGGAAGATCCATTGCTGCAAAGCAGACTGTATTTGAATGACGGCAAAGGAAATTTGACTAAAAGCATAGGCTCTTTGCCCCAAATGATCACCAGTACCAGCTGTGTTCGTATGGGAGACGTAAATAGTGATGGCAAGCCAGACCTTTTCGTAGGTGGCCGTGTCATCCCAGGCAGGTACCCCGAGACGCCCAGAAGCTACATTCTGATCAATGACGGCAAGGGTAAGTTTGCTGATCAGACGGTCAGGTATGCACCCGAGATCGACAGTTTGGGGCTGGTTACTGATGCTGCCTGGACAGATCTTAACGGGGACAAAAAGCCCGACCTGATTGTGGTTGGTGAGTGGATGCCGGTAACCGTGTTTATTAATTCCAATGGCAAACTGGAAAACAAAACGACCGAATATTTCGGCAAAGCATACAGCGGCTGGTGGAATAAAATTCTGGTGGAAGATTTCAACGGCGACGGGAAACAGGATCTTGTGATAGGTAATATGGGGCTCAACACGCAATGCAAAGCCAGTGACGAGCAGCCGGTGGAGATGATCTATAAGGATTTTGATGACAACGGTTCTGTAGACCCGATCATGAGTTTTTACATTCAGGGCAAAAGCTATCCATATGTGACCAGGGACGAAATGCTGGATCAGATGAGCATTATGCGTACCCGTTTTCAGGACTACAAAAGCTACGCAGATGCGACTGTGAAAGAGATTTTTACCGCCGATGAGTTGAAAGGAGCGAAAGAATTAAAGTCGAATTATCTCAAAACGGCGTACTTTGAAAGTACCGGGACAGGCAAATTTACCGAAAAATCACTTCCACTCGAAGTGCAGGTTTCGCCGGTTTACACCATCACCTCGCTCGATTATGATTCGGATGGTAACAAGGACCTCCTTTTGTGCGGTAATGTTAGCAAAGCCAGACTCCGATTTGGAAAATACGATGCCAATTATGGCGTTTTACTCAAAGGTAATGGCAAAGGTAAATTTGAATACATTCGTCAAACCCATTCCGGGTTCGTATTGAAAGGTGATGTAAGAAGTGTGTTACCGATTGGTAACAAGCTGTTATTCGGAATTAATCAACAGGAAATTAAAGCTTATCAAATTGGTAAAGTTCAGTAAAAAACCCCTCATACTCGCATTCATTTGTATTCTCGCCGGGTGCAAAAAAAGTGAAAACAAAACGGAAATCGATCCGGCAGTGATCGGGCAGGTAACCATGCAAATGACGGACGTGATGGTCCATGATGTTACTAACCCGCCACTGGGTGCCCGCTTTTTTGCCTATACCTGCCTCGCGGGTTATGAAGTAGTCGCCCAGAATGATGCGGCTTATAAAACCATGCACGGGGTTTTGAATGAATTTCCTGAAATTACAAAGCCGGCGGTAGCGGAGTATAGCTACCAGCTGGCGTCAGTCATTGCGATGCTGGAAACTGCTAAAAAAATGCAGCCTTCCGGTGTGCTTTTGCAGAAGTTCCAGGACAAGTTGATCGATTCATGCAGGACGATCGGTTTTACGGATGAAGTAATTGCTGGATCGCAGGAGTACGGGCTCGCCGTCAGTAAGCAGATCCTGAAATATGCCAAATCTGACAAGTACAACAGGACTAGTAATTTCCCGAGATATGAGCCTACGGGCAAAGCCGGTGACTGGTACCCAACACCTCCTGGCTATTTCCCGCCCGTGGAGCCTTATTTTAAAACAATAAGGCCATTCACATTAGATTCTTCCTCACAGTTTCGTCCGGATGAACCAGTCGCTTTTTCAGAAGACAAAAATTCAGCATTCTTCAACTTAATGAAGCAAAACTATGACGACACAAATCAGCCAGAGCACAATGTGATTGCAGCGTTTTGGGACTGCAACCCGTTTGCCTTGGAAAATAAGGGGCATTTGTTGGTAGGCATGAAGAAGATATCTCCTGGGTCACATTGGATGGGTATTACCGACATTGCCTGCAGGCAAGCAAAAACAGATTTTTCCAAAACATTACTCATTAATACTTCCGTCACGATAGGGCTAATGGATGGGTTTATGGCCTGCTGGGACGAGAAATACCGCAGCAACCGCATCAGGCCTGAAACAGCAATCCGAAAGTACATTGATCCAACCTGGAAACCGTTTTTGCAGACACCTCCTTTTCCTGAGTACCTAAGCGGGCATTCAGTGATTTCTACGGCCTCCGCTGTTATATTGACCCATTACTTCGGTGATAATTATGCTTATACCGATACAGTAGAGGAGCGTTTTAACCTCAAAGCCAGAAAATTTGATTCCTTTTTGGCAGCTGCTCAGGAATCCGGTATGTCTCGTTTTTACGGCGGTATTCACTTCATGGACGCAATCGAAAACGGCCAGAAGCAGGGCGTTCAGGTTGGGGAATGGGTTGTTAAGACTTTGAAAAAGTGAAGTTGATATCATGAGCTAACCTAGTAAATCCAAAGTTTAACTCTGGATTTACTAGGTTAATTATTTTTTAACCAAAGGGAAGCTGGTGCTTTTTTCCAGCAAATCCTTTGTGAACCAATACCCGGTTTCAAACAATTCCCTTGCTTTGCGGAAGTCGAAAATACTGAAACGGCTTAATGCTGGCGGTTCGATGAGCAGGTCGCATTTACTGAACCGTTCTTTGGTTTTGGCGTGCATGGCCAGAATGAGGCTGCGGTACACGATTTCAGTAGTCCTTTTCAATGGTTTGTCAAGGCCAAATGGGTTACAATGGCTGCCAATAATGTAGCTGGCTTCACTGCGAATCGCTTCAACGGGCAAGTTGTTGAGCACGCCTCCATCCACCAGGTCACGCCCCTCAATCCTGATCGGACTGAATAGTCCCGGAATGCACGACGACGCCAGAATGGGCAATGCGAGTTCTCCTTTCCGAAACAGCACTTCGGTACCCGCGATAATGTCGGTAGCAGTTACTACCAATGGGATTTTGAGCGATTCAAATGTGTTCTCGGGAATATATTTGCACAGCACGGTCTCCATTCTCTGCATTTGCAGGAGCCCGGTTGCTCCGAACCCCAATCTCAGATACGGATAAAAACGCGTTTCAATGATCCGCCCGATGATTTCGTCCGGGGCGTAACCATATGCGAGCATCGCGCCCACAAATGCGCCAGAACTCGTCGCGCTGATGATTTCGGGTTCGATGTTTTTCTCCATCAAAGCTTTGGCAACACCAATATGAGCAATTCCCCGCGCGCCGCCTCCCGACAAGACCAAACCGATTTTCATGGCTGAGATTTTAAATGAATTCGCTTAATCCGCCGCGATGCTTAATTCTGATGCCCTTGTCGGTTTGCTCCACCAATGCCGCCTCATAAAGCGGATCGTGCTCGAACAACAGGATGCAATCTTCATTAACGGCCATTTGCAAAACCTGGATCTTCTCTTCCATCGTAATGAGCGGCCGCATGTCATAGCTCATGATCCAGGGAATAGGCACGTGAAATGAGGACGGAAAGAGGTCGGCCGCGTAAATTATTTTTTTGTCCTGATATCGAATCACGGGAAGCATCATTTGCTCCGTATGTCCGTCTACATTAATAAAATCGATCGATGAAAACGGTGAGGTACCTTTTTCAATGAAATGCAGCTGGCCTGATTCCTGTAACGGAAGAATGTTTTCTTTTAAAAAGGATGCCTTTTCCCGCGGATTGGGCTCGATCGCCCATTGCCAGTGCGCATCGTTGGACCAGTAAGTTGCATTAGCAAACGTTGGGCTCAACTTTGAACCGTCCTTGCTGAACTGCACTGCGCCGCCGACGTGATCAAAATGCAAGTGTGTTAAAATCACGTCCGTAATGTCTTTGGGATCATATCCTTTTTCCCGAATGGACGAAAGTAATGTTTCGTCGCCGTGCAGGTCATAATGTCCGAAGAATTTTGCGTCTTGTTTGTCGCCCATTCCGGTATCGATCAAAATCAATTTGCCGCCGTCTTCAATGAGCAGGCAGCGCATTGCCCAGCTGCATAGATTCTTTTCGTCGGCCGGGTTATGCTTGCTCCAGAGGGTTTTAGGCACTACGCCAAACATCGCGCCACCGTCCAGTTTGAAATAGCCGGTATCAATGATATTTATTCTCATAAGGGGATAGCTGTTTTTGCTCGTCTTAACAATCAGTTCAGGAATATTATCCCGCCGAACATACCATTATTTTTTCGATCTTCCGACATTATTAATAAACAAGCCTGACACATGCATTTGCAATTTCCGAGATACGTTTTACTCCTTTCCGCCCTACTTTTTAATAATCAGGATTCTGATGCGCAAAAGACACCGATCCGCTATGTAGAGACAAGAATCGGAACCGCTCCGTCGGCAACAGAAAGTGCCAGATCGCATAGCGAGGCGGGTAGCGAGCTCAAAGGTCAGACAATTCCGGCTGTGGGTGTACCGAACGGAATGACGCAATGGACAGCGCAGACAAGGTCTACGGAAACAAAATGCATTGCACCTTACTATTATACAGATAACAAATTCCAGGGTTTTCGCGGGACACATTGGCTGAACGGCTCCTGCGTGCAGGACTATGGGACGCTCACGGTCATGCCCATGTCCGGCGAGCTGATCACAAACCCGGAACTGAGAGCGGCGACATTCACGCATGAAAAAGAAAAGACTTCTCCGGATTACTACGGCATCCGGCTCGACGAGCATCAAATAAATGCAGAAGTTACCGCATCCGCGAGAGCTGCGGTCATGCGGTTTGCTTTCGAAAGTGGCGAAGAATCATTCATCGTCATTGAACCTAATAGCGACGAAGGGCAGGGATTTGTGGAAGTGCTTCCAGAAAGAGGCGAGGTGGTAGGGTACAATCCTGTACACCGGATTTATCAGGGAGCGGGTCAGTCGGCGGGTTTCAGTGGGTATTTTGTCTTGAAATTTGATAAAAAAATCATTCAATCGGGCACATTTCTGGGCGACACGATTTCGCCTATGAGCCGGATGCTTACGGGAAAAGGGAAACGAGAAAAGCTGGGGGCCTATGTGGGATTTGGTGAGGAGAAGCAAACCGTTACCGTCAAAATCGGGACGTCGTTTACCAGCGTGGAGGGAGCCAGGCTGAATTTGGAAAAAGAAATTGGCGAAAAGGATTTTGAAACTGTGAGAAAGACAACGGAAAAAATTTGGAATCTGGCGTTAGGTAAAATAGAAGTAAAAGGAAACGAAAAAGATAAGACGCTTTTTTACAGCGCGTTGTACCGGACTAAACTTTCTCCAAGACTTTTTTCTGACGTAAACGGGCAGTATCCTTCATTCGCAGGGGGGACGCCTTTGCAAAAGGCAGATGGATTTGACTATTACTGCGATTTTAGCATGTGGGATACATTCCGGGCTGCTATGCCATTGGAAATATTGACGGAGCCGAAGAAAGCGGGAGATATGATGCAGTCTTTGGTCAAAAAAGCGGAACAGGGTGGGTGGATGCCTATTTTCCCTTGCTGGAACCATTACACGGCGGCTATGGTCGGTGACCACGTCATGTCTGTAATGGCCGATGCCTATGTCAAGAATGTCAGAAGTTTTGATGTAAAATCGGGATATGACTATTTGAGAAAAAATGCATTTGAAATCAATGCGGATGCCAAAAGCTACGAGGCGGGCAAGGGACGCAGGGCGCTGAAATCCTATCTTGAATATGGCTATGTACCTTTGGAGGACAGCGTCTGGCAGGCTTTTCACAAGCGGGAACAGGTTTCGCGGACATTGGAATACGCCTATGACGACTTTTGCCTGTCAGTACTGGCGGCAGGTTTGGGGAAAAGTGAGGATGCGGCCCAGCTGCAAAAAAGAGCACTGAACTATCAGCATGTGATTGACCCTGCAACAGGTTACGCACGCGGTCGGTACGCGGACGGAAAATGGATCACCACTTTCGATCCTTTCACAAAGCGTTCCAGTTTCATTACCGAAGGCTCACCGGCACAGTACACCTGGTTTGTGCCACAGGACATTGCGGGTTTGGAGAAACTAGTTGGAGGCAATAAGGCATTTTTGAGCAAACTGGACACATTATTTGAACAGGGACATTACTGGCATGGCAATGAGCCCAATCACCAGATCGCGTACCTGTACCCGTACGCAGGGCAGCCTTGGAAAACGCAGCAATGGACCAGGAAGATCATTCGTGATGAGTATGACACCGGGCCAGGCGGATTGAGTGGTAATGAGGACGGCGGGCAAATGTCGGCCTGGCTGGCTTTCAGTATGGCGGGTTTTTATCCTGTTACTCCCGGAACACCGCAGTATGTGCTGGGAAGCCCCGTTTTTGAGAAAACGACGATATTCGGTGCCAAGGGTAAAAAGTTTGTGATAGAGGCAAAAGGCGTATCCGATGATGCACCGTACATTCAGTCCGGAACATTGAATGGGAAACCATTCACCAGAACATATCTGACGCACGACGAAATTAGCAATGGTGGAAAACTGATCCTGCAAATGGGCAACACTCCAAATAAAAGCTGGGGAGCCAGCGCGGCAGATGTTCCTTTCTCACTTTCCAAAAACTGATAAAAATAGGAAATGGCAGGTGTTGGTTGAATTGGTATAATGCAGGGTAATAATTGGACTTAATATTAAAAATAGAAATATTGTTTTGATGCTTCTGTTTGTTGCCATATATAATTTGTAAACATTGATGTTCCTGATTAATTTTCGACAGTCCAAAATCTTATTCCCAGCCAATCCAGATGAATCGCAGAAACTTTTTTGAAAAGGCAGTACCCGCAAGTTTTGCATTGGGTGCTGTGGCCACCGCCTGTGTGCCAAAAAACCAATTGCAATATCCAGACAAGCATTTCCATATCAATCGCGGGTATCATCAGATACCCAAACTGCGGTTATCTATGGACCGGATTGTCAAGGAAACAGTTGGTTTACGCCCATTTCGGGCATCGGGACCACGGCTGGATGTGGAACAGCTGGGTAACAAGACCATTGTTCATAACTATGGTCATGGGGGTAGTGGCTGGTCGCTTTCGTGGGGTACCGGCAACATTACGCGGAACAAGGTACTGGCAACAGGAGAAAAGAAGATCGCTTTGCTGGGCTGCGGAACGGTAGGTATAGCCACCGCCCGGCTATTACAGGAGAGCGGTTGCGACGTAACCATTTACACCAAAGACGTCCCCCCGAATATCACTAGTAACCTGGCGACGGGTACATGGTCACCGGCGTCGCGGGTATGTGATGTGAAAGTTGCCAAACCGGAGTTTAAAGCGATCTGGGAAGAAGCTACAAAATTCTCTTTCAGGCGTTTTCAGTTTCTGTTGGGTATGAATGACATTGCGTGCTGGGCTGAGGAATATGGTGTATTCAAGCAGTCCCCGGTTTACATTCCAGGTGCAGGCGGAGAGGATTTTGAAATAGAAGGACTGCTGCCGGAACGGGTCAGGCTGACTGAAAAGGAGCATCCCTTTAAAGCGGACCATGTTACCAGGCGGTCCAACATCATGTTTAACATTCCTACCTACCTTCGGCATCATCTTACAGACTTTATGATGTTTGGCGGAAAGGTAAAGATCCAGGAGATCAAGAAGCTGGAAGACATTGACGCATTACCCGAAAAGGTTATAGTGAATTGTATGGGCCTGGGGGCCAAGCCGGTTTTCAATGACCAGGAACTTACACCGGTTTCGGGCCAGCTATCTTGCCTGATCCCTCAGAGCGACATTAACTACAAGCTGTACACGCAGGGCGCCAATTTTATCTCCCGCAAAGATGGGATTTACATTGGGAGCAATGGTATCGTCGGAAACTGGGATACCACACCGAGCAAGGAACAAACTGAGAAAACGGTGGGGATTCTAATGAAATTAATGGAAGAAATGAAAGGTTGACGGGCACCAAGACTTTAACTTTTCCCTACCTATCAGCTCAGGTGGTACCTTCGGCGTATCTCATTGATGAGGAATTTTTTGTGAGCGGTAAAACTTTCCGGATGCATGGTCCTAAACAGCGATTCCCACTCAGAAAAGCGGGAATGATCCGCTTTTCTGAACGCATCCGCATCTATTTTTTTCATTATTAAATATTCCTGGAATTCCATTGCTTTAATTTTGTACGCAATATATCAGTTTAAAATAAATGAAAATAGACTTACGCAGCGATACCATTACCAAACCCACTCCTGAAATGCAGCAGGCAATGTGGGAAGCGGAGGTAGGAGATGATGTTTTTGGAGACGATCCGACGGTTAATGCTTTGCAGGAAAAGGCGGCAAGGCTATTTGGCATGGAGGCAGCTATTTTTTGTCCGTCGGGTACAATGACGAACCAGCTTGCAATACGGGCTCATACCCAGCCGGGAAGCGATGTCATTTGTGACAAGTATTCTCACATTTATCTGTACGAAGGCGGTGGTATCATGCTCAATTCTCTTTCCTCGGTCAAATTGCTGGACGGGGACCGTGGCCGGATTTCTGCGGGGCAGGTTGCCGATGCGATTAGTCCCGAGCATGACATTCATTCCACATTAACCCGCCTGGTTTCGCTTGAAAATACGATGAACAAGGGTGGCGGCTGTTATTATGACTTTGAGGAGATTAAAGCAATACGGAAGGTGTGCTCGGACAGGAGCATTCCACTACATCTTGATGGCGCACGACTTTTCAATGCTTTGGTCGAAACCGGGGAGAGTCCCGCCCAGTACGGTCAGGTGTTCGACAGCATCAGTATTTGTCTTTCCAAAGGCCTTGGTTGTCCGGTGGGGTCGTTGCTGCTGGGCACGAAGGAGTTGGTTCAAAGAGCAAAGCGCTTCCGCAAGGTCATGGGAGGTGGATGGCGCCAGGCTGGTTTTCTGGCAGCGGCAGGGATTTACGCCCTTGATCACCATGTGGAACGCTTGCGAGAAGACCATCGACGGGCACGGGCAATAGGGGAGATGTTTATGCACAACCTGGTGGAAGTGGAGGAAGTGTTTCCCATTGATACCAATATTGTTATTATAAGGCTTGCGGCCGGATTGTCTGAAACGGACTATGTCAAAAAGTTGGCAACGGTCGGTATACTGGCTGTTACTTTTGGTAAAGGGCTGGTCCGTTTTGTAACGCATCTGGATTTTACGGACGCCCACCTGGAAGAAATGAGAAAGGTAATAATCTCATTGTAAATTTAATGCATTAAACTTCCGGAATAATTTCTTCGTATTCATACTCTGAATTAGGCCCCTGATAAATAATTTTCATGCCCGATAAATCGGCGACGTAAGTGTGTATTCCCGCCGCCC